>CAMYKD010000118.1 GCA_947258885.1 uncultured Kiloniellales bacterium | reverse complement strand
GTCTAACCTGTTAAGAAAATCATGATCCATTTGCGGTCTTCTGATCGTCAATGTTAAGGAGCGTTTGAATGATGAATTTGAACCACCTGGAGCCCGCCTCACCTCGCTCGGCTTTCTGGCGGAGTTGCGCCGCATATTTCGGCGGCTTCTTTTTCAATACGGCGGTCATCGTCGCGATCCTGGTTGGCGTTCGGGCCGCCTTCGTGGCGCTAATACCGGCCGACTCGTGCGCCGCCACCCCGGTGAACCCGATCGTCTACATCTTGTGCATGTCGCTCGCGTTCCAACGCGCCTTTGAGAGTAGCAGATCCGGAGTTTGGCCGATGCTGCGGTTGGGGGTGACGATGCTGGCCGGGGTTTCCTTGGCTGTCCTGGCTGCGCGGCTGGCCGCCGGCTGCACGCCCGCCGGCGGGTGGACCGGGGATTACCGTTCCATCGTCGAGGCGCTGGTCCTGTTTTCCATCCTCATCCCTCTTGCGGAGCTGCACCTGCGTGTCATAGAGCCCCGCTGGAAAAGCCATGGGTAGAAGCGGGTTCTGACGGGCGACGATCTGAGCCCTTTCGCCTGCTCCCCCTTCACTCGATTCCCGCCGCCACCTGCAGCGCCCTTACGTAGGCGATGATCTCGTCAAGAATATATGAGATGCCCTTACTGCTCTCATGATCGGAAGCTCCGACAACTGAATAATCGCCCTTTACAGCAACGGACCACCCGAAGCCATCTCCTGCCTCATCCCACAAACTCGTAGGTCCGCACCTGTGCAGGTTTCTCGGACGCCGCCATCCGCCGAGCACCACCAGCTACGCCGTGCCTGGCGTCCGAGAAACCTGCACACTTTCGGACCTTCGGCACTACCGCCATGAGGGGAACAACGTTCAGCCGAACGCGTCGAGCAACGCCGTCGCGTCCTTCAGATCTGCCAGGTCGAACCTCTCGGTGAACCAACCGAGAGGGGAGCGAAGAGGCCGCGGGCCTCGGTGGCCTTGCCCTGCGAGTACCAGAGGCGGGCAAGACGGGTCTGCCAGGGCTTGTCGTCGGACGGGGATAGCGACGCCGTGTGCTGGGGACTCGCCGCCGATTTGCGATGCGAAAACGCCGGCGCCGGCGTCCGGGCACGTCCGGCAGCCAAGTCATCTATCGTGTCCTTAACGCGGCGTGAATCACCTTCGATGCCAAATGGCGTTGCCAGAGGTGGCGAGTGGGATTGCCCGCACGGCAAAGGGAATTGCTGGAGGCGCGGCAAAGCCGCGCGAGGCTGTCGATCGTGGTCCTGGCAATCGTCGGCATCGTTCGGCTCGGCGTGGCCCTCACCTCGGTTGTTGAATCTTAATCCATGAAACCCCGCCCCTCGCGGTGGCGACGACATATGGAGGAAACGCGGGCTCACGGCGCCGAACTGCCGCCCGAGCCCGGCATCGCGAGAAGAAAATGAAACAAGACTTTCACCAAAATCTCGCGGCGCTAGCGCTCGGCACCGCGCTCCTTAGCGCGCCTTTAATAAACTCTCCGTAGTGTGTCGGACCAAACCGGCTATTGGGCCTGGAGTCCGGCTTTGGTCTGACAACCACGCCCTCCATGTGCATCAGCTCAGGAGCGATGAAGATGTCATACACCAAGGAAATCAACAGGAAGAACCCGACCTGCTTCCTGTTCGTGATCGATCAGTCCGGCTCGATGGACGAGCAGATGGCCGGCGGCAGCATCAAGTCGGAGTTCGTCGCCGACGTGCTCAACCGGACGATCGCCGAGACGATCGTGCGCTGCACCAAGGCGGACGGGGTGCGCGACTACTTCGACATCGGCGTCATCGGCTACGGCGGCGACGACGTCGGCTCGGCCTTCGGCGGCGCGCTGAAGGGCCGGACCCTGCTGCCCATCTCCGAGATCGAAAGCAACCCGCTGCGGATCGAGGAGCGCGACCAGGACCTCGACGGCGGCGACGACGTCCTCGAAAAGCAGGTGGTGAAGTTTCCGGTCTGGATCGACCCCCTGCACGACGGCGGGACCCCGATGTGCGGGGCCATGCGCATGATCGCGGAAACCGTCGCCGAGTGGTGCGACAGCCATCCGGCCTCGTATCCGCCGACCGTCGTCCATGTCACCGACGGACAGTCGACCGACGGCGATCCCGAGGATATCGCCCATGCGATCAAGGGCATTTCGACCAACGACGGCGAAGTCCTGCTGTTCAACCTCCACGTCGATAACGAAGCGGGGGACGAGATCCTGTTCCCGTCGTCCGAGGACGAGCTGCCCGACGAATACGGCAAGCTGCTGTTTCGGATGTCGAGCCCGTTTCCCGACCATCTGGTCAGCGCCGCCCAGGCCATGGGCTACGACGTGACCGGCGACAGCCGATTCTTCGCCTACAAGGCCGGCATGGACTTCATCGGTCACTTCTTCGAGATCGGTACCCGCGCCAGCCAGCTGAGATAACCGCCGAGCCCCGTTCATGTCGTTCGGGTTCGCGCTCAGGTTCTTCGGATCGATTTCGAAGCTTCCGGGTGACGCCGATCGCAACGAAGACGCCTTCACGTGGTCTCCGCAGCGATCGGCGCTCGCCCTGAGCGACGGCGCCTCGGAATCCTTCGATTCCAGGCTGTGGGCGCGGATCCTGGTCCGGCTTTTCGTCCTCAAGCCGGTGCTCTCGATGTCGCGGGTGGACCTGGGGATCATGGCCTACACCCGCCGCCACGATCCGCAGTCCATGTCCTGGAGCCGCCAGGCGGCCTTCGACCGCGGCAGCTTCGCCACGCTGCTCGGCGTGGCGGTCAATCCGGAGCTGGACCAGGCCCGCGTGCTCGCGATCGGCGACACCCTGGCGCTGCTGCTCGACGGAACCCGGCTGGTGGCGAGCTTTCCCTACAGCGATCCGAAGGACTTTCAGCGTCAGCCGACGCTGCTGTCGACGCGGCGCAGGCACAATACCTTCCTCAAGCGGCCTGGCCACGCCGAGGCCTCGACCGCCGTCTGGGCCCTCGACCGGCTCGCTGAACCGAGGATCGTGTGCATGACCGATGCGATCGCCGAGTGGTTCCTGCGCCGCGCCCAGGCGGATCCCTGCGCGGGAGAGATCCTGCTCGGCATCTCCGACGTCGCCGGCCTCGAGGCGCTGGTCGCCCGCGAACGCAAGGCGGGCCGCATGCAGGTTGACGACTCGACGCTGCTGATTCTGGAGTGATCGATCGCCGTGAAACGTTATCCGGGCATCGCAGAATACAATCAGTCGGCACAGAACCCGGCCTCGGCGTTCACCGACCCGGAGCTCGCCGCCGGCAGCCTCGCCACCAGCACGCTCGGCCTGCCGATCGTTCTCGGCGGCGGCTTTGCGCTGACCTACACGGTCAGCTCGAAGGCGCGGAAGTTCGCCGTGCGCTGCTTCCACCGATACGTTCCCGACCTCAAGCAGCGCTACGCGCAGATCAGCGACGCGATCGGTCAGCTCCGCAGCAAGCATTTCGTCTCCTTCGAGTACCAGCGCCAAGGGGTGCGCGTGCGCTCGGTGCTCTATCCCGTGGTCAAGATGGCCTGGGCCGAGGGGCCGACGCTGGGCTTGTTCCTGGAGGACAACTACGACGATGCGGCGGCCATGCGCGCGCTGTTGTCGTCCTTTCACGAGCTCGCGCGCTTCCTCGCCGACCGCGGGATCGCCCACGGCGATCTCGAGAACGGCAACATGGTCGTGCGCAACGGATCCCTGACGCTGATCGACTACGACGGCATGTACGTGCCCGCCATGCCGCTCGGCAACGGCAACGAGCTCGGCCACGCCCACTTTCAGCACCCGGGCCGAACGGCCGGCCATTTCGGGCCCAGGATCGACGATTTCTCTTTCATCATGATCGACCTCAGCCTCGACGCCATCGCCCGCGACCAATCGCTCTACGAGCGCTTCTGCACCGGCGACAACATCCTGTTCCAGAAGTCGGATTTCGAGAATCCCCGAAAATCCCCCCTGTTCCGGGAATTGCGGCGGATGCGCCCGCTGGCGGACAAGGTCGAGGACTTCGCCTCGATCTGCAAGCGGCCGATCGAGAAGGTTCCCTCGCTCGAGGACTTTCTCGCCAGGCATGGGCAGCCCGGCCGCGCCGCCGCCCGCCAAACGACCCCTGGCGTTCCGGTGGGCGCGAGACCCGCGGGCATGAGCAACCTCGACTACATCAGATCCTCTCTGGGCGAGAGCACGCCGGGCCCAACGCCGAGCCAGTCGCGACTGGCGGCGTCCAACGCCCGCGCGGGCCAGACCCGGATTCCGCAGTCCGATCGGGTCGGCAAGCAAACATCGAATTGGGTATCGTGGATCAAGGTGTTCATGGCGGCGCTGATTCTGTGGGGTTTCCTGGTATATTTC
This sequence comes from uncultured Kiloniellales bacterium, assembly GCA_947258885.1. Taxonomy (GTDB): domain Bacteria; phylum Pseudomonadota; class Alphaproteobacteria; order Kiloniellales; family JAKSDN01; genus CAMYKD01. The sequence goes on along the minus strand of CAMYKD010000118.1, from coordinate 12,650 downwards.
TGACCCAGCGGGGTCGGCGCCCGCCGCCGCTTTCGTCGACCGACTCCGAAAACGGAGCGCCGATTTTCGATGTTCCAAACCAATGCATCCGACGAAGATTGGGACTGAACGGGCGGAGGGGACGGGCGGAAAGAACCCGTCGAAAGCCGACCTTCAGGCTCGTGCTTCAGGTATCGGGGGTATTGCTGTCGCGGCCGGCGGCATCTCAGATAGGCTCTTCCTAGCCACATAGCAGACAATGCAAATATCCGCCCAGCCCCTCGAGCCGGACTGTTTGGAGCCGCCCGGCCCGTCATCGACGGGTCGCGTTGAGCGCCGCCGCCGCCCCCGGACCGCCCGCAATCCCGGGCGCAGGCCCGCGCTCGGGCCAATCGGGACCCCGTCTCGATGGCCCCAGGGACGAGCGGCGGCGGCCTGGCCGGCGCCTCAGTGCTTGCCCGGGTCGAGCTTGACGCCGCGCCGCTCGTGGTTGATGTAGGCCATGATCGCGGTCATGCGCGGGTCGTCGGCGGCGAGGTTCTTGCCTTCCACCGTGTTGCGGATGCACCAGTTGACCATCTCCCACATCTGCGTGACCCGGCCGAGCTGCTTCTGGTACTTGGGGTAGGTCTCGGGATGGGTGTTGGCGGCGTTGGGATGGCACTGGGCGCAGACCACGCCGTTGGTCCCCAGGCTGGCGTCGGTCCAGGCGGCGCGGCCGTCCTTGACCACGCTGACGTACTCCTCGAACCACATCTCGACGTCCAGCTCGGTGAAGGGGTCGGCCTGGGCGCGCGGCATGGCCGTCAGCAGGGCGCCGACGGCCAGGACCAGAACTACTGCTCTCATGAGATCCTCCCTCAGTAATGCTTCTGCGCGGCGATCGGCGCGTCCTGGTAGGCGAAGTCGATCGGCTGGCGGCGCTTATCGTCCCAACCGATCCGGCGGATGTCGTTGTCGGGCAGCAGGTAGGTGAGCGTCGCGTTGCCGGTCTGCACGTCGATGAACTGCCAGCCGGTGGCGTCGCGCTCGTGGAAGGGGTCGGCCCGGTTCATCGGCACGGTCAGCACCGGCAGCTGGTTGGGCGCCTGGGCGTAGGACCCCGGATAGGGCCAGGGCCAGGCGGTCGCCATCGCCGCGTGGAAGGAGATATTGCCGATCTGGTTGTACTGGATCTGGTGGACGTGGCCGTAGAACACGTTGACCTTGTCGAAGGGCGCGAGCAGGGCCTGCACCTCCTCGGCGTCGTCGGTCCAGAAGTTCCAGTTCTTGAAGATCTTCTGCAGCGGCGAGTGCGAGAATACGACGACGGGCGTGGCCTTGTCGACCTTGGCGAGATCGTCGGCCAGCCACTTGCGCTGTTCCTCGCCGACCATGAAGGGCGAGCCGCGCGGGTCGTCCAGCCCGGCCATGACGCCCATGCGCTCGGTGCCCGAGGACCACTTGTTGACCCACTTTTCGTCGGTCAGGATGCTGTTCAGCATGACGAAGTGGGTGCCCTTGTGGTCGAAGCTGTAGTACTGCGGGCCGAGCCGCTTGGACCAGTGCTCGCCGAGATCCAGGTAGTAGTCGTGCTCGCCCAGGATGTAGTGCGCCTTGGGCTTGAGGGCGGACAGGATCTCCAGGCCGTGGTCGATCTCGGCCGGCAGCGCGAGCTGGGCGATGTCGCCGCCGTAGACGACGAAGTCGGGCTGCGGGTTCATCAGGTTGACCTCGGCCACGGCGCGCTCGAGGCCACGGTCCCAGTTGCGCACGAACTTCGCGCCCTTGATCTGCTGGATGTGCGAATCGGACACGAAGGCGAAGGTGAAGCTGTCCTCGGCCTTGGCGGCGACCACCTTGACCAGGCTGAGCGGCAGGACCGAGCCGGCCGCCAAGGCGCCGAGGCCTTGCGCGACCTGCCCGTCGCTCAGGTCGAGCGGACGGATGCCGCCGCTGAGATAGGGGTTGATCGGATCGCCTTCCTTCAGCGCGCCGCCGTTGTTGTAGTGCTTGACCACCTCCTCCAGGGTCTTCAGCGAGCCGTCGTGCATGTAGGGCGCCGTCACCGCGATGTTGCGCAGGGTCGGCGTCTTGAAGGCGCCCAGGCCCGCCCACTGGTTGTCGACCGCAAAGCGGCCGAGCTCGGAGGTGTTCTTGTTGGTCAGCACGTCGATGTCGACCTCGTCCTTGTTGCGCGCCGCCTTGGCATAGGCCGAGGCCATCTCGTAGACGTCGCCCTCGATGCGCAGGAAGCCGACGTTGATGTTGTGGAACCTGTGGTCGGTGAACAGCGCGTGCTTCTGGTTGAGCGTGTGGCAGGAGACGCAGCGCCCCTGCTCGAGGAAGACCTGGAAGCCGCGCTTGGCGGCCTCGTCGATGGCGTCCTCCTGGCCGCCGAAGTACCAGCGGTCGAAGGGCGAGTCGCCGGTGACGAGCGTGCGCTCGAAGCTGGCGATGGCCTGCTTGACGTGGGTGGCGGTGACGGCGTCCGGCTCGATGCCGAAGGCCTTCTCGACCATCTCGCGGTACTCTGGATCGGCCTTGACCACGTCGAGGATCGGCTGGTGGCTGGGCAGCGCCATCTCGACCGGGTTGAGGAAGGGCTGTCCGGACTGGCCCTCCAGGTCGGGCTCCCGCCCGTCCCAGAACTGCGTCTGGTTGAACGCGGCGTTGAGCACGGTCGGCGCGTTGCGCGTGCCGGTCAGCTTGTTGACCCCCTCCGAGACCTGGAGCGGGCTGTCGGTGAAGGCCTTGTCCCGCGCGTGGCAGGTCGCGCAGCTGACCTCGCCGGTGGCGCTGAAGCGGGGGTCGTGGAACAGCCTGTCGCCGAGCGCGACCTTGGCCGGCGTCATCGGATTGTCCGCGGGCACCGGGACGGCCGGCAGGCCGAGCGGCGGCTCGGCCGCGCCGAGGCCGAAGGCAACGGCCAGCGCGCCGATGGCGGCGGCGGCGGCGATGAGTGAACGTAGCGTCATGATCTGAACCCTCCTTCCCACACGTCTTTGCGCTGGCGCCCCCGTCGCGGCACGCGACGGCGACGCCAAGACACTGGCTCGGCCTGTTCGGATTCAGCCGGGGGTCCCCAAGTGGAGCCCCTCCCCGCGCGGTGATTGTAACTCGGAATTGAGCGACGAGCAATATGTTCGTGCCTAAATCCGCTTTTGGCCGCCGGCAGGCCGATGCCATCCCCAAAGGGCCGATTGGCTGGGGACGGGAGTCCGGGCGACAAGGTAGCGAACAGGACGCCCTGGGCGGTGTCCCGAAACGTCCCGAACCGCGCGCTTGGTTCGGCCGATCCTGGAGCAGGCCGCCGCCGGCATAACCGTCACCAGGGAGCAGATTGCCACCGTCGCCCGCGCCGCCAACGACAAGGCCGTGCCCTCGACGATGGCGCTGATCCTGTGCCTCGGCGTTTGACGTCCGAGATGGTGGGTGAAGGCGCCGTTGCGCATTCGTGATAGGCGGCCTTCAAGGCGAACGGCAACAACGCACTTGGAATGACGAGTGTCCGAGTCGGGTCACGGGCCGTCCCGGAAAAGGGATCGCGGCAGGAGCCGGAGCTGGGGGACAGGAGACATCCGCCGCGACGCTGCGGCTGCTTCAGTCCCGAGCAAAAGGCCCGGCCCCGCGGCCCGGCTTCACCCCCCCTCGAGCCAGCCCTTCAGCCGCTCCGCCGCCTCGGCCATGGCGGCTTCGGGGCCGGCGAAGGAGAAGCGCAGGAAGCGGTGGCCGCGCGCCGGGTCGAAGTCGACCCCCGGCGTCGTCGCGACGCCGGTCTCGGCCAGCATGCGCCGGCAGAAGGCCTCGCTGTCGTTGGTCAACGCACTGACGTCGGCGTAGAGGTAGAAGGCGCCGTCGGCCGGGGCCAGGCGGTCGAAGCCGGCCTTCGGCAGCTCGGCCAGCAGCAGCGCGCGGTTGAGCGCATAGTTCGCGACGTAGGCGTCGAGCTCGGCGCGGCAGCCGAGCGCCGCCACGCCGGCCAGCTGCGAGAGAGTCGGCGCCGAGATGAAGAGGTTCTGGCCGAGGCACTCGGCCGGGCGCTTCAGCGCCTCGGGGACCACCATCCAGCCGAGCCGCCAGCCGGTCATCGAGTAGTACTTCGAAAAGCTGTTGATGACGATCGCGTCGGCGCTCAGCTCGACCGCCGAGACCGCCTCCCGGCCGTAGCCGATGCCGTGGTAGATCTCGTCCGAGACGAGGCGTATGCCGCGCGCCGCGCAGTGGTCGACCAGCGCCCGTAGCTCGGCGCGGTCGAGCATGGTGCCGGTCGGGTTCGAGGGCGAGGCGACGATCAGGCCGTCGAGCCGCCCGGCCGCGCGCTCCAGCAGCTCCGGCGTCGGCTGGAAGCGGTGCTCGGCCTCGGTCTCGAGCAGCACCGGCTCGACGCCGAGCGCCGCCAGGATGTTGCGATAGGCCGGATAGCCGGGCGCCGCCAGGGCGACCCGGTCGCCGGCCTCGAAGGCCGCCAGGAAGGCCAGCAGGAACCCGCCCGACGACCCGGTCGTGACCACGATCCGCTCCGGGTCCAGCTCGACGCCGTACTGGTCCCGGTAGTGGCCGGCGATGCCCCGGCGCAGCGGCGGGATGCCCAACGCGTCTGTATAGCCGATGCGATCGCCATCGAGGGCCTTGCGGGCCGCCTCGAGTACCGGCGCCGGCGCCGGCGTGCCCGGCTGGCCGACCTCGAGGTGCAGCACCGCCTCGCCCGCCGCCTCGCGCTCGTTGGCGGCGCGCATCACGTCCATGACGATGAACGGCGGGATCGTGCCCCGGCTCGCAGTCTTCAATGTCATCGTTCCATGGTCCTTTCCGGGCCGCTCGTGGGTGCTACTGGACCAGGGTGCCCAGGCCCCAGCCTCGCCGGTCGCTGCCCGCTGCGCAACCGTATTTGATGTCGCGCAGGCCTTCCACGCAGTAGAAGCCGCCCACCCGCCCGAGCGCTTCGGCCTCGGCCATCCTGTGCCCCCGCGCGCGCAGGGTGTCGAGCACCGGCGGCGGCACCTCCGCCTCGTGGAGCACCAGGTCCGGCGCGCCGCCATGGTGCAGGCGCGGCGCCGCGATCGCCTCCTCGAGAGGCCGGTCCAGGGCCAGCACCCCCAGCAACGCCGCGACCAGCGCCGTCGGGGCCGCCGCGCCGCCGGACGCCGCCAAGGCCAGGTGCGCGTCGCCGTTCGGCTCGTTGCCCAGAATGGCGACACTGGGCGACAGGGTCCCGTCGTTCCCGCCGAGCGGCGGCGCGGCCAGCAGGATCCCGGTATCCGTTGCCATGCGCCCGGCCCCGAACAGGCCGTTCATGGTCAGGCTGCAGGCCACGGCGTTGCCCCAGCGGTCGCCGACGGCGAAGCCGGCCCCGTCCGGGTCTTCCGGCCGGGATTCCGGCGCCGGCGACAGCCGGAAGGCCGCCGTGTGGCGCCCGGCGTCGTAATCCGCCATGAGGCGCGCCAGGCGGTCCTCGGCGAGCAGGTCCGGCGCCGATTCCCGGCTCTGTCCGCCAGGGGCGAGCCAGGAGGCGCGGTCGGCGAAGGCCCGCATGGCCGCCTCGACGAGGAGGTGAGGGCGCTCGTCGGGCGGTGCGGAGTCGTAGTCCCGGACCTCGGTCAGCAGTTGCCACAGCACCGCCGCGAGCAGACCGTCGGCCGCCGGAGGCACCGAGAAATACAGCGTCTCCGTGCCGAAGCGAAGCTGCGCGGGCGCCTGAAAGCGGGCCAAGGCACCGCGCAACTCCGTGGGCGAGAGGCGCTGGCCCGCGGCGCTCGCGGCTTCGGCGAATCGGCGCGTGAAGGAGCCGACATGCAGATAGCCGGCCCCCTGCAGACGGATGCCGGCCAGGACCGAGGACAGGTCGGGCTGCGTCACGCGGTCGCCTTCGCCGGGAAGCCGCCCCGTCCCGGACGTGAAGATCCGCGACAGCTCGCGGTCGGATCGGATCGTCGCGGCCGCGCGCGCCAGATCCCGTGCCAGGGCGCGGCTGACCGGATGGCCGAAGCGGGCCAGGTTCTCGGCCGGAGCCACAAGAGGCTCCCATCGAATCAGCCCGTAGCGGGCATGGAGCGCGGCCATGGCCCGCACCCCGCGCGGGACCACCCCGCCCGAAGGCCCGGCTTGCGGCAGGAACTCGATCACCTCGGCGGTTTTGTCTCCATGGTCGAAAACCAGGCAGACGCCGCCTCCGGCCAAGCCGGCCCGCGACGGCAGGGTCACCGCCATGGCGAAATACATGGCCACGGCGGCATCCCCGGCGTTGCCGCCGTTGCCCAGCACGTCGCGGCCGATCAGCGCGGCGTGAGGTTCGTCGGCCGCGAGCGCGCCGGCGAAACCTTCGACCGGCCCTATCTTCAGCGTTTCGTCGTCCCCGGAACCGCAGGCCCCGACCCACAATGCCAGCCCTGCCGACGCCAGCAGCCGCGCCCCCGACTTTCGTTGATTTGCCCCCATTCGATAGCTACCTTGAAAGCTCAATGATCGAGAGTAGACCGTTGCGCACTCGCCCAGTCCCCTTGTTGGCCGCGCTGCTCCTGGCCCTGTCCCTGGCCCTGCTCGCGCCCGCCCAGGCGCGGGCGCAGGGTCGAAACTTCATCCGCGACGCCGAGATCGAAGGTATCATCCGGGGGTATGCCACACCACTGTTCCAAGCGGCGGGCTTGAACCCGCAAGCCATCGATGTCTACCTGATCCAGGACCGCAGCCTCAATGCCTTCGTGGCGGGCGGGCAAAACATATTCATTCACACCGGCCTGCTGATGCGCGCCGACGACCCGCTCGAGGTGATCGGGGTGCTCGCGCACGAGACCGGCCATATCACCGGGGGCCACATCGCCGGGCGCATCGGCGAGATGGAGAAGGCCCAGACGACGGCCTTGGTCAGCTACCTTCTGGGGATCGGCGCGGCGCTCGCGACCGGGCGTCCGGAAGCCGCCGTCGCGGTCATCTCGGGCGGACAGGACATAGCGCTCAAGGGCCTGTTGACCTACACCCGCGGCCAGGAGCAGTCCGCCGACCAGGCGGCGGTGCGCCTGCTCAACGGCACCGGCCAGTCGCCGCGCGGCCTGCTGCAGTTCATGGAGATCCTGAGCGATCAGGAGATCCTGCTGGCCAGCAGCCAAGATCCCTATCTGCGCACCCATCCCCTGACCCAGGATCGCATCATGTTCCTGGAGGAGGCGCTCGCCAAGTCGCGCTATGCGGACGCGCCGCCGTCGCCCGGGCTAGTCGCCGGGCATGCCCGCGTCAGGGCCAAGTTGATCGGCTTCCTCGAGTCGCCGGTCCGCGTCTTCCGGGCCTATCCGGAGACGGACAGCAGCGTTCCGGCGCGCTATGCCCGCGCCATCGCGTACTACCGGCGGCCGGACCTGGACAAGGCCCTGCCGTTGATCGACGGGCTGCTGGCCGAAAGCCCGGACGATCCCTTCTTCCACGAGCTGAAAGGCCAGATGCTGTTCGAGAACGGCCGTATCGCCGAGGCGCTGCCCCAATACGAGACCGCTGTCGGGCTTCTTCCCGACGTGCCCCAGCTGCGGCTCGCGCTCGCCCAGGTCCAGATCGAGCTCCACGACCGACAGATGGACCGCGACGCGCTGGACCAGTTGGACGAAGTGCTGCGCCGCGAGCCCCGGAACGCCTTCGCCTGGCAGCTCTCGGCGACCGCGCACGGCCGCCTGGGAGACAAGGGCATGGCCGCGCTGGCGCTGGCCGAAGGGGCCTTGGCCCGCGGCAGGGCGGCCGAGGCGAGTGCGCAGGCCACCCGGGCCCTGCACCTGCTGCCCGAGAACTCGCCGGGCTGGCTGCGCGCGCAGGACGTGGCCAACCTCGCCGAGCGCTTCGAGGCCAAGCAGAAGAACAAGTAACGAATCGATGATTTGCGGCGGGCGGCTGCGCGGTATAGATTGCCCGCGGCTCGTGCGGAGCCGCCACCCGGACGGACCGAACCAATCTCATCGGGAGGGAACTGCCAATGATCGGAGCTACCAGACGGGCGGCCGCCCCACTCTCGTTCGCGGCGGCCCTGTTGGTCCTCGAGCCCGCGCTCGGCCAGGAGCAGAGCAAGCCCGCCCAGTTCGATCCGGCTGAGGAAACGGCGATCCGCGAGGTCGTGCGGGAGTACTTGGTGACCCATCCGGAGGTCGTGATCGACGCCATCCGGGTCTACCAGCAGCGCGAGAAGGTGGCCGCCGAGGAGCGCAAGCGAGAAACGTTGAAACGCCAGCAGGCGGCGATCTTCAATAATCCCCACGATCCCGTCATCGGCAATCCGGACGGCGATGTCGCGGTGGTCGAGTTCTTCGACTATCGCTGCGGCTACTGCCGCTCGGTCGCCAACGGACTGCGCGAGGCGGCGAAGGCCGACGGCCGGATCCGGGTGGTCATGAAGGAGTTTCCGATCCTGGGGCCGGACTCCCAGTTCGCCGCGCGCGCGGCGCTGGCCTCGGTCAAGCAGGGCCTCTACGAGCCCTTCCATTTCGCGATGATGAACGCCAAGGGCAACCTGGACAAGAAAGCCGTCATGGCGATCGCGACCGAAGTCGGCCTAGAGGTCGAACGCCTGAAGCGGGACATGCAGGCCCGGGAAATAGACGGCCTGCTGCGCCGGAACTTCGAATTGGCCGAGTTGCTGGGGATCAACGGCACGCCGGCCTTCGTCATCGGCGACGAGGTCATCCCCGGCGCGATCGACATGCAGACCCTGCGGGACAAGGTCGCCCAGGTCCGAAGCAAATCGAGCTAGAAGCGGCGCGGGCGGCGGTGCCGCGAAAGTCGGATTGCGCCGCCGTGGGGGCCTGTGTTAACGCTACTGCGCTGTCAACTCGTCGCGGGGCGCGGCTGTGGCAAAGGCGCCATCGGTTCTGATACTCAACGGTCCCAATCTCAACCTGCTGGGCACGCGCGAGCCGGAGATCTACGGCCGGACCACCCTGGCCGAGATCGAAGCGCGCTGTCGGGAGCATGGGGACCGCCTCGGCCTCGCCGTCGAGTGCCGGCAGTCGAACAGCGAAGGCGAGCTGGTCGGCTGGATCCAGCGCGCGCGCGAGGCCCACGCCGCCATCGTCATCAACCCCGCCGCCTACAGCCACACCTCGATCGCCCTTCTCGACGCCCTGCAGGCCGTCGGACTGCCGGTGGTCGAGGTTCACCTGTCGAATATTCATAAGCGGGAAACCTTCCGGCAGCATTCTTATGTCTCGAGGGCGGCCGAAGGGGTCATCTGCGGATTCGGCGCCGAGGGATATGCCATGGCCCTGGACGCTCTTGCGCGCCGGCTGGTGAAGGAACAAGAGAGCTGATGCCCAAACTCGAACTCGATGAAGAGCTGGTCCGCAAGCTGTCCGGGCTGCTCGACGAAACGGGACTGACCGAGATCGAATACGAGGGCGGCGGACACCGCATTCGGGTGGTCCGCGGGGGGACGGTGCTGGCCGCTGCTCCGGCCCCGGCCGCCCCGCCGCCGGCCGCCGCGACGGGCGCGGTTCCGGCCGACGCCGCCTCGGACGATTCCGTTCCGGCCAATGCCGTCACGTCGCCCATGGTCGGCACCGCCTATTGCGCCCCCGAGCCGGGCGCCCCGGCCTTCGTATCGGTCGGAGACACGGTCAAGGAAGGCCAGACCCTGCTGATCATCGAGGCCATGAAGGTGATGAATCAGATCCCCAGCCCCAGGGCCGGAAAGGTCTCCCAGATCCTGGTCCAGGACGGTCAGCCGGTGGAATACGGCGAACCGCTGCTGATCATCGAGTAGCGGCGCCGGGGCCAGATGTTCGAGAAAATCCTTATCGCCAATCGGGGGGAGATCGCGCTCAGGATCCACCGCGCCTGCCGCGAGATGGGCATCGATACGGTCGCGGTGCACTCCACGGCCGATGCCGACGCCATGCACGTCCGCCTGGCCGACGAAAGCGTTTGCATCGGGCCGCCGCCCGGCAAGGATAGTTATCTGAACATCCAGGCGCTGCTCTCGGCCGCCGCGATCACCGGGGTCGACGCGATTCACCCGGGGGTCGGCTTCCTGTCGGAGAACGCCAACTTCGCCGACATGGTCCAGGAGCACGGCTTCGTCTTCATCGGGCCGGAGCCGGAGCACATGTCCCTCATGGGCGACAAGGTGGCGGCCAAGCAGGCGGCCGAATCCCTCGGCCTGCCCGTCGTCCCGGGATCGCACGGCGCGGTCACCACGGACAAGGAGGCGGCCGAGATCGCCGAGCGCATCGGCTATCCGGTGCTGATCAAGGCGGCGGCCGGCGGCGGCGGCCGCGGCATGAAGGTGGCCCGGACCCAGGGCGAGCTGCTCGAGTCCGTGCGCCTCGCGAAGGCCGAGGCCAAAGCCGCCTTCGGCTACGACGTGATCTATATCGAGAAGTATCTGGGCCAGCCGCGCCATATCGAGGTCCAGCTGCTGGCCGACGCGCACGGCAACGTCGTGCACCTGGGCGAGCGCGACTGCTCCCTGCAGCGCCGCCACCAGAAGCTGCTCGAGGAGGCGCCCTCGCCGGCGCTCAACGCCGACCAGCGCGCCAAGATCGGCGCCCTGGTCAGCAAGTCCATCAGCAAGCTGGGCTATCGCAGCGCGGGCACAATCGAGTTCCTCTTCGAGAACGGCGAGTTCTACTTCATCGAGATGAACACCCGCCTCCAGGTCGAGCACCCGATCTCGGAGGCGATCACCGGCGTCGACATCGTGCGCGAGCAGATCCGTATCGCGGCGGGCATGCCGCTCAGCGTGGCTCAGAGCGACATCGTTCCGCAGGGCCACGCCATCGAGTGCCGGATCAACGCCGAGAACCCCGAGACCTTCATGCCCTCGCCGGGGACCGTCACCGACTACCACGCGCCCGGCGGCCTGGGCGTGCGGGTCGACTCGGGCCTCTATGCCGGCTACCGGGTGCCGCCGTACTACGACAGCCTGATCGCCAAGCTGATCGTCCAGGGCCAGACCCGCAACGAGTGCCTGATGCGCCTGCGCCGGGCGCTGGAGGAGTTCGTGATCGAGGGCGTCCACACCACGATCCCGCTGCATCAGAGGCTGATCGCCGAGAGCGATTTCATCAACGGCGACTATGACATCCACTGGCTGGAGCACTATATGTCCGGGGAGAACGAGTGAAAGCGGAGCCGGGCGTCGATGGAACTGAAGCCTGAGCTGTTGCTGCGGGCCTATGCGGTCGGCATCTTCCCGATGGCCGAGAGCCGCAACGACGAGGAGATCCACTGGATCGACCCGGACTACCGCGGCATCCTGCCTTTGGAGACCTTTCACATTCCCCGCAGCCTGAGGCGGGTCCTGCGCCGCGGCGTCTTCCAGGTGAGCTGCGACACGGCGTTCACCCAGGTGATCCGCGGCTGCGCCACCCCGGGCCCCGGCCGCCGCGACACCTGGATCAACCCGACCATCGAAAAGCTCTATTGCGACCTGCATGAGATGGGCTTCGCCCACTCGGTCGAATGCTGGCGCGACGGCGTCCTGATCGGGGGGCTCTACGGCGTGGCGCTAGGCGCCGCGTTTTTCGGCGAATCCATGTTCAGCCGCGCCGCCAACGCCAGCAAGGTGGCCCTGACGCATCTGGTGGGTCGGCTCAGGAAGGGCGGGTTCAGCCTTCTGGACACCCAGTTCGAGACGCCGCACCTGCGCCAGTTCGGCGTGCTCGAGATCCCGCGCGAGGACTACCGGGTCCGCCTGGCTTCGGCCGTGCGGGCGTCGGCTCAGTTTCCCGCGGAATTGGACGCCGCGGAACTCGAGGCCTTCCTGCAGTCGATCACCCAGACGTCGTAGACCGGGTGCTCGACCGCCGAGAGCGCCGGCGAGGAGGCGAACATCCAGCCGGTGAACAGCTGGACGGCGTCGGCGTCCGGCCGCAGGTCGACGATCTCCAGGAAGGCCGCGCTTTCCGGCGGCTCCTCCGGCGGCCGCTTATTGCAGGCCCGGGCCACGATCTCGAAGGTTCCGAAGCGCACCGTCTCGCCCAGCGGCGCCTCGAAGGTCGAGATCCGCGCGGTGATCTTGTCGAGGCCCTGCAGCAGGGCGACCTGCTGCGCGGCCGCCGGGCCGACGGCCCCCGCCAGGAGGGCGGCCAGGGCAGCCGCCCAGCCGTAGGCCCATCGTTTACCCGGCTTCGAAACCTCGCGGCTCATCTCGCCCCTTCTCTCACGCCTGTGCTTGCTCATGCCGCCGGCATTCCACAGCCAAAAGCCTTAAGATTCTGAAAACAGACTTAGGGCCGGCCGCCATGCACCGCAAGCACCAATGCCCTTGGGCCGACGGCCCCTCCCGAGAAATCGAGAAATTGGGGTCAGACTCGATTTAAGAGGCATCTTCCGTCGCGGATCGCGTTAGCGCCGCGACTAAATCAAGTCTGATACTCATCTAGCCGCCCCCTCGACGGGCGACTTGGTTTTACAGTTGATCTGTGGAAACCAACCAAGAGCCAATCGAGGAGGCTTAGATGGAACTCTACTGCGGTATCGATCTGCATTCCACGAACAGTTACGTGGTTGTCGCCGACGCGCGCGACCGGGCTTTGTTTCAGCGGCGCCTGGCGAACGACCTTGGGGTGATCCTTCGGGCGCTGACGCCCTTTGCGGAGCGGCTTTGCGGGGTGGTGGTGGAGTCGACCTATAACTGGTACTGGCTGGTCGACGGTCTTCAGGCGGCCGGCTTTCGGGTGCACCTGGCCAATCCGGCGGCGATCCAGCAGTACGACGGG
>CAMYKD010000117.1 GCA_947258885.1 uncultured Kiloniellales bacterium | reverse complement strand
GGGCTTCTCATGGCGGGTTCTCTCCGCAAAACGAATCGCGAAACGGGGTGAGTTTATCAGGCCGCTTTGGCCTTGTCGCCAAGGGACTCGGATCGGTGCCGCAACCCGGATCGAACCTCCCCGAGGCTCTGGCAAGTAAATAAAAATGGAAATCGCGGATTTAATACAAATAGCAATAGCATTATTATTGAATTTTATATTCAACAATAAAATAATAATATTTCGATTTATTATGCAAAGCGAATTAGTTGGAGATATTAAATGTTCAAGTCTCCCAGTAATAAATTACGTCTCGGCCTCGGACGGCTTGGCCTGGCCGTCCTGCTCGTCGGGACGCCGCTTGCCGCGCCGGGAGGCCGCGAGCCGCCGCTGGGGAGCGCCGGTGGAACGCAAGCCGCTGGTCGGCTCTATGCCGGCTATTGGAACGCCATGACGGCGCGCGCGCCGGACGGCGGGGACGCCTGCGAGGGCGCGCCGGGGCGCGGCTGCAAACTTGCGCACTGGGCGGACTGGCAGGCCTTGATCGACCGGCTGCGCGGCGCCGAGGCCACGCGCCAGCTCACCGAGGTCAACCGCACGGTCAACCGGGTGCGCTACCGCGACGACCAGGACAACTGGGGCCAACCCGACTACTGGGCGGCCCCCCGCGAGTTCCTCGCCCGCGGCGGCGACTGCGAGGACTTCGCGATCGCCAAGTACCATGCCTTGCGCGCCCTGGGCTACGGAGCCGAGGATCTGCGCCTGCTGATCCTCTTCGACACCAAGCGTGCGACCGTGCATGCCGTCCTCGCGGTCGTCCTCGACGGTCAGGTGCTGGTGCTCGACAACCTGCGCGGGGCGATCCTGCCGCTCGGCGATCTGCCGCACTACCGCGTTCGTTATTCGCTGAACGAGCGGAGCGTCGTCCGGCACCTGCCGCGAAATCCTTAGCCGGGCCGGCGCGCCGCGTGCTCGCGGTGGAAGATATAGAGGCCGCTGGTCGCGATGATCGCAGCGCCGACCACGGTCCAGAGGTCCGGCAGGTCGCCGAACAGGACGAAGCCGTAGAGCGTGGCCCAGAGCAAGGCGGCATAGCCGAAGGGCGTGACCGTCGCCGCGGGCGCCGCCTGGAAGGCCTTGATCAGCGCGAAGTGGCCGATTCCGCCGAACAGACCGAGCCCGACCATGGCGGCCCAGCCGGCCAAGTCCGGCGCGACCCAGAAGAACGGCACGACGGCGCTGGAGGCCAGCGCGCCGACCAAGGCGCTGTAGGCCAGTGTGGTCAACGCGCCGTCGCTCCGGCTCAAGAGACGCGTGGTAATCTGATAGAACGCATAAGACGTGGCCCCACCCAGGGCAAAGAGCGCGGTCAGCTCCATCGCGTCGCCGCCCGGACGGATGATGATCAGCGCCCCACCGAAGCCGACCACCACGCTGGCCCAGCGGCGCGGGCCGACATGCTCGCGCAGCAGCGGCATGGACAGTGCCGTGACCAGGATCGGCGCGACGAACATGATGGCGCTGGCCTCCGCCAGCGGGATGAAGGAGAGCGCCGTGAAGAACGCCCCGGTCGCACCGAGCAGGAAGAGCGAGCGCAGCAGCTGAAGGCCGAGGCGCCCGGTGCGCATGACGCCCCGCACCCGGCCGCCCAGCAGCAACGCCAGCAGCAGCACGTGGAACACATAGCGCGCCCAGACCACCTGGGGCACGGGATAGGACTGGGACAGGTGCTTGGCCAGCGCGTCCATGGAGACGAAGAACAGCGTGGTCAGCAGCATCCACAGGATGCCGCGCCGGGCGCCGCCCGGTCGCGCGGGCGAGAAATCAAGCGTGGACACCTCGGGTCGGTCCTGGAGCTCTTCGCGTTGCATTGATCGGGCGCGGCGCGAGACGGCCGACCCCTGGAAAGGGCATCTTAATTGGTAAGCCGGCCCATTCGAAAGGAATCTTCAGTCCCGGTAGGACGGATCGGCCTTGTCCATCAGGCGGACCAGCGCCGGCCATTCGTACTTGCCGGGCGAGAAGCCCTGGTACTGTTGCGCCGCCTTTTCGCGGATCTCGGGCGGCGGCAGGCTGATCTCGCGGCCGGTCGACAAAACCGCAACCTGGACCCGGCAGGCGCGCTCCAGGTAGTGCATGGTCACGAAGGCCTCGCCGATGGTCCTGCCGACCGTCAGCAGGCCGTGGTTGCGCAGGATCAGGGCCGATCCCTCGCCGAGGCTTTCGGCCAGGCGCTCGCGCTCGTCCAGGTCGGTCGAGAGCCCCTCGTAGGCGTGGTAGCGGACCCGGTCGTGGAACAGGAAGGAGTCCTGGACCATCGGCAGCAGGCCCTCGGCCAGGGCCGAGACGGCGAGGCCGCCCGGCGTGTGCGTGTGCATGACGCACTGCACGTCCGGGCGCCGCCGGTGGATCGCGCTGTGGATGACGAAGCCCGTCGGGTTGGTCTCGCCGCCGTCCAGCACCCGCCCCTCGAGGTCGACCTTGACCAGGTTCGACGCGCGGATCTCGTCGTAGCGATAGCCGAGTGGGTTGATCAGGAAGGCCTCTTCTCCGGGGATGCGCGCGGAGATGTGGTTCCAGATCACGTCGTCGTAGCCGAAGTGAGCGGTCAGCCGGTAGCAGGCCGCGAGGTCCATCCGGGTCCGCGCCTCCGCGCCCTCCTCCGCAAGCACCGTCACTTTTTTCGCCGTCATGTCAGACCGTCTCCTCCTTAGTCTCGGGCTTGGCCACGGGCGCGGGCGTCTTTGCCCCGAAGGATCTTCCCCTGATCGCGGCCTGGTCGTCAAAGATCGAATCGGCCGCCGCCACCCTGGGCAGCGGGATGCGCAGCGGCAGGGCGTCCTGCCGCGGTTCGAGAGTCGGCGCGCCGCGCAGGATGCGCCCGTCGAAGGCCTCGAGGTCGACACGTTCGCCGACCGGCCAGGCGTCGACGGCGGCGTAGCTGAACAGCAGCAGGGGACGCGGCCGGGGGCTCAGGTTCTCCGCCGAGCCGTGCAGTGTCCGGACGTGATGGAAGCTGCAGGCGCCCGCCTTGCCGGTGAGCGCCACCGCCCGGTCCCGGTCCGCGCCGGGCGCCGCCGGGTCGATCGCGCCGACGAAGACGCCGTCGTGGTGGTGGTCGTGGACCGGCCCCTTGCGGGACCCGGGGACCACCAGCAGCGGCCCGTTCTCCGACGTGCAGTCCTCCAGCATGATGCCGACAGCCAGCAGGTCGTCGTTGGTATGCGGGTAGAAGGCCCAGTCCTGGTGCCACTCGACGGCCGCGCCGCCGCGCGCAGGCTTGAAGTTCAGCTTGCCGTGGTCGAAGCGGATCGCCGGGCCGAGCAGGCATGCGACGATGTCGAGCAAGCGCTCCGAGCGCGCGGCGGCCGCATAGACCGGGTCCTGGTCTTGCGGGTCCTTGATCCGCCGCACGACCGGAATGTCCGGCCCGTGATCGGGCCCCAGGTCGTAGACGCCGTCGCTCGCCGCCACGCCGCGGGCGGCCTCGACCAGGTGCCCGGTCACGCGCCTGAGCGCCGCCAGCTCGTTCGCCGGGAACACGTCGGAGACGACGAGATATCCGTTGTCCCGGTAAAACCGGATTCGATTTTCGCGCAGCATGGCCGGCCCACGCTATAGAAAGCCGACCCCGAGTCTTACAGTGGATCGGCACGAACTTGACCGCAGGCGCCAAAATCCCGGCCCAGAAGCGGGCGATGCCAAGCGAGGCGGTCGCACTCCGGTCGACACGGGCATCTATTTCGGCAGCTCGACGGTGATCTTTATGGCCGCGTAGTAGCGCGCGAGGTCGTCGATGTCCTGGTCGCTCAGACCCTCGGAGACAACGTTCATCTCCGGATGGGCGCGCCGGCCCGAGCGATAGCGGCGCAACTGCTCGGCCATGTAGTGCTCGTTCTGGCCGGCCAGGTTCGGCATGTCGAGGCGCTTGCCGAGCCCGTCGATGCCATGGCACACGGCGCAGGCCTTGGCCTTGACGCGGCCCGCCTCCAGGTCGCCCGCCGCCGATGCCTCCGTGACCTGACCCAGGCACAGCAGCGCGACTCCGGCACCGCAGGCAAGTCGATGTACCGGATGCCCACGACAGACATGGCCTCGATCGAACATTTCCGCTGTCCTTGATCGCGATTAATCGGCCGGAACGGACAAGGGGGGCGCAGGTTGCGCCCCCCAAGTCGCCCGGACCGCCGAACGGCTACTCGATGCCCTTGTACGAAATGCGATATATGGCACCGGCGGTGTCGTCGGACACCAGCAGCGAGCCGTCGAGGTACTGTACGACGTCGACCGGACGGCCGAAGTACTCGCCCGTCTCCTCGTTCAGCCAACCGTCGGCGAAGACCTCGGTGTTGGCCACCCCGCCCTCCTCGTTGAGCGAGGTGAACATGATGCGCGCGCCGACCGGCTCGGTGCGGTTCCACGACCCGTGCTGGGCGCTGAAAATGCCGCCGCGATACTTCGCCGGGAACATCTTGCCGGTGTAGAACCTCATGCCGAGGTCGGCCGCGTGGGCCACCATCTCGACCGCCGGGAAGGTCACGTCGACCGGCGGCTCGGAATCCTTGTACTCGTTGGTCCGCGCCTTGCCGCCGCCGAACCAGGGGAAACCAAAGTGCTGGCCCGGTCCCGTCGAGCGATTGAGCTCGCCCGGCGGAATGTCGTCGCCCATGCCGTCGACCTGGTTGTCGGTGAACCAGAGATCGCCGTTGGCCGGGTTGAAGTCGAGCCCCACGGAGTTCCGGATGCCCTTGGCATAGACCTCCCAGTTCGAGCCGTTCCAGCGGTTCATCCGCACGATGGCGCCGATTCCCGTCTTATCGTAGAGCTCCATCTTTTCGGCCGGGAAGACGTTGTAGGGTTGGCCCTGGGTTATGTAGATCTGGTCGTCCGGACCGATCGCGCAAGTCCGCGCCCCGTGGTTGAAGGACTCTTCCTCGACCGGAATGAGCGGCTCCTTGACGATGCCGATCGCCACGTCGGGGCCTTCGTAAAAGAACTCGGCCGCCGGATAGATCAGCAGTCGGTTGTGCTCGGCGACATAGAGGAACCCGTCCTTGCTGAAGCAGACGCCATTCGGGACCTTCATCTCGACGCTCGGCGCGAAGCGCTTGACCTCGTCGGCGACCCGGTCGCGGTCGCGGTCGGTGACCGCCCAGACGGCGGTCTTGCGCGTGCCGACGAAGACCGTGCCGACGTTGTTGCCCACCGCCATGTGGCGGGCGTCGGGCACCACCGCATAGAGGCTGATCTCGAACCCGGGCGGCAGGTTGACCCGCTCGGTGATGGCCTGCAGCGCCTTGGCCCGCGCACCGCCCTGGTCGACGGTCTCGAGCTCAAGCGGCGTCCCGGTGCTCTTCATGTCGAGAAGCTTCTCGATGGTGCCGGCCGAGGCCGGCCCCGCTGCCGCAACCAGCAGCGCCGCCGCCGTGACGGCAGTTGGTACTTTGATGTTCATCCTTTTCCTCCCATAGACGACAGCCGATCTACCTGGAGTATCCCAGACGGCTCGTATTGCTGAGCGGCGACATATAGCACACGAATTTGTGGAATGCGACCAGCTTGCATATCCGCCGCCATCTTTTTTTTCGCGCCTCTAGAAGCGGTTGCGCTGTCCGTTTCAGGCAGGACGAGAGGCCAATCGCTAGGTGCGGCGCTCTAGCGTCGGGCCCGGTCTTCTGCCAGTCTCGGTCGGACGGAAGAGCGGATCGGAGAACGGCATGGCACGACTTTCGGGCAAGATGGCGCTCATTACCGGCGCTTCGGGCGGCATCGGCCGGGCCATGACCGCGCTCTTCGCGGCGGAGGGCGCAAGGGTCGTGGCAAGCGACCTGGCGGCGCCTGAGGACAAAGAGGCAGTGCTCTGTCTGGCGCTCGATGTGACGGAGGAGAGCGACTGGGCGCGGGCCCTGGATGCGGTCCTGGACCGCTTCGGCCGGCTCGACGTGCTGGTGAACAACGCGGGCCTGGCGGTCACGAAAAGCCTCGAGGAGACGACCCTGGAGGAGTGGCGAAAGGTCATGGCCGTAAACCTGGAAGGCGCCTTTCTGGGCACGCGTGCGGCTATCGGCGCGATGAAGGAGACCGGCGGCGGGGCGATCGTCAACCTCTCCTCGGTGGCCGGGATCGTCGGCGCGCCCATGCTGGCCGCCTATTCCGCCGCCAAGGGGGGCGTCAGGCTCTTCACCAAGTCCGCCGCGCTCTACTGCGCCGAGCGCAATTACGGCATTCGGGTAAACTCGCTGCACCCGGGCTTCACCGACACGGCCATGCTGGACAGCATAACGCAGGTCTTCGGCGACCCGGAAACGGTCAAGGCCAAGCTCGCCAGGCGCCAGCCCCTGGGCCGCCTCGCCGAGCCGGAGGAGGTCGCCCGCGCCGCGCTCTACCTGGCAAGCGACGAGGCCGCCTACATGACCGGCGCCGAGCTGGTCCTCGACGGCGGCTTTTCGGCGCAATGAGGCCAACGCCGGACCGCACTGTCACCCCTCAGGCGGGATCGAGTAGGTCGCGGTAACGTGGGCGACGGGACCCTGGCCCTCTTCGCCCTCGGTGAACAGCGAGACCTCTCCGTAGGCCAGGCGCTTGCCCAGCTTCAGGAGGCGCGCCTCGCCGATCACGTCGGCCGGCTTGGGCCGGCGCAGGAAGTTGCAGGTCAGGTTCGTGGTCACCGCCATCTCGACCCGGCCGATGCGCGACAGCAGCGCGACGTAGATCGCGAAGTCGGCGAGGCCCATCAGCAGCGGCCCCGCCACCGTACCGCCGGGGCGCGCGAAGACCGGCTTGTAGGGCAGGCGCACCCGGCAGGTGCCGGCGCCGATATGCTCCACCGTCATGCCGGTGTCGACGGCAAAGGGCAGCGCGGCTTCGATCAGCTCGTGGATCTCTTCAGGCGTGATCTTCGGCATCGCGCTCCTCGGGGTATCGTCTCGGTGCACTTCTAATTACCCTTGCGCCGGGCGCCACGAAAGGCCGAAATACCGGCTGGGGAGAGCGGAAAACGCGCGACGGGAGGAAAGGCGGCAATGGGCGATCAGGTGAGAGTCGAGAAGGACGGGCCGGTGACCACGGTGATCCTGGACCGGCCCGAGGTGCGCAACGCCGTCGACCCGGAGACCGGCGAGGCCCTGGTCCGGGCCTTCCTCGAATTCGAGCAGGACGAGTCGGCCTCGGTCGCCGTGTTCTTCGGCGACCACGGCGCGTTCTGCGCCGGCGGCGACCTCAAGGCCTTGTCCGGCGACGCGGGTGACACCTGGCTCAACAAGCTGCACTTTCCGAACGACCCGGACGCGCCCCTGTCGCCCGGGCCGCTCGGCCCGTCACGCCTCGAGCTCACCAAGCCGACCATCGCCGCGGTCGCCGGGCCCGCGGTGGCCGGTGGCATGGAGCTTGCGCTGTGGTGCGACGTCCGGATCATGGAGGAGGACGCCTATTTCGGCGTCTACTGCCGGCGCTGGGGCATCCCCTTGATCGACGGCGGCACGGTGCGCCTGCCGCGCATCGTCGGCCAGGGCCGGGCGCTGGAGATCATCCTCACGGGGCGCAAGGTGCCTGCCGGGGAGGCGCTGGCCATCGGCATGTGCGAGAAGGTCGTGCCCAGGGGCCAGGCGCGCCAGGCGGCCGAGGCGATGGCCCGCGAGATCGCGCGCTTCCCGCAGGAGTGCACGCGCGCCGACCGCAACTCGGTGCACCGCCAGTACGGCCTGCCGCTCCGCGCGGCGCTGCGCCAGGAGTACGAAAACGGCCTGTCGTGCCTCGGCAACGAGGGCGTGGCCGGCGCCGGGCGCTTCGCCGCCGGCAAGGGCCGTCACGGCGACTACGGCGATATCTGAGGGGCCGCGAGTGCTTAAGGGCGACGATCCTATGGAGGCGGCTGCACTGCCACCCCGATGCGTTGATGGTCGGTGGACCAGTAGACGAAGGCCGGCCGGTCCCGCAGATACTCGAGCGGTATGAAGCCGACCCGGTCGCTGAAACGGCTGTCGAGGCTATGGTCGCGGTTGTCACCCAGGAAGAAGGTGTGACCTGGGGGCACAAGGTACTCCGGCGTGTTGTCGGCCGGCTCCGCGTCGCCCGCCTCCCAGATCAAGTACTGGCGGCCGGAAGGCAGGGTTTCGCGGTACTCGGTTATCTGTATGGATCCCCCGCTGCTCAACGCGACCTCCCGAAGGCCGAGCCTTTCCCGAGGGACCGGCGCGCCATTGATGTGCAGCCGGCCATCCTTGACCTGGACCCGGTCACCCGGCAGGCCAACCACGCGCTTAACAAACACCGTCGGTCTGTCGGCCGGCAGCACGTAGACGGCAATGTCGCCGCGCGCCGGTGCGCGGTTCCGGTAGTAGTTACGCCAGGCGAACAGGCGATCGCCGGCGAGAATCACGGGCGACATGCCGCTTTGCGGAATCCAATAGGTAATGGCTTGGGTAAACCACCAGGCGCCCGTGGCCACCAGAAGCGCCGCCATCGCCAGATAGGCGGCCATCAGAGCCGCGGTCTTACTGTCGGAAAGGCGTTTCATGGACCTGTATACGGCCTTCGGAACCCGAATTTTCCGTTAACCCGGCTTGGCCGGAGAAGCCTCGCCTTGCCTGTCGTGACAGATTGCCCTTGAACCGGGCCCCCGGAAGGGGCCAGATTCAGGGGACGCCAGACAGACCCGAGGGAGAGAGCCCATGCCGGCCGAAGCCGCCGCCGCCCAAGCGAACGAACCGATCCTGCTGCGCGAGGACCGCGACGGGATCGCGTATCTGACCCTCAACCGGCCGGCGCAGTACAACGCGCTCTCCGAGGAGCTGCTGGCCGAACTGCAGGGGGCGCTCGACGACATCGCGGCGGACGAGAGCCTGCGCGTCGTCGTGCTCTCCGGGGCCGGCAAGGCCTTCTGCGCCGGGCACGACCTGAAGCAGATGCGCGCGGCCCCGGACCAGGACACCCACCGCCGGCTCTTCGCCCAGTGCAGCCGCGTGATGACGACGCTGACCCGCATCCCGCAGCCGGTGATCGCCCGGGTCCACGGCATCGCCTGCGCCGCCGGCTGCCAGTTGGTGGCGACCTGCGACCTGGCGGTGGCCGCCGAGGAGGCGCGCTTCGGCACCAACGGCATCAACGTCGGCCTGTTCTGCTCGACGCCCTCGGTCGCGCTGTCGCGCAATGTCGCCCGCAAGAAGGCCTTCGAGATGCTGGTGACCGGCGATCTGATCGACGCGGCGACCGCGGTCGACTACGGCCTGGTCAACCGCGCGGTGCCGGCCGCCGAGCTGGATGCGGCGGTCGCCGAACTGGCAGCCAAGATCGCCGGCAAGACGCCGGTCGCGGTCCGGACCGGCAAGGACATGTTCTACAAGCAGCTCGAGATGACCCTCGACGAGGCCTACGGCTACGCCGGCGAGGTCATGGCCTGCAACATGATGGCCGAGGACGTCGCCGAGGGCATCGACGCCTTTTCTGAGAAGCGCAAGCCGGTCTGGAAGGGGCGGTGACAGCACTGGTCGACGACGGAGGATCGAACGCTCTTCGTGTCATGCCGGGACTTGATCCGGGCATCCACACGAGTGGCGTGCTCCTGGATGGCCGGGTCAAGCCCACTACTGTCCGGTTGAGCCCTGTCCTAAGTCAGCGGAATTGCCCCTCGCCCTTTGGGAGAGGGAGGGGCCCGCGCAGCGGGAGGGTGAGGGCGGGTTGGTTCCGGAGTTCTGCCCGAAGTGGCGGCGCGTTGCGGCAACCGCCCAAACCAAAAGGCCCTCACCCACTCGGCTTCGCCTCGCCACCCTCTCCCGAAGGGCGAGGGTTTGTTGTGCGCGTTCGCTCAAATCGACGCTTCCTTACTGGGCGGGGTTCCATAGGCGGCACGCCCCGACCATGGTTCGCCGAACCCGGTCATAGGGACAAAAGGTTCAAACTCAGCAACTTGCGGCCCCTTCCGCCAGCCTCAACCGGGCAGCAGTGGGTCAAGCCTGGCCATGACACTTCCGCGTATCGAAAACGGCAAAGGGATCGACGGCCATGACCGCCGGCGCCCAGCCCGTCGACCACGACGCCTACCCCGACGCCTACATCCGCTCGATCCTGGCCTCGGTGCGG
Source organism: uncultured Kiloniellales bacterium (assembly GCA_947258885.1). Classification (GTDB taxonomy): domain Bacteria; phylum Pseudomonadota; class Alphaproteobacteria; order Kiloniellales; family JAKSDN01; genus CAMYKD01. The sequence goes on along the minus strand of CAMYKD010000117.1, from coordinate 839 downwards.
ACCATCGCCATGGTCGGCGCCAGCCCGCGCTGGAACCGGCCCAGCTTCTTCGCCATGAAGTACCTGCAGGAGAAGGGCTACCGGGTGATCCCGGTCAACCCCCGGGTGGCCGGCGACGAGATCCTGGGCGAAAGGGTCTATGGCACCCTGGCCGAGATCCCCGAGCGCATCGACATGGTCGACGTCTTCCGCGCCTCCGAGGACGCCGGGCCGATCGTCGACGAGGCCATCAAGTCGGCCGGGGACAAGGGCATAAAGGTGATCTGGATGCAGCTCGGCGTGCGGGACGACGCGGCGGCCAAGCAGGCGGAGGCCGCCGGCCTGAAGGTCGTCATGGACCGCTGCCCCAAGATCGAGTACGGCCGGCTCCACACCGAGCTGTCCTGGGGCGGCTTCAACTCCCGCGTCATCTCCGCCAAGCGCCGCAAGGTGAGGATCGGATGAGCAAGAAGCGCAAGGACGACTACGGCTTCGAGACGCGGATGATCCACGCGGGCTCGCAGCCCGAGCCGATCACCGGGGCGCGCCAGACGCCGATCTACCAGAACACCGGCTATGTCTTCTATGACGCCGACCACGCCGCCTCGCTGTTCAACCTGCAGACCTTCGGCTTCATCTATTCGCGCCTCACCAACCCGACCGTGGCGGTCCTGGAGGAACGGCTGGCCAACCTTGAGGACGGCCGGGGCGCGACCTGCTGCGCCTCGGGCCACGCGGCCCAGCTGCTGACCTTGTTCCCCCTGATGGAGCCGGGCGACGAGTTCATCGCCTCCAACCGGCTCTACGGCGGCTCGGTCACCCAGTTCGGCAAGACCTTCAAGAAGTTCGACTGGCAGGTC
>CAMYKD010000116.1 GCA_947258885.1 uncultured Kiloniellales bacterium | reverse complement strand
CCAGACCCGCGGCGAATTCGGCGGCTGGTTCTGCCCCTGCCACGGCTCGGTATTCGATACTTCGGGGCGCATTCGCGAGGGACCGGCGCCGCGGAACCTGGAAGTGCCGGAATACAGGTTCCTGAACGACAGCTTCATCCGGATCGGCTGAGGGGGACGGCTCATGAGCGACCAGGGCATGATGAACAACCCGGTGATCCGGTGGATCGAGCACCGGATGCCGATCTTCTCCTTCCTCAATCACTCGATCGGGACCGAGTACCCCTCGCCGAAGAACCTCAGCTACTGGTGGAACTTCGGCTCGCTGGCCGGGATCGTGCTGGTGATCATGATCGTCACCGGCATCATGCTGGCGATGCAGTACACGGCGCATTCCGACCACGCCTTCGACTCGGTCGAGCGCATCATGCGCGACGTCAACAGCGGATGGCTGTTGCGCTACGTTCACATGAACGGCGGATCGTTCTTCTTCATCGTGGTCTACATCCACATCTTCCGCGGCATGTATTACGGCTCCTACAAGGCCCCGCGCGAGCTGCTGTGGATCCTGGGCGTCATCATCCTGCTGCTGATGATGGCCACGGCCTTCATGGGCTACGTGCTGCCGTGGGGGCAGATGAGCTACTGGGGCGCCAAGGTGATCACCAACCTGTTCTCCGCCGTGCCGTGGGTCGGCGACTGGATCGTGACCTGGCTGTGGGGCGGCTTCACCGTCGCCAACCCGACGCTCAACCGCTTCTACGCGCTGCACTACCTGCTGCCCTTTCTGATCGTCGCCATGGTCATCCTGCACATCTGGGCGCTGCACCAGTTCGGGTCGAACAACCCGCTCGGCATCGAGGCCAAGGGGCCGCAGGACAAGATCCCCTTCCATCCATACTACACGGTCAAGGACCTCTACGGCATGGGGGTGTTCCTGCTGGTCTTCTTCGCGGTGGTGTTCTTCGCGCCCAACATGCTCGCCGAGGCGGACAACAACATCGAGGCCAACCCGCTGGCCACGCCGGCCCATATCGTGCCCGAGTGGTACTTCCTGCCGTACTACGCGATCCTGCGCGCGATCCCGCACAAGCTGCTCGGCGTGGTCGCCATGTTCGGCTCGCTGCTGATCCTGCTGGTCCTGCCGTGGATCGACCGCTCGCCGGTCAAGAGCGCCAAGTTCCGGCCGATCTACAAGTGGCTCTTCTGGGCCTTCGTCATCGTCTGCCTGGTGCTGGGCTACATCGGCGCCAAGCCGCCCGAGGGCATATTCCTGATCGTCGGGCAGATCGCGACGGCGGCCTATTTCCTGTTCTTCGTCGCCGTGTATTTCCTGAGCTATATCGAGCGGCCGAAACCCTTGCCGGCCTCGATCAGCGAACCTGTGCTCAAGGGCGGCGGCAGCCCAGCCGGCGCCCAGGCCAAGCCGATGGAGAAGGCCTGATGAAGAGGTTTCTGATCGGCGTCCTGGCCACCGCCTGCGGATTGTCCCTGACCACGGCCGAGGCGGCCGTAACGCCCCCGCCTCCCAAGCAGGAATGGTCCTTCGACGGCCCCTTTGGCACCTTCGACCGGGCGGCCCTGCAGCGCGGCCTGCAGGTCTACCAAGAGGTCTGCTCGGGCTGTCATTCGCTGAAGTATGTAGCCTTTCGAAACCTCGCGGACATCGGCTACAGCCAGAACGAGATCAAGCTCTTCGCTGCCGAGGCCACGGTGGTCGACGGGCCGGACGACGAGGGCGAGATGTTCGAGCGCGATGGCCTTCCCTCGGACTACTTCCCCTCGCCTTTCCCCAACGACAAGGCCGCGGCGGCGGCCAACAATGGGGCATTGCCGCCCGACCTCTCGCTCATGACCAAGGCGCGCAAGGGTGGGCCCGATTACACCTACGCGATCCTGACCGGCTTCGAGGAGCTGCCGGAAAATTGGAAGGAGCTGGATGAATACAGCTTTCTGCCCAGGGATTTTGAACTCCAGGACGGCCTGACCTTCAACAGATACTTCCCCGGTCACCAGATCGCCATGGCTGATCAGATCGCCATGGCTGCGCCTCTGGCCGGGGGCGTCGTCGAGTACGCCGACGGGACCGAGGCCACGATCGAGCAGATGTCCCACGACGTCACCACCTTCCTGATGTGGACCGCCGAGCCGAAGCTGGAGATCCGCAAAGCCTGGGGCGTCAAGGTGATGATCTTCGTCTTTGTCCTGACCGTCCTGCTATATTTCGCGAAACGCAAGGTCTGGGCGGACGTGCACTGAGCGCCGCCGCCGAAGGCCGCCCAAAGGGCGGCGCTCATCCCGCGCCGCCTTGGATTTCCGCTCCGCTTCCAGTAAACCGGACCGGCAAACGAGCGTCAGGGAGCGACCATGAGCGAAGCCGGCACACCCCCCGTCATCGGCGTCATCGGCGGCAGCGGGGTCTATGACATCGAAGGCCTGGGGAAGACCGAGTGGCGCCGGGTCGAGACGCCCTTCGGCACGCCCTCCGACCAGCTGCTGTTCGGCGAGCTGGACGGCCAGAAGGTCGTGTTCCTGCCGCGCCACGGCCGCGGCCACCGGATTCCACCCACGGAGCTCGATTTCCGGGCCAACATCGACGCGCTCAAGCGCTCCGGCGTCACCGACATCGTCTCGGTCAGCGCGGTCGGGTCGCTGAAGGAAGAATTGGCGCCCGGCACCTTCGTCCTGGTCGACCAGTTCGTCGACCGCACCTTCGCCCGGACCAAAAGCTTCTTCGGGACCGGCCTGGTCGCCCACGTTTCGATGGCCGAGCCGGTCTGCCGGCGTCTGGGCAGCCATCTCGAGGCGGCGGCCGAAGAGCTTGGCATTCCCCACACCGCCGCCGGCACCTATCTGGTCATGGAGGGACCGCAGTTCTCGTCCAGGGCCGAATCCGAACTCTACCGTTCCTGGGGCTGCGACGTCATCGGCATGACGAACATGCCCGAAGCCAAGTTGGCGCGCGAGGCCGAGATCTGCTACGCCACCGTGGCCATGGTCACCGACTACGACTGCTGGCACGACGACCACGACAACGTCAGCGTCGAGGGCGTGATCAAAGTGCTGCTGGAAAACGCCGACAAGGCGCGCGCCCTGGTCAAGCAGGTGGTGCCGCGCCTGGCCGGTCGCGCGGCCGCCTGCGAGCAAGGCTGTCATCATGCGCTCGACAACGCCGTCATCACCGCGCCGGAGGCCCGCGACCCGGCCGCCGCCGCCCGGCTCGACGCCGTGGCCGGGCGGGTGCTCGGCGGCTGACGGCATGAAGGTCCAGGGCCAACCGACCCGCACGATCCGCCTGGCCGAGGACGGCTGGACGGTCGAGATCATCGACCAGACCCGCCTGCCCCACGACTTCGTCACCTGTCGCCTGGAAACCCTGGAGGACGCGGCCCATGCGATCCGCGCCATGTTGGTGCGCGGCGCGCCGCTGATCGGGGCGACCGCCGCCTATGGCCTGGCGCTGGCCCTGCGCGCCGACCCCGCGGACGAGAACCTCGGCCGCGCCGCCGAAACGCTGCTTGCCACCCGCCCGACCGCGGTCAACCTACGCTGGGCGGTGGCGGAAATGCGTGCCTGCGTGGCGGCTCTGCCGGCCGGCGAGCGGGCCGATGCCGCTTATGCGCGCGCCGCCGGAATCTGCGAAGAGGACGTGGCGATCTGCCGCGCCATCGGCGAGCAGGGCCTCGGGCTGATCCGCGACGCCTGGGCGGCCAAGGGCAGGGAGGGGGCGGTCAACCTGCTGACCCACTGCAACGCCGGCTGGCTGGCCACGGTCGACTGGGGCACGGCGCTCGCGCCGATCTACCTGGCGCACGACGCCGGCGTCCCGGTCCACGTCTGGGTCGACGAGACGCGGCCGCGCAACCAGGGAGCGGGACTCACCGCCTGGGAGCTGGGTCAGCACGGCGTGCCGCACACCGTGATCGCCGACAACGTCGGCGGCCACCTGATGCAGCACGGCCTAGTCGACCTCTGCATCACCGGGACCGACCGCACCACCGCGACCGGCGACGTCTGCAACAAGATCGGCACCTATTTGAAGGCCCTGGCGGCGCGCGACAACGGCGTGCCGTTCTATGTAGCGCTGCCCGGCCCGACGATCGATTGGACGGTGAGCGACGGGATCGGCGAGATCCCGATCGAACAGCGCGACGGGCGCGAGCTATCCGAGGTGAGTGGGCGGACGCTGGAGGGTGCCATCGCCACGGTGCGCATCACGCCCGAGGCCAGCCCGGTGGCGAATTACGCCTTCGACGTGACGCCGGCGCGCCTGGTCGGCGGCCTGATCACCGAGCGGGGCATCTGCGCCGCATCGCGCGAAGGGCTGCTCTCGCTCTACCCGGAGCGAGGCGCGGCGCAGAGTTGAGCGGTGTGCCGCCCGGGGCGGCCGCACGCTCAGAACGTATGGACCAACGGCCGGCTGGTCTGGAAATCCGCCTCCGGCAGGACCGGGGTGACCCAGACCTTTGCATAGACCCGGTCCGACGGCTGCAGCCGGCCGTTCTCGTCCAGGATGTCATCGCAGACGGTGGCGATCCGCTCCCGGTGGACGATTCCGCTGTCTTTGCCGGCGAAAGTCTGCGACGCGAGCTCGTAGAGGAAATCCTCGGGATCAAGCGAATAGGCGCCGCAGAGCTGGATCTTCTCCTTGAACCGCAGGCCCGTGAAGTGGCGCTCGAGCGGGGTCAATTCGGCTTGGTATGTCACCCGAATGTCGGCGCCGCCGTTCCTTCGACTTTGGTCGATCAACTCCAGCTTCAAATCTCGAATCTTCGCCATGGCCGCGCTCATCCTCCCTCTGTGACCGTTTGACCACTGTGACGTCCGGGGGCGGCCTCTCGGCTTCGTCCCTGGACGGACACTGCCGCGCGCGCCCTTTCGAGGCGGCGAATGCGCGAACTCCATGCGAGAGTCCCAGAAATTCCGAGGGTGCACTGTGCGTAATCGCACACTCCGGCCAGATAACCGGACAGGGCGAAGGAGGTGCCGGTCCGGGCCCGGCGCCTGTTCTAGCCGGCCTCGGGCGCGGGCCTGACGATCTTGGGCCCCAGGACGCGCAGCACGGCGGCCGCGTCGTAGGCGGTGCCGGGGCCGGCCGGGGCGGTCTCGCGAAACACGCGGATCGTAGCGTGTCCGGTGTAGCTGTTGGTCGGGCTCAGAGTGCCGGTGCCGTAGCCCACGCCGAGGCCGGAATAGTAGCCGCGGCCGTATCCATGGGAGATGTAACCGCCGGCGGGGTAACCGGCACTGTAATAGGTCACGTCCTTCTCGATGTCTTCCTTCACCACGACGAAACCTTCCGCGCCGGCCGCAAGCGTGATCTCGGCCGCGCGGTAGTGCAGGTAGTCCTCGACCGTGCCCCGCGCCGTGATGGAATTCCCGGCGAAGCTGACCCGCCAGGTTTCTGCGTCGATCTGCTCGTCGCTGTAGCCGTAGCTGAAGGAGTCGGCGGCCGGCTGGTATGGCGTCGGCAGCGCGGCACAGGCCGCGAGCATCAAGGAGGCGGCCAAAGCGGCCACTGTCCAGGTCTTGCTCATGGCTATCAAGGTAAGCGCCCCAGGCCGGACCCGCAAGGCGGCGCGGAGGGGTGTCTGTAGCCGGGATTCTCTCAGTCGAGCGCGCGCTCGACCAGGATCTCCGCCGCCCCGCGCGCCTTTATCGCGGCATCGCGCCGGCCGGCGGTGTGGCGCATGACGATCGCTCCTTCCATGAGCAGCATGAGCTGCCCGGCCAGCGCCTCGGGGTCCGTCGCGCCGGCTGCCGCCGCCAGCTCTCCCAGGTAACCCTGAACCAACTGCTGGTGTTCGGCGCAGGCGCCGTGGATCGGGTCGTCCGGGCGGCCGAACTCGGCCGAGGCATTGATGAAGGTGCAGCCGTTGAACTCCTTCGAGTCGAACCATTCCTGAAGGACATCGAAGATCGCCAGCAGCCGCGCCCGCGGAGTCTTGGCCCGGCCCTCGACCGCCCGCATGAACCAGTTGCGGAAGCGCTCGTCGCGCCGGCGCAGGGCCGCCAGGATCAGCTCGTCCTTGGACTTGAAATGGTTGTAGAGGGTCATCTTGGCGACCCCCGCCTCGGCCAGGATCCGGTCGATGCCCGTCGCGTGGTAGCCCTCCCTGGAAAACAGCTCGAGGGCGGTATCCACCAGATGCTCGCGGCGGCTGCTGGCCATTCGTCCCACTCCAATTCAAGATTCGATACATACAAGTCTGTATATATTTGGCCTCGGCGTCAACGCATTTCAATATGGCTTCCACGATCAAGTCGGTTTACCGACTCGGCAAGAAAGCTGATAAATCTCCAGGTACGGCAGTGACCTTGGCCCTGAGGGACAAAGGGCCGGTTTTCCTTGGTACGCCTCTTGACAAGACAGACCAGTCTGTCTATATCCAATTTCGATACGGATCGGATTGGCCGGTCTGACGCCTTAACCGACCTGCGCGATGGCGGTCATCTGAAGCTGGCGGGCCCCGATGGGGGAGGATACGAGAATGGACCATCACGTCACCGAATACCTGGAAAAGCGCCGCCCCTTAGAAGTGCGCCGCCGGTTCGGCACTGCGGCGGGCGGCCGCTGGGGACCGCTCGCCAAGCTTGATGCCTGGCAGAAGAGACGGCGGGCGATCCGCGATTTCGAAGCGCTGGGCGACCGGCTGCTGACCGCCATCGGCGTTAGCCGGGCCCAGGTACGGCCCCTGGTCGACGGCCTGCTGGATGCAGGCACGGCCGGGATGTCCGCGGCCAACGACAACTGCGCCGCGATCGCCGCCTGAGGACACGTTTCCTCAGGCTACCGGGCGCAAGCCCAACCTTCGGCAAAGATGAGAAAAGGAGATACTGACATGTCCCGACTGACCCCGATCGACCCCGCCCGTGCCGACGGCAAGGCCAAGGCCCTGCTCGACGGCATAGAGAAGGCCTTCGGCAGGGCCCCCAACCTGTTGCGCACCATGGCGCATTCGCCGGCCGCCCTGCAGGCCCACCTGGACTTCGGCAAGGCGCTCGGCAGCGGTGTCCTGGACGCCCAAACCCGCGAGGCCATCGCGCTTGCCGTGGCCGGCGAGAACGGCTGCGCGTACTGTGCCGCGGCCCACACCGCCATCGGCGGCCTGCTGGGCGTCGAGACGGCCGAGCTGGCCGAGAACCTCGCGGGCCGCTCCGGCGACCCCAAGGTGGCGGCGATCTTGCGCTTTGCCCGCGCCGTCGTCGCCGAGCGTGGCTGGGTCAGTGACGCGGACCTTCGGATCGCCCGCCTCGCCGGCGCAAGCGACGCCGAGATCACCGAGATCGTGGCCGTCGTCGCGGACAGTATCTTCACCAACTACTTCAACCACGTGACCGAGACCGAGGTGGACTTTCCGCCGGTCGGGACCGACCGCAAGACCGCCGCGTGATGTCTCGGACGGCCGCCGCGCGCTCGACGAGCGCGGCGGCCGATTTGCTTGGCAATCGCTCGAAAGGAACGGAACCATGAGACACGAGAATGATCGCGCAACCCGAGATGCCGCCGAGGACGGGCGCAAGGACCTCGAACGCCGCGCCTTTCTGACCACGGGAGCCGCCGGCCTCGCCGGGGCCGGGGTGGGGCTGGGCCTCGGGTCCGGTCTGAACGGCGTGGCGCGCGCCGCGCAAGGGGCCGCCGGAGCGCGGCCGACCGGGCGGCCCACGTTGCACAAGACCGTCAAGGTCGACGGCCTGGATATCTTCTACCGCGAGGCAGGCCCCGAGGACGCGCCGACCATCGTGCTGCTGCACGGCTTCCCGACCTCCTCGCAGATGTTCCGCAACTTGATCCCCACGCTCTCCGACCGCTTCCACGTGGTCGCGCCGGACTATCCCGGCTTCGGCAACAGCGCGATGCCGCCGGTCGATCGCTTCTCCTATACCTTCGACAACTTGGCCGAGGTCGTGGACAAGTTCCTCGCCGCCCTCGGGATCGAGCGCTACAGCCTCTACCTGATGGACTACGGCGGGCCCGTCGGCTTCCGCCTCGCGGCCAGGCACCCGCAGCGGGTGCAGAGCCTGATCATCCAGAACGCGAACGCCTACGAGGAGGGGTTGCGCGAATTCTGGGATTCGTTCCGGGCCTACTGGAAGGACCGCAGCCCGCGGACCGCCGAACCGCTCGCGGGCTTCCTCGATCTCGAAGCCACGAAGTGGCAGTACACCCATGGTGTACGCAATCCTGAGGTGATCAGTCCGGACACCTGGATCGTCGACCAGTATCGGCTCGACCGCCCGGGCAACAAGGAGATCCAGCTTCAGCTGTTCTACGACTACGGCTCGAACCCGCCGCTTTACCCGGAGTGGCAGGCCTACTTCCGCCAGCATCAGCCGCCCACGTTGATCGTCTGGGGCAGGAACGACCACATCTTCCCCGCCGAGGGAGCGCATCCCTACAAGCGGGATCTCGAAACCCTCGAGTTCCACCTGCTCGACACGGGCCATTTCGCGCTCGAGGAAGACGGACACTTGATCGCCGAGCGTATCCGCGACTTCCTCGCGCGGCATGTCGCGTGACGGCGGACCTGAGAACGAGCATCATCCATGAGAAGATGGAGGCGGCCATGAACAGCGTTACCGGGACCAGACGGGAACAACGGGCCGAGACGCCGGAGTCGACGGCGGGGCTGCTTTGCCTGCTGGCGAATTACGAGGCCCACGGCACCGGGACTCCCTGGTCGGGCTGTCTCCGCGCCCTTGCCGCAAGGGGAGGCGGTCGGTGAGCGGATACACGAGCGACGTGGCCTTTAGCCCGGCGGTCAAGACCTGGCAGGAGAAGATGGGCTCGCGCGCCGGCTATGCCCGGATGGAGCAGAAGGGCGGCTGGAAGGACGTCGTGACGCCCGAGCTGGCCGCCTTCCTGGCCGAGCGGGACTCCTTCTACCTGGCGACCGCCAGCGCCGAGGGCCGGCCCTACATCCAGCACCGCGGCGGGCCCAAGGGCTTTTTGAGGGTGCTGGACGAGCGCACGCTCGCTTTCGCCGATTTCGCCGGCAACAAGCAGTACATCAGCGCCGGCAACCTGTCCGAGAACGACCGGGCGCAGATCTTCCTGATGGACTACGCCAACCGGCAGCGCATCAAGATCTGGGGCCGGGCCCGGGCCGTCGAGGACGACCCGGCGCTGGTCGAGCGCCTCGCCGACCCGGCCTACAAAGGCCGGCCCGAACGCGCGATCGTGTTCGAGATCGCGGCCTGGGACGTCAACTGCCCGCAGCACATCACCCGGCGCTACACGGAGGCCGAGGTCGCCACGGCGATCGGGAAGCTGACCGCCCGGATCGCCGAGCTGGAGGCCGAGGTGGCGCGTCTCGAGGGTGCGGCAACCGGGCCGCGGGAGGACCCGGGCTGAGGTCGCGCCCCTGCCGCCGAAACGGATCGAGAGACTCAGGCGGTGCCGGGGCTAGGCCAGATGCCCGGCCAGGAACCGCAGGGTGCGGCCGTACGCGATGTGCGCGCTCTGCTTGTCGAAGTCGGCCCGCGCGTCGCAGTTGAAGCCGTGGCCGGCCGGATAGGCGTGGACCTCGACCTTGGGGTGCAGCTCGCAGATGTCGGCGACCTGTGCGGCCGGAATCATCGTGTCGCGTTCGCCGAAGTGCAGCAGAACCGGGCAGGCCGGCTTTTCCTGCCGGTGCGCGTGGATCTGGCCGCCGTAGTATCCGACCGCCGCCTCGATCTCCAGGCGGCAGGCCGCCAGCCAGGCCAGCGAACCGCCCCAGCAAAAGCCGATCACGCCGACCTTGCCGGCCTCGCGCGCGGCCTCCACCGCCGCGGCGACGTCCGCGATCGCCTTGTCCCAGGACAACGCGGCCCTGAGGTCCCGGCCCTCGGCCGCGCCCGCTTCGTCATAGTCCAGCTCGATGCCGGGCCGGACCCGGTCGAACAGCGCCGGGGCGACGGCGAGGTAACCGTCGCCGGCGTAGCCGTCGGCCACCGCGCGGATATGGTGGTTGACCCCGAAGATCTCCTGGCAGACAACCAGTCCGCCCTTAATTCTGCCCGCCGGACGCGCGACATAGGCGTCCAGCTCGTGGCCGTCGGCGGCGGCCAGTTTCAACGTCTCTCCCATGGTGTCCCTCCCGGTCGCTTGCGGCTCGGTCGGGCAGTCTGTCACACATTGAACCGGAAATAGAAGACATCACCGTCCCGGACCACGTAATCGCGGCCCTCGACGCGCATCTTGCCGGCGTCCTTGGCGCCCTGCTCGCCGCCGCAGGCCACGAAGTCGTCGTAGGCGATGGTCTCGGCGCGGATGAAGCCGCGCTCGAAGTCGCTGTGGATCACGCCGGCGGCCTCGGGCGCCTTGGCGCCGCGCCGGACCGTCCAGGCATGGGCCTCCTTGGGGCCTACGGAGAAGAAGGTGATGAGGTCCAAGAGCGCGTAGCCGGCGCGTATGACCCGCGCCAGGCCGGCCTCCTCGAGGCCCAGCGTTTCCAGGAACTCGCGCTTCTCCCCGGGGTCGGCGAGCTGGGCCACCTCGGCCTCGATCGCGGCCGAGATCACGACGAAGCCGGCGCCCTCGGCTTCCGCGCGCTGCCTGACCTGTTCGGAGTATGCGTTGCCGGTGGCCGCCGTCGCCTCCTCGACGTTGGCGGCATAGAGCACCGGCTTGGCGGTCAACAGCTGCAGTTGGTCGAACAGGGGCTTCAGCTCGGCGGCCACCTCGACCTGGCGCGCCGGGCGGCCGGCCCTGAGCGCCTCGGCCACCGCCTCGAGCACGGCCAGACGCGCCTTGGCCGCCTTGCCGCCGCCGCGCGCGCGCTTGACCGCCGATTCGATCTGCCGCTCGACGCTTTCCAGGTCGGCCAGCATGAGCTCGGTCTCGACGATCTCGGCGTCGCGCAGCGGCTCGACCGGGCCGGCCACATGGGTCACTTCGCCCTCGAAGCAGCGCAGCAGGTGGACGACGGCGTCGACCTCGCGGATGTTGGCCAGGAACTTGTTGCCCAGGCCCTCGCCCCTGGAGGCGCCGGCGACCAGACCGGCGATGTCGACGAACTCCAGGAA
>CAMYKD010000115.1 GCA_947258885.1 uncultured Kiloniellales bacterium | reverse complement strand
CTGATCGCGCCGATCGCCATGGACGAGGGCCTGCGCTTCGCGATCCGCGAGGGCGGCCGCACCGTCGGCGCCGGCGTCGTCGCGGGCATCATAAAGTGAATACAGCAGACAGCCCGGCCCGACCGATCCATGGGGGATCGGAAGGCCGGGCGCCAGATGGGGCTTCCTGATGGACAGCCAAAACATACGTATCCGCCTCAAGGCATTCGATCACCGGGTCCTCGATCAGTCGACCACGGAGATCGTCAATACGGCGAAACGGACCGGCGCGCGCGTGCGCGGCCCGATCCCGCTGCCGACGCGGCTCGAGAAATTCACGGTGCTGCGGTCGCCGCACATCGACAAGAAGAGCCGCGAGCAGTTCGAGATCCGCACGCACAAGCGCCTCTTGGACATCGTCGATCCGACACCGCAGACGGTGGACGCATTGATGAAACTCGACCTCGCCTCCGGGGTCGATGTCGAGATCAAGCTAAAGGGTTGAGGCCATGCGCACGGGATTGATCGCGCAAAAGCTCGGCATGACCCGGGTCTTCGACGACCAGGGCTCCCATGTGCCGGTCACGGTGTTGCGGCTGGAGGGCTGTCAGGTGGTCGGCCGGCGGACCCGGGACAACGACGGCTACACCGCGGTGCAGCTCGGCGCCGGCAAGATCAAGGTCAAGAACCTGAGCAAGGCGCAGCGCGGCCATTTCGCCAAGGCCAAGGTCGAGCCGAAACGCCGCATCGCCGAGTTCCGGGTCTCCGACGAGGCCCTGCTGGATCTCGGGGCGGAGCTCTCGGTCAACCATTTCGTGTCCGGGCAGTTCGTCGATGTGACCGGCACCTCGGTCGGCAAGGGCTTTGCCGGCGTCATGAAACGGCACAATTTCCATGGGCTACGCGCCAGCCACGGCGTGTCGCTTAGCCACCGCAGCCATGGCTCGACCGGCAACAGCCAGGACCCGGGCAAGGTGTTCAAGGGTAAGAAGATGGCCGGTCACATGGGCGACCGGAGGGTCACGACCCAGAACCTCATGGTGTTTTCGACCGACGAGGAGCGGGGCCTCATTCTGATCAGGGGCGCGGTGCCCGGTGCCGAAGGCGGTTGGGTCCTGATCCGCGACGCGGTCAAGAAGACCCCGCCGGAAGGCGCCCCCTTCCCGGCGGGCCTGCGCGCCGAGGGCACACCGATGCCGGCCGAGGACGCCGCCACGGAACCGGCGGCCGAAGAGGCCGTCGAAACGCCGGAGACGCCGGTCGAAGCGGCGGCGGGGGATCCCGCGGAAGACGAGAGTGCCGGGGCGCCGGAGGCGCCGACCGAGGCCGCCGAGAAGAAGAAGGACAGATAGGCCATGAAGTGCGCGGTCACCACGCTGGACAACAAGAAGGCGGGCGAGGTCGTTCTGGACGACGCGGTCTTCGGCCTGCCGCTGCGTGCCGACCTGTTGTCGCGCATGGTCAACTGGCAGCTCGCCAAGCGGCGGGCCGGCACGCACAAGGTGAAGACCCGAAGCGAGGTTTCCAAGTCGACCCGCAAGGTGTACCGGCAGAAGGGCACCGGCCGGGCCCGGATCGGCGCGGGCGATGTCTCCCAGTACCGCGGCGGCGGCACCGTCTTCGGTCCGACGCCCCGCGATCACGCGCACAAGCTGCCGAAGAAGGTGCGCAAGCTGGCGCTCAAGACGGCGCTGTCCGCCAAGGCGGCGGAAGGCAAGCTGATCGTCCTGGAGGCCGCCGAGCTGAAGCAGGGCAAGACCAAGGAACTGGCCGAAAAGCTCGGCAAGCTGGGCTGGTCCTCCGTCCTGGTAATCGACGGTGCGGCGGTCGACGACGGCCTGGCGCGGGCGGCGCACAACCTGCCGGGAATCGACGTGCTGCCGCAGATCGGCGCCAATGTGTACGACATCCTGCGCCGCGATACGCTGGCCTTGACCAAGGAAGCTGTGGAAGCGCTGGAGGCGCGACTGAAATGAGCAGGGCACGCCCACGCACGCCGGTCGTCAAGAAGGTCTCGAGCCAGCGGTTGTACGAGGTGATTCGCGCGCCGCTGGTGACCGAGAAGTCGACCCTGGCCTCCGAGCACAACCAGGTGGTCTTCAGGGTGCCCCTGGACGCCAGCAAGCCGGAGATCAAGGCCGCCGTGGAGGACCTCTTCAAGGTCAAGGTCAAGGCGATCAACACGCTGCGCCAGAAGGGCAAGACCAAGCGGTTCCGCGGCCGGCCGGGCAAGCGTTCGGACATCAAGAAAGCCTACGTGACGCTTGAAGAAGGTCACAACATCGACGTGACGACGGGGATCTAGAGTCATGGCGTTGAAAAACTTCAATCCGGTCACGCCGGGCCGCCGCGGCCTGGTTCTGGTCAACCGCTCGGCGCTCTGGAAGGGCAAGCCGGTCAAGAAGTTGACCGAGGGCCTGACCGGCAAGGGTGGCCGGAACAACGTGGGCCGGATCACGGCGCGCCGGCGCGGCGGCGGCCACAAGCGGCGCTACCGTCTCGTCGACTTCAAGCGGCGCAAGTTCGACATGCCGGCGAAGGTAGTGCGCCTGGAACACGATCCCAACCGCACGGCCTTCATCGCGTTGATCGAATACGAGGACGGCGAGCAGAGCTACATCCTGGCACCTCAACGTATCGGGCCGGGCGATACCGTGGTCTCGGGCGCCAAGGCCGATATCAAGCCGGGCAATGCCATGCCGCTGGCTGCGATACCGGTCGGCACCATCGTCCACAACGTTGAGATGAAGCCGGGCAAGGGCGGCCAACTGGCCCGCTCGGCCGGTACCTACGTACAGCTGGTCGGCCGCGATGCCGGTTACGGGCTGCTGCGCCTGTCGTCGGGCGAGGTGCGCATGGTTCGCGCCGAGTGCATGGCGACGATCGGCGCCGTGTCCAACCAAGACCAGGCCAACATCAAGCTGGGCAAGGCCGGGCGCAAGCGCTGGCTGGGCAAGCGCCCCTCGGTGCGCGGCGTGGCCATGAACCCGGTCGACCATCCGCACGGCGGCGGCGAGGGCCGTACCTCGGGCGGTCGCAATCCGGTGACCCCCTGGGGCAAGCCGACCAAGGGCGCGCGCACGCGCGGCAAGAAGAAGAGTGACGCGCTGATCGTCCGGCGCCGTCACAAGAAGAAGTAGAGGAACGGAAACGTGGCACGCTCTGTCTGGAAAGGCCCGTTTGTCGACGGCTATCTGATGAAGAAGGCCGAAGTCTCTCGCGGGTCGGGCCGAAACGAGATCATCAAGACCTGGTCGCGACGTTCGACCATCATGCCGCAGTTCGTCGGCCTGACCTTCGGCGTCTACAACGGCCACAAGTTCCTGCCGGTGCTGGTGACGGAGAACATGGTCGGCCACAAGTTCGGCGAGTTTGCGCCGACCCGGACCTTCCATGGGCACGCCGCCGACAAGAAGGCGAAAAGGGGTTAGGTCATGAGCAAGCCCAAGCGACCGCGCAGTCTGGCGGACAACGAGGCCATGGCCATGGTGCGCGCCATGCGGACCAGCCCGCAGAAGCTCAACCTGCTGTGCCAGACGATCCGCGGCAAGAAGGCGGAGTCGGCCCTGGCCGAGCTGACCTTCTCCAAGCGCCGGATCGCCGGCCAGGTCAAGAAGGTGCTGGAATCGGCCATCGCCAATGCCGAGAACAACCATCAGCTCGACGTCGACCGGCTCTACGTGGCCGAGGCGTCGGTCGGCAAAGCCTTCGTCATGAAGCGTTTTCGCCCGCGGGCGCGCGGCCGGGCGGGCCGCATTCAGAAGCCTTGGAGCCGCCTCAGGGTGGTGGTGCGAGAACGCGAGGAGCAGGCGTAATGGGTCATAAAGTCAATCCGATCGGGCTGCGTCTCGGTATCAATCGGACCTGGGATTCGCGCTGGTATGCGGACAGCGGCTATGGCGACATGCTGCACGACGACCTGGAGATCCGAAAGGTCCTGCGCAAGCGCCTCCAACAGGCCGGCGTGTCGCGTATCATCATCGAACGGCCGGCCAAGAAGGCGCGCATCACGATACACACGGCGCGTCCCGGCGTGGTGATCGGCAAGAAAGGCGCCGACATCGAGAAGCTGCGCCGCGACCTGCAGCAGATGACCGGCAACGACGTGCACCTCAATATCGTCGAGATCCGCAAGCCGGAGATCGACGCGCGGCTGGTCGCCGAGAACATCGCCCAGCAGCTCGAACGCCGCGTCGCCTTCCGCCGCGCCATGAAGCGCGCCGTGCAGTCGGCCATGCGCTTGGGCGCGCAGGGGATCCGGATCAACTGCGGCGGCCGTCTGGGCGGCGCCGAGATCGCCCGCACCGAGTGGTACCGCGAGGGCCGCGTGCCGTTGCATACGCTACGCGCGGACGTGGACTTCGGCGAGGCCACGGCGTTGACCACCTATGGGACCTGCGGCGTCAAGGTCTGGGTCTTCAAGGGCGAAATCGTCGCCCACGACCCCATGGCCCAGGACAAACGCCTCCAGGAAGCCCAGCCCGGGCGCTGAGGCCAGGCTAGACCAAGGGAACGACTGCCATGATGCAGCCGAAGAAGACAAAGTACCGCAAGGCCCACAAGGGTCGGATTCACGGCCTCGCCAAGGGCGGGACCGTGCTGAATTTCGGCGCCTACGGCCTGAAGGCGACCAGCCCGGGACGGGTTTCGGCGCGCCAGATCGAGGCGGCCCGCCGGGCGATCACCCGTCACATGCGCCGCGTCGGCAAGCTGTGGATCCGGGTTTTCCCCGACGTGCCGGTATCCTCCAAACCGGCCGAGGTCCGCCAGGGCAAGGGCAAGGGCTCGCCCGAATGGTGGGCCGCACGGGTGAAGCCGGGGCGCATCATGTTCGAGCTCGACGGCGTCAGCAAGGAGATCGCCGAGGAGGCTTTCGTCCTGGCTGCGGCCAAGTTGCCGATAGACACCCGCTTCGTCACCCGTCTGGGCGAGGAGGGTTAGACGATGAAGGCCACCGATCTGACCGGCAAGACAGCGGACGAGCTGAACGATTCCCTGCTCGGCCTGAAGAAGGAGCAGTTCAACCTGCGCTTCCAGAGGGCCAGCGGACAACTCGAGAACACGGCGCGGGTGCGCCAGGTGCGGCGCGATATCGCGCGCATCAAAACCGTCCTGCACGCCAAGCGGCAGGGCGAATCCCAGGAGTAGCGAGCTCATGCCGCGTCGTACTTTGCAAGGGGTGGTGGTTGGCGACAAGGCCGACAAGACGATAACCGTCTTGGTCGAACGGCGCGTCATGCACCCCGTCTACAAGAAGTTCATCAAGCGTTCGAAGCGCTATCACGCCCACGACGAGGCCAACCGCTGCAAGGTGGGCGATCCGGTGAAGATCCGCGAGTGCCGGCCGATCTCGAAGAGCAAGACTTGGGAGGTCGTGGAAGATGTTGCACCCGGACCTCAGAGCTGACGAGGAACGCCACTCATGATCCAGATGCAAACCTCGCTTGACGTGGCCGACAACTCCGGTGCCCGGCGCGTGCAGTGCATCAAGGTGCTGGGCGGCTCCAAGCGAAAGACCGCCGGCGTCGGCGACGTGATTGTCGTTTCGGTCAAGGAGGCCATTCCGCGCGGCCGGGTCAAGAAGGGCGATATTCACCGCGCCGTCATCGTCCGTACGGCCAAGGAGATCCGCCGGCAGGATGGCAGCTCGATCCGCTTCGACAACAACGCAGCGGTGCTGATCACCCGGCAGAACGAGCCGATCGGCACGCGTATCTTCGGCCCGGTCACGCGCGAGCTGCGGGCCCGGAAATTCATGAAGATCGTTTCGCTCGCACCCGAGGTGCTGTGATGGCCAAGAAGTTCAAGATCAAGAAAGGCGACCGGGTCGTGGTCACGACCGGCAGGAACAAGGGCAAGACCGGCGAGGTGCTGCGGGTGCTGCGCGACGCGGACCGCGTGCTCGTCCAGGGGGTCAACATGGTCAAGCGCCATACCGCGCCGAGCCAGGCGAGCCCCGGCGGCATCATCGAGAAGGAAGCCTCGCTGCACATCTCCAACGTTGCGCACATCGACCCGAAGACCTCCGAGCCGACACGGGTCGGCTACAAGGTGATCGATGACGGCCGCAAGGTGCGCTACGCCAAGCGCTCCGGCGAAATCATCGACGTTTGAGCGGGGCCAAGGCCATGACGACGAGAATGCACAGTTCGGCTACAAGAACGCCATGCAGGTACCGCGGCTCGAGAAGATCGTGGTCAACATGGGCGTCGGCGCCGGGGTGCAGGACGCGAAGAAGGTGCAGGCCGCCGCCGGCGATCTGGCCCTGATCACCGGGCAGAAGCCGATCATCACGAGGGCCAAGACGTCGATCGCCACCTTCAAGCTGCGCGAGGGCATGCCGGTCGGGTGCAAGGTGACGCTGCGGCGCGAGCGGATGTTCGAATTCCTGGACCGCTTGATCACCGTCGCCCTGCCGCGGGTGCGCGACTTTCGAGGCGTCCCGGCAAAGAGCTTCGACGGGCGCGGCAACTTTGCGATGGGTTTGAAGGAACAGATCGTCTTTCCGGAGATCGACTACGACAAGGTCGACGAGGTTCGCGGAATGGACATCGTGATATGCACCAGCGCGAAGACCAACGAGGAGGCCAAGGCTCTTCTCACGGGCTTCGACATGCCGTTTCCCAAGTGAGCGGCGGAACGAGAGGACAATAGGAAGATGGCAAAGAAGAGCGCTGTCGAGAAGAACGCCAGACGCGCCGGCTTGGTCAAGAAGCACGCGGCCAAGCGGGCCCGCCTCAGGGCGGTCGCCCGCGATCGTGAGCTTCCCCCGGAGGAGCGATTTCAGGCCTACCTGAAACTGGCGGAGATGCCGCGCAACGGCGCTGCGGTGCGCGTACGCAACAGGTGCCAGCTGACCGGACGGCCGCGGGGCTTTTACCGCAAGTTCCGCCTGTCGCGCATTGCCGTGCGCGAGCTGGCCTCCATCGGCCAGATCCCTGGCATGGTCAAGTCTAGCTGGTAGCAGAGGAGCCGCAATATGGCGATGAGCGATCCCCTCGGGGATATGCTGGCCCGGATCCGCAATGGCCAGCGGGCGCGTTTTTCCAAGGTGAGTGCGCCGGCCTCCAAGTTGAGGTCGAACGTGCTCGAGGTCTTGAAGCGCGAGGGCTATATCCGCGGATATTACAGCACGGAGGTGCGCCCGGGGATTTCCGAGCTCGAGATCGAGTTGAAGTACGCCGAGGGCGAGCCGGTGATCCGGGAGATCTCGCGCGTCTCCAAGCCTGGCCGCCGGGTCTATTCCAAGATCAAGGAACTGCCCAGGTATTACAACGGCCTGGGTATCGCGATCCTGTCGACACCGCGCGGCGTGATGTCGGACCACGAAGCGCGCGCCGCCAACGTCGGCGGCGAGGTCCTGTGCCGCGTCTTCTAGAGGAAGAGCCATGTCTCGCGTAGGCAAGAATCCGGTCGAAGTACCAAGCGGCGTCGAGCTCGCCATCACCGGACGTATGGTGACGGCCAAGGGCAAGCTCGGCGAGCTCAGCTACGAAATGACGGATGCCGTTTCGGCGGCGCTCGAGGGCAACCAAGTGGTGGTCAAGCCGGTCGACGAATCCAAGACCGCGCGGGCCATGTGGGGCACCACGCGCGCGCGGCTGCAGAACATGGTGACCGGTGTCTCCGAAGGCTTTACCAAGGAGCTGGAGATCATCGGCGTGGGGTATCGCGCCGCCGTGCAGGGCCAGACCCTGATCCTGCAACTCGGCTACAGCCACGACGTCAACCATGCGATCCCGGAGGGCATCTCGATTCACTGCGAGAAGCCGACCAGCATCAAGGTCTCGGGCGCCGACAAGCAGAGCGTCGGCCAGGTCGCAGCGGAGATTCGCGCCTACCGAAAGCCGGAGCCCTACAAGGGCAAGGGCATTCGCTACGTGGGCGAGACCATCCTGCGCAAGGAAGGCAAGAAGAAGTAATGCCATGTTGACATCGAAACAACTGCGTGACCGCCGCAAGCAACGGAACCGCTCCCAGATCAAGCGCAAGAGCCGCGGCCGGGTCCGTCTCTCGGTCTTTCGCTCGAGCAAGCACATCTACGCCCAGGTGATCGACGATCGGCAGGGCGTCACCGTGGCGGCGGCGTCCTCGCTGGACAAGGATCTCAAGGCCAAGCTCAAGACCGGGGCCGACCAGGCCGCCGCCGAGGAGGTGGGCAAGCTGATTGCCGCGCGGGCCAAGGCCGCCGGCCTCGGCGAGGTGGTGTTCGACCGAGGCGGTTATCTGTTCCACGGCCGGGTCAAGGCGCTGGCCGAGGCCGCGCGCGAAGCCGGCCTGTCATTCTGAGGAAAGCGGGATCATGGCACGAGGACAACGAGATTCGAGGCCGCGCAGGGACCAGCGGGGGTCGCGCGACCAGCGTGGCGGTCAGGACGAGCCCGAGCTGATCGAGAAGCTGGTCGGCATCAACCGCGTTGCGAAGGTGGTCAAGGGCGGTCGGCGATTCGGTTTCGCCGCGCTGGTCGTGGTCGGCGACGGACGCGGGCGGGTCGGTCATGGCCATGGCAAGGCCAGGGAAGTGCCCGAGGCGATCCGCAAGGCGACCGAACAGGCCAAGCGTGGTTTGGTGCGGGTGCCGCTGCGCGAAGGGCGTACGCTGCACCATGACGTGCTCGGCCACTACGGGGCCGGCCGGGTCGTGCTGCGCGCCGCCGATCCGGGCACCGGGATCATCGCCGGCGGCCCGATGCGCGCCATCTTCGAGGCGCTCGGCGTGCACGATGTCGTGGCCAAGTCCGTTGGCACGGCCAATCCGCACAACATGATCAAGGCCACCTTCGACGGTCTCTCGCGCTGCGCCAGTCCGCGCATGGTGGCCCAACGCCGCGGCAAGAAGGTGTCGGAGATTCTGGGCCGGCGCGAGACCGGCGCCGAGGCCCAGGAGTAGGCGGTTATGGCCGAGACGAAGCAGACCATCAAGGTGACCCAGACCGGCAGCCCGATCGGCCGCAGGAAGGACCAGCGGGCGACGCTGATCGGCCTCGGTCTGAACAAGATGAACCGGACCAGGGAGCTCGAGGACACGCCGGCCGTGCGCGGCATGATCAACAAGGTGCAGCACCTGGTGAGGGTCGAGGACGGCGGCAGACCGGCCGCCGGGCGAGCCGCGAGCAAGGACCAAGAACGATGAAGCTGAATCAGTTGTCCGACAACCAAGGCGCCCGCAAGGCGCGCAAGCGCATCGGCCGCGGCATCGGGTCGGGCACGGGCAAGACCTCGGGCAAGGGCCACAAGGGCCAGAAGTCGCGCAGCGGCGTCGCCTTGAAGGGTTTCGAGGGCGGCCAGATGCCGCTGCACCGGCGTCTGCCCAAGCGCGGCTTCAAGAACATCTTCGCCAAGACCTATACCGTCGTGAACCTGGGCCGCCTGCAGCAGGCGATCGACGCGGGCAAGCTGGACGCCAAACAGGACATCGACGCCGGGGCGCTCAAATCGGCCGGGGTGATAAAGAATCCGCGCGATGGCGTGCGGCTTCTTGCAAAAGGCGAGTTGAAGGCCAAACTGAAGGTATCGGTGGCCGGTGCCTCCAAGGCGGCGATCGAGGCCGTGGAAAAGGCGGGCGGCAGCGTGACGCTCAGCGCGCCGGCCCGGAAGGCGGCCGCCGCGGAGGCGGCACCACCAGCCTGATGGCGCGACCGTCCCGCTGAGGCCAGAGGAAGAAACGCATGGCATCTGCCGCCGAGCAACTGGCTGCAAACATGAACTTCGGCGCGCTTTCCAAGGCGACCGAGCTGAAGAAGCGCATCTGGTTCACTTTGGGCGCCTTGGTGGTCTACCGCCTGGGGACCTACGTCCCGATCCCGGGCATCGATCCGGTGATCCTGGCCGATGTCTTCAAGCAGCAGGCGGGCGGGATCCTGGGCATGTTCGACATGTTCTCGGGCGGCGCCCTGGGCCGCATGACGATCTTCGCGCTGAACATCATGCCCTACATCTCGGCGGCGATCATCATGCAGCTCCTGACCGCGGTCTCGCCGCAGCTCGAGGCGCTCAAGAAGGAGGGCGAGGCCGGGCGCAAGAAGATCAATCAATACACCCGCTACGGCACGGTGCTGCTGTGCCTCTTCCAGTCCTACGGCATCGCGGTCGGACTGGAGAGCGCGAGCGGCGGGGCGGTGCTGGACCCGGGCCTCTATTTCCGCTTCTCGACGGTGGTCACCCTGACCGGCGGGACCATCTTCCTGATGTGGCTGGGCGAGCAGATCACCCAGCGCGGGGTGGGCAACGGCATCTCGCTGATCATCTTCTCGGGCATCGTGGCCAACCTGCCGGCGGCGATCGCCAGCACGCTCGAGCTGGGGCGCACCGGGGCCCTGCCGACGGCCCTGATCCTGGTGCTGGTCGTGATGTCGGTGGTCGTGATCGCGTTCATCGTGTTCATGGAGCGCGCCCAGCGCCGGGTCATCGTGCAGTATCCCAAGCGCCAGGTGGGCAACAAGATGTTCGGCGGCGAGGCGAGCCATCTGCCGCTGAAGCTGAACACCTCGGGGGTGATCCCGCCGATCTTCGCTTCCTCGCTGCTGTTGATGCCGCTCACGGTGGCCGGCTTCTCGGGCGGCGGCGGGCCGGAGTGGCTGACCTGGATCACCACGACCCTGGGGCGCGGCCAGCCGCTCTACCTGTCGATCTACATCGGGCTGATCGTGTTCTTCGCGTTCTTCTACACGGCGATCGTGTTCAACCCGGCCGATACGGCGGACAACCTCAAGAAGCACGGCGGCTTCATCCCGGGCATCCGGCCGGGCAAGAACACGGCGGAGTACCTGAACCACGTGCTGACCCGCCTGACCACGGTCGGCGCCGCCTATCTGGCCCTGGTCTGCCTGCTGCCCGAGATCCTGATCTCCAAGTTCGCCGTGCCGTTCTACTTCGGCGGCACCAGCCTGCTGATCGTCGTCTCGGTCACCATGGACACGGTCGGCCAGATCCACTCCCACCTCCTGGCGCACCAGTACGAGGGCTTGATCAAGAAGGCCAAGCTCAAGGGCCGGCGGGGATGAACATCATACTGCTGGGACCACCGGGCGCCGGGAAGGGGACCCAGGCCAAACGGCTCGAGACGCGCTTCGGGCTGGTCCAGCTGTCGACCGGCGACATGCTGCGCGAGGCCGTGGCCTCGGACAGCCCGCTGGGCCGCAAAGCCAAGAAAATCATGGATGCCGGGCAGCTCATGCCCGACGATCTGATGATCCTGATGATCGGCGACCGGATCGATCAACCCGATTGTCGCAAGGGCTTCATCCTGGACGGCTTTCCGCGCACCACGCCGCAGGCGGTGGCGCTCGACCAGATGCTCGGCGAAAAGGGTCTTCAGCTCGACCATGTGGTCGAGATGAAGGCCGACGAGGATGACCTTGTCGAGCGGATCTCCGGCCGGTTCACCTGCGCCAAGTGCGGGATGGGTTATCACGAGCGTTTCAAACAGCCGAAGCAGGCCGGGGTCTGCGACGCCTGCCGCGGGACCGAATTCACGCGGCGCGACGACGACAAGGAGGCCACCGTGCGCCGGCGCCTGGAAGCCTACCATGCGCAGACCGAGCCCATCCTTCCGTACTACGAAGAAAAGGGTATTCTGGCCTCGGTCGACGGCATGGCGGAGATCGATGAGGTGGCTAGACAGATAGAAGGGGCCCTGGCCGGGCATGGCGCTTGACACCTGGACGACGGGTCCTATAATCCGCGCGCCCCGGCGTTGGCGCGTCCGGGCCGATAGGCCTGTCCAGAAAAGTTAACCAGAAAACGTTCAAGGAGACCGCGGCGTGGCACGTATTGCGGGCGTCAACATTCCGACGCAAAAACGGGTGGAGATCTCGCTGACCTACATCCACGGCATCGGCCGGACCAAGGCGAGCGAAATCTGCGGCAAGGTCGGCATCCCCGCCGAACGGCGGGTCAACGAACTGACCGACGACGAAGTGGTGCGAATTCGCGAGTGCATCGACCGCGATTACTCGGTCGAGGGCGATCTGCGCCGCGAGGTGGCCATGAACGTCAAGCGCTTGATGGACCTGGGTTGCTATCGCGGATTGCGGCATCGCAAAGGCTTGCCGGTGAACGGTCAGCGCACCCATACCAACGCCCGCACCCGCAAGGGGCCGGCACGACCGATCGCCGGCAAGAAGAAATAAGCCGGACAGCAGGAGCAAGGGCCAAAGCATGGCGAAGCCGCAAGCGCGTTTGCGCCGCCGGGAGCGGAAAAACATCACTTCCGGCATCGCGCATGTCAGCGCGACATTCAACAACACGAAGATCACCATCACCGACGTTCAGGGCAACGCCATTTCGTGGTCCTCGTCCGGCAGTCAGGGATTCAAGGGATCCCGTAAATCGACTCCCTATGCCGCGCAGATGGCGGCCGAGGATGCCGGGCGCAAGGCCATGGAGCATGGCGTCAAGACCCTTGAAGTGAACGTCAAGGGACCGGGCTCGGGGCGTGAATCGGCGTTACGCGCGCTCCAGTCCATCGGGTTCACCATCACCGCGATCCGGGACGTGACGCCGATTCCGCACAATGGATGCCGGCCGCCCAAGCGGCGCAGGGTCTAGCGGTCTGTTGGTCCCGGTCCGCCGGTTTCGGCGGGGGACGCGGGACGGGAAGGCGTGGCCGGCGTGACCGGCCTCTTGGCATTCGAGGTTATCACTCGGAAGGACAATCACGTGCAATTCAGTCATGAGGGTGCAGTCGTACTGCAGAAGAACTGGACCGACTTGATAAAGCCCAACAAGCTCGACGTTCACCCCGGCGACGATGCCCAGCGGGTGGCCAAGGTCGTGGCCGAGCCGCTCGAGCGAGGCTTCGGCTTGACGCTCGGCAACGCGCTGCGGCGCGTCCTGCTGTCGTCGCTCCAGGGCGCCGCGGTGACCAACATACAGGTCGACGGCGTGTTGCACGAGTTCTCGTCGATCCCCGGCGTGCGCGAGGACGTCACCGATATCGTGTTGAACGTGAAGGCGGTTGCGCTGCGCATGCATGGCGAAGGACCCAAGCGCATGCGCTTGCGCGCCGACGGGCCGGGCGAGGTGACCGCGGGCCAGATCGAGACCGGCCATGATATCGAGGTCATGAACCCCGGCCTGATGATCTGCACCCTCGACGACGGCGCGCACCTCGACATGGAGCTGACGGTCGAGACCGGCAAGGGCTACGTCCCGGGCTCGCAGAACCGGCCGGACGACGCGCCGATCGGTCTGATCCCGGTGGATGCCGTGTTCTCGCCGGTCCGCAAGGTGGCTTACAAGGTGGAGAACACCCGCGTCGGCCAAGTCACCGACTATGACAAGCTGACCATGGAAATCGAGACAAACGGGGCGGTCACGCCGGAGGACTCGGTGGCGCTCGCGGCGCGCATCCTGCAGGACCAGTTGCAGCTCTTCATCAACTTCGAGGAGCCGCAGGCCCGGGTCGCCGAGGAGCTGGCGGCCGAATCGCCGTTCAACAAGAACCTGCTGCGCAAGGTCGACGAGCTGGAACTCTCGGTCCGTTCGGCCAACTGCCTCAAGAACGACAACATCGTCTATATCGGCGACCTGGTTCAGAAGTCGGAAGGGGAGATGCTCAGGACCCCGAACTTCGGCCGCAAGTCGCTGAACGAGATCAAGGAAGTTCTGGCCCAGATGGGGCTCCACCTCGGCATGGAGATTCCCAACTGGCCGCCGGAGAACATCGAGGAGCTCGCCAAGAAGCTGGAAGAGCCTTTCTAGCGGCAGGCGAACAGGAGGTACCGGGGCCGCGGTGGCCCCACTCCGCCGTACACGGCGGCCGGTTCGGCCCGCCGCGGCGCGCGGACCCGGCAATCGGTCTCTTCCGAGAGGCCCGGTGACGAGAGGAGTTCGACATGCGCCACGGTTTGAGCGGCCGCAAGTTCAACCGGACCAGCGCCCATCGCAAGTCGATGTTCGCCAATATGGCGGTGGCCCTGATCAAGCACGAGCAGATCAAGACGACCCTGCCCAAGGCCAAGGACCTGCGCCGCGTTGTCGAGCGCCTCATAACGCTGGGCAAGCGCGGCGACCTGCACGCCCGCCGGCAGGCGCTTTCGGTGCTGCGCGACCGCGACATCGCGAGCAAGCTGTTCGGCGAGCTGGCCGAGCGTTACAAGGATCGCGCCGGCGGCTACACCCGGGTGCTCAAGGCCGGGTTCCGCTACGGCGACATGGCGCCCATGGGCTTGATCGAACTGGTCGACCGCAATCCCGAGGCCAAGGGCCAGGATTCCGGACCGACCCAGAGCGCCGAGGAGGCGGACGAGGAGTCCTGAGGGCGCGGGGGCGGCGCCCCCGCAGACCGGATTCACCCTGGCAAGCTCTTCCCCGCGTGCCTAGATACAGCTAGATCGAGGGTTTCCGGGGACGTGTCGATGCTGCACCGCTTGCTGGCCGTGGGCCTGCTGATTTCAACGCTGCTCCTGCTTTCCGCACCGCTTTCGGCCCAGACCAAGGCCGTACCCGGTTCGCGCGCGGAGCTCGAACTGTCCTTTGCGCCGGTCGTCCGCCAGGTGGCTCCGGCCGTCGTGAACATCTACGCCAAGCGGGTGGTGGCGCAGCGGCCGGTCTCGCCGCTGTTCGAAGACCCCTTCTTCAAGCGCTTCTTCGGCGAGGACTTCGGTCTGTTCGGCCGGCCCCGCGAGAAGGTCCAGAACTCGCTCGGCTCGGGGGTCATCGTGGACGGCGAAGGCCTCGTGGTGACCAACCACCACGTCATCGCGGGCGCCACCGAGATCACCGTGGTGCTGTCGGACCGGCGCGAGTTTCCGGCCGAGATCGTGGTCGACGACGAACGCACGGACCTCACGGTCCTTCGCGTCGAGACGGAGGGCGAGACGCTGCCGAGCGTGCCCTTCAAGGATTCCGATCAGGTGGAGGTCGGCGACCTCGTCCTCGCCATCGGCAACCCCTTCGGGGTCGGCCAGACTGTGACCAGCGGCATCGTCTCGGCGCTCGCGCGCACCCAGGTCGGCATCAACGACTTCAACTTCTTCATCCAGACCGACGCGGCGATCAATCCCGGCAACTCCGGCGGGGCGCTGGTTACGCTCGATGGCAAGCTGCTCGGCATCAATACGGCGATCTACTCGCGCAGCGGCGGCTCGATCGGCATCGGCTTTGCGGTGCCGTCCAACATGGTGCGCACCGTGGTCGCCAGCGCGCAGAACGGCGGGCGGGTCGTACGTCCCTGGATCGGACTGACCGGCCAGACGGTTGACGCCGACCTGGCCGAGGGGCTCGGCCTGGACCGCCCGGGCGGGGTCGTCGTCACCCAGGTCTACGACGGCGGACCGGCCGATCAGGCGGGGATCCGCAAGGGCGACGTGATCCTGGCGGTCGGCGGCAAGCCGGTGAACGACCTGGAGTCCTTCCGCTTCCGGGTTGCCACCGCGCGGCTCGGCGACCGCGCCAAGGTCGAGGTCCGGCGCAAAGGCAAGACCAAGACGGTCACGCTGCCGCTGGTCCAGGCGCCGGAGACCCCGCCGCGCAACGAGACCCTGCTGGGCGGCCGACAGCCGCTGGCCGGCGCCGTGGTCGTCAATCTCTCGCCGGCCCTGGCCGAGGAGATCGACCGGCCGGGCGCCTGGGAAGGGGTCGTCGTGATCAAGATTCGCCGTGGCAGCCCGGCCCACCGCCTGCGCATCCGGGCGGGCGACGTCGTGGTCGCGGTCAACCGCAAGGAGATCCGGCGGATCCGCGACCTCGAATCGGTCCTGCGCCGGCCGGTCGGGACCTGGGAGATCACCCTGAACCGCAACGGCCGGGTCCGCACGATAGAAGTCGAGGGGTGATACCCTAACTCAGGCCCAGCCAGTCGCGCTGCCAGCGGGGCAGGGCGAAGGCGGCCCGGTGGACCTCCGGGTCGTAGTGGCGGCCCCGGTAGGCCGCCACCGGCCGGCGCAGCGAGACGCCGTCGCGGCTGTAGAGGAAGAAGCCGAAATCGGCGCCCGGATAGAGCGGGATCTTGGTCCGGTAGACCTCGATATGGGGTAGCAGCCGGGTGCGGCGCATGACGCTCACCAGGTTCTCGCCGCCGCCGCTCACCTCCTGCAGGAACCGCCCGCCGTCGCGCGTCAGGAAGATACTGTCGGAATCGACGATCACGCCGGTCTCCGAGACGACGGCGGCGAGCTCGGCGCAGAACTCCTCGGTGAAGAGGTTGGCCGAGGGGCCGACCGGCTCGGTCAGGTCGAGGACGACGACATCGTAGGTCCGGCCCTCGGCCCTGGCGGCGCGGATCAAGCTGCCGGCGTCGTCGACCACCAGAGTCACACGCGGATCGTCGTAGTCGCCGTTGACGCATAAGTACCGGTTCGAAAGCTCGATCACCCGGCGGTCGATCTCGACCATGGTGACCTGGCTGACGAAGTCGTGGGCCAGGGCCTCGCGCAGGGCGCCGCCGTCGCCGCCGCCGACGATCAGGACGGAAGTGTCCCGGCGTTCCCGACCCAACAAAGGAACGTGCAGGGCCATCTCGTGGTAGATGAACTCGTCGGCCTGGCTCGCCTGGACGTAGCCGTCGAGCACGAGGATACGGCCGAAGGCGGCGTGCTCGAAGATCTCGATGACCTGGAAGGGACTCTCTTCCCGGTGCAGCAGCGTGACCTCCAGCGACTGGGCGACGCCCAGGCCGTCGGAACGCTCGCGCCACCAGGCCGGCGCGGCGGAGGTTCGGTCGGATTCGGTCATGGTCCGGCTGCCTTCCTTCACCGCGGCCAGTCTACCAACTGGTCCGGCTGCCTTCCTTCACCGCGGCCAGTCTACCAACCCCGGCCCCCGGGGCGCCATAGACCGTATTGATTCCCTTCGTGTCCTGGTATCCTTGCGGCCGGGATGCCGCTTTCGCGGAGGTACGGCGAGTGACGACGCTGTTCGAAAGCCAGGCGCCGCGGCCGCTGGCCGACCGCCTGCGGCCGGCGGCGCTCGGCGAGGTCGTGGGGCAGGACCACCTGCTGGCGGCCGAAGGCCCGATCGGGCGCATGGTCGCGGCCGGCAGGCTCGCCTCGATGATCCTCTGGGGGCCGCCCGGCTCCGGCAAGACGACGATTGCCCGCCTGCTGGCGGATGTCGGCGGGCTCGCCTTCGAGCCGCTCTCGGCCGTGTTCTCGGGCGTGGCCGACCTGCGCAAGGTCTTCGAGCGGGCCCGGGAGCGGCGCGGCATGGGGCGCGGCACCCTGCTGTTCATCGACGAGATCCACCGCTTCAACCGCGCCCAGCAGGACGGCTTCCTGCCCTATGTCGAGGACGGCACGGTGGTCCTGGTCGGCGCGACCACGGAGAACCCTTCGTTCGAGCTGAACGCGGCCCTGCTGTCGCGCTGCCAGGTTTTCGTCCTGAAGCGCCTGTCGGACGCGGCCCTGGAGGAGCTGGTCGCCCGGGCCGAGGCCGAGGCCGGACGGGGCCTGCCGCTCGACGGCGACGCCCGGGGCGCCTTGATCGCCATGGCCGACGGCGACGGCCGCTACCTGCTCAACCTGAGCGAGGAGCTGCTCGCCCTGCCGGAGGGCGCGCCGCTCGACAACGCCGGCCTGGCCGAGGTCGTCCAGAAGCGCGCGCCGCTCTACGACAAGAGCCAGGACGGCCACTTCAATCTGATCTCGGCGCTGCACAAGTCGCTGCGCGGCTCGGACACCGACGCCGCGCTCTACTGGCTGGCGCGCATGCTGGCCGCCGGCGAGGACCCGAACTATGTCGCCCGCCGCCTGGTCCGCTTCGCGGTCGAGGACGTCGGGCTGGCCGATCCGCAGGCCCTGGTCCAGGCCACGGCCGCCTGGCAGGCCTACGAGCGCCTGGGCTCGCCCGAGGGCGAGCTGGCGCTGGCCCAGGCGGTCATCTACCTGGGCACGGCGCCCAAGTCCAACGCCGCCTACAAGGCCTTCGGCGCGGCCGGGAGGGCGGCCGGCGAGACCGGCTCGCTGATGCCGCCCAAGCACATCCTGAACGCCCCCACGGGCCTGATGAAGGAGCTCGGCTACGGCGCCGGCTATGCCTACGACCACGACGCCGCCGAAGGCTTCTCGGGGCAGAACTATTTCCCCGAGGGCATGGCCCGGCCGAGGTTCTACCGTCCGGTCGACCGGGGCTTCGAGCGCGAGGTGAAGAAGCGCCTGGACTACTGGGCCAAGCTGCGCGCGGGGAAGGGCAGGGAAAGGCCGGAGACGGAATGAGTCTTTACGGTCGTATTCTGGTCTCTATCGGCGCGGTGATCCTCGGTTGCTGGGTCCTGATGGCCTTGATCGGGCCCTGGCTGGCCCCGGTCGGCCCGCATGCGATATCGGCTCCTCTGATGCCGCCGGGGACGCCCGGCCCGGAGGGCAGCACCTTCTGGCTGGGCACGGATGATGCCGGCCGAGACAGGCTTTCCGGGGTCCTCTGGTCCGGCCGGGCGGTGTTGTTCGGGATGGTCGGCACGCTTCTCCTTGTCTATGTCTACGGCTTGCCGGTCGCCTTGGCGGCCACTGGCAGGCAAAGGGCACTTGCCGTGTCGGCAAGTGCCGTGGTTGCGGTCGCCCGGGCCGTACCGGTCATTGTCAGCTATGTCGTTCTGCTGACCGGCTTCGGCGTCTGGCAGCTTACATTGGCGGCCGTACTCGCATTCGCCGCCCTGCCCAATCTGACGGACGGTTGTTTCGCCTGGCGGCAGGCGCGCAGTTTGGCGGTGCCCGACCGGCCCGGGCGCAATCGGATCATGATATGGATGCTGGTCGATGCTCTCAGGCGCCTGGCCTTCTACACCGCCATTGCCGAGTGCCTGGGATTTCTCGGCATCGGGCCTTGGTTCCCACCGGTGCCCGGGTTCGGGTGGATGGTCGCCGAGGCGCGGATCTGGTTTTTCAGCTTTCCGCAGGTGATGCTCGCGCCGATGGCCGCCCTCGGCCTTCTGCTCTTGGGGCTGAATTTGCTTGCCAGCGGCCTTGAGGAGCTCGTGCCGCGGTCCTTGCGGTCGACAGACCCGGCGAAGCCCGGTTACAGCGCCGAGGCTCGGTCCCGATCCTGAGCCCTGCGAATCGCGCGGTCCTGCCATGCCGTCTTGACCCTTGCCTGGCGGCGCAGGGACGTTAAGTGTCTTCCTGCAATCGGATGGCGCGCCGGCCCCGGCTGCTGCCCCACTAAGGAGATCGGTTCGATGCCCGATTACACGGCGCCCGAGCGCGGGCGCGTCGCCCTCTTGACCGTCAACGCCCAGCGCGACTTCACCCTGCCGGGATCGACCCTCAAGGCCTGCGGGGTCGATGGGGCGCTGCCGGCCATGGGGGCCCTGGTCCAGGGGTTCCGCGATCAGGGCGCGCCGGTGTTTCACGCGGTCCGGTGCGGATCCTGATGCCGGGGACATTCGGCGCCGAGCTGGTCGACGATATCAAGCCGCACACGACGGCGCGGCTCGATCCGGACGGGCTGATGAACGCCAAGTTCCAGGAGATCGGGCCGAGGGAGTGGGTCTTCTACAAGCCGCGTTGGGGCGCCTTTCACAAGACCGCGCTGGCCGAGCGGCTGGAGGCCCTCGACATCAATACGCTCGTGGTCTGCGGCTGCAATTTCGCGACCAGCGGCCGGGCCACGGTTTACGAGGCCGGCGCCCGGGATTTCCGCGTCATCCTGGCGACCGACGCCTTGTCCGGCGCGCGCGAGGAATGCGTTTGCGAAATGGGCCGGATCGGCGTCTACCTGATGAACGCGGAAAACTGCCTGCACTGGCTGGCCGCCACGCCGAGGTCCGACGCCGCCTGAGGCACTCCCCGCCGGTCGTGCCTCAGTTCGAAATACTGCCGAAACAACAAACGGAACGTCCGCTTCCTAGCAGATCATGTCTGCTTTTCGCCCGGCGGCAGACCCCCCCGGCCATCGGCACAGCCGGTCGTGTTAAGGGTTGTCCGACCCCTGCCGGAGCCGGGTGGTTGCGGCGCTTGGCCTCGAGTGACCCCGAACAGAAGTCGGGATGCCGTTTTTCTCTTGTTCAGGCCTCATCCTGCCACTGCATCTTGAACTGGTACTTGGATGTCCCGACCCGCAGCGGACGACAGCACAAGGCATCGTGACGGCAATGCGTGTGGATAGGAGGAATTGCGCGCTGCTTCTCATGCAGAGTACGAAGGTCTAGTATCTTCACATGTTCCCACAGGACACCAGGGTGGTTCGTCTGCTTCTTGGCACTGCGGAATTTCTGCCGCTTATGGCATTTGTCTATTCGGGACGGTTTGAGGCCGACCTATCCGAGAGGTTTTTCTGGGGTGCCGGGACGGTGGTTGCAATAGTTCCGATCCTCGTAGTTTTCCGGCGGAGACCAAATCCCCTACTAATTGCAGTGAACATCTGGCTGTGTATCGAGGCGTTCGCGTTCATTGTATACGTGCCCTCGCTAGTACAAGTGCTGCAAGCCTTGCGGGAATCGGCCTTGTTCGTGGCTGTAATTGTGGTTGGGGCGAGTTACCTTGCGTTGTCGAAGAGAGGATTGCTGACGATTGACCACGAAGATCAAAAGCGGGTTCGCGGCTATTCCTTTGCTTTGCTCGCGCTGGCGGCCGGCGGGTTGATTTGTTCGGTTGCGTTTCGTGGCGACGAGGTGTTTGCGGCTGCACTTCCCGCAACCGCTCTCTTCTTGGCTCAGATGCTGATGAACGCACGCCTCGGTGGCCGTTCACCGGATTCCTAGCGATACGAGAGTCCGTTCCTTGGTTAATCCCCGACTCAATCACCGCACCGGAACGATGACAATTGTCGGACACGAGGCCGACATGAGAGTCCGCTTCGTGCTTTCAGCACGTCCTAACTCAAACTGAGATATTACCCCCGCCGGGCGGTTTGCTTTGCCCGCGAGGCTTTGCTAGGAAACCGGCGCTCGTCGGCGGGTCCGTCGGCGGGTCACGGGAGCGAAGGGCGGGTGGGCCATGAAGATGTTGCTGGCGGTCGCCGCGGGCGGGGCCCTCGGCGCGATGGGGCGCTATCTGGTCATGATCCAGGTCGGGCACCTGCTCGGCACCGCCTTTCCCTTTGCCACGCTGGCGGTCAACGTGGCCGGCTCCTTCATCCTCGGGGCCCTGGTCGAGGTCATGGCGCTGGCCTGGTCGCCGCCGGCCGAGTTGCGCGCCCTGCTCGTCGTCGGCGTGCTCGGCGCCTTCACCACCTTCTCGACGTTCTCGATGGACGTGGTCCTGCACATCGAACGCGGCGAGCTGGCCTTGACCTTGGCCTATATTGTGGCCTCGGTGATCCTCTCGATCGCCGGTCTCTTCGCCGGCCTGCACCTGGTCCGCGCGGTCCTGGCGTGAGTGCCGTCCGCAATCTGACGGTCGGCGAACAGGAAGCCGGGTTGCGCCTGGACCGCTGGTTCAAACAGCGTTTTCCGGAGCTCGGCCACGGCCACCTGGAAAAGCTGTTGCGAACCGGCCAGGTCCGGGTCGACGGCAAACGCGCCAAGTCGGGTACTCGGCTGGACGCGGGCCAGACGGTGCGTGTCCCGCCGCTGCCCGAAGGCGCGGCCGCGCCCGCGGCCAAGACGCGGCGCGCCACGGTGCTGAACGAACACGATCTCGAGGCACTGCACCAAGCCGTGCTCTATCGCGACGACTGGGTCATCGCGATCGACAAGCCCGCCGGGCTGGCCGTGCAGGGCGGCACCGGGCAGCGCCGGCACCTGGACGCCATGCTGGAGGCGCTCGGTTTCGGCGCGGACGAGCCGCCGCGCCTGGTGCACCGGCTCGACAAGGACACCAGCGGCGTCCTGTTGCTGGCGCGCACGGCCCAGGCCGCGCGGGCCCTGACCGCGGCATTCCGCGGCAAGGAGGTGCGCAAGCTCTATTGGGCGGCGGTCGCCGGCGTGCCGAAGAAGGCCTTTGGCCGGATCGCCGTGCCGATCGGCAAGCGGGCCGGCCGGGACGGCGAGAAGGTCGGCGCGACCCAAGGCGGCAAGGAGGCGGTGACGCTCTATCGGGTGGCCGCGCGGCGCGGCAAGAAAGCCGCCTGGCTGGTGCTCTCTCCGCTGACCGGCCGGACCCATCAGCTTCGGGTGCACTGCGCGGCGCTCGGCCATCCGATCCTGGGCGACGGCAAGTATGGCGGCCGGGACGCGTTCCCGAAGGGGGCGGCGGGCGCGCCCCTGGCCAAGCGCCTACAGCTGCACGCCCGCGAGGTCGCGTGTCCGCATCCGGCCGACGGCACGACCTTGCGGATCACCGCGCCCCTGCCGCCGCACATGGCGGAGACCTGGGCCGCCTTGGACTTCGATCCGGCCGTGGGCGAAGCCGCGGCCGCCGCGTTGGAAAATCGCGAGCGGTCGGCGGCGCCGGCCGGGGCGAGGCGCAGGAAGTCCTGACGGGAAGGGGCCGTCGCGAGAGATCAGCCCGGGCCGGGTGTGGCCGGGCCCTCGGTGCGGCCCTGGAGGTTCCGGTTCCGCTCCAGCAGCTGTCGTAGGAAGCGCCGTTGTTCGGAGATCAGCCGCGTGACCGTCTGCTTGTCTTTCAGCGGCCGATACAGGTTGACGCTGAGCGGCAGGTCGTTGACCAGGGTCATGGCGAAGATGCCGAGCATGACGAAGGTCCGCCCGTCGTACTCGAGCCTTTGGACGATGCCAGCGTAGAGCGCCGCGTCGTCGGCCTCGACGATCCCCAGGTTCTCGGACTGGCCGACCTCCAACTCCGGCATGGTCGCCTCGAGGCGCGCCTGGCCGGCCTCGAGGTCGAGCGGCAGCGCGCTGTCCATGACCTTGCGCAGCTCCTCGAGGAAGGCGCCGCGCGCCATTCCCGGGTAGGAGGTTTCCTCGATCGGCGTCAGGACGTTTCCGTAGCGCTCGAGAAACGCGACCTCGCCGTCGCGCCAGCGTTGCAGCTCGGCGCAGTCGACGAACACGACGAGAACCCGGTTCAGATCGGCGTTGATCTCCTCCATGAACCGAAACAGATCGGCCTCCGCCTTCACCTTGCGGTCGATCAGGCAGTAGGACTGCGGCGGCTCGATGATCAGGGAGCGCTCGGCCACGCGATAGCTGCCGGCCAAGGCGGACCCGGCCGCGGCCGGCAAGAGGGCGAGCGAAAGCCAGAGTCCCGTCATGGAGACCGCGGTTGTCTTGATCGCCGGAAACTTCAGTGCCAATCGATGCATATCGATGGTTCTTTCACCGATAGATTAAGAAATGCTTTGGGCGGAAAACCGCAGTCCGGCCCGCGGTCCCGGTCGAGCGACGGCGCCTCCCGGACCCTGGGCACGGGGACGGCCATGGATTCGGGGAAAAATGCGAGGTCCGGCGCCGCAATCGCGTACATTTTGATGCATATCTTAAGGGGTCGTAAACGGCCCATGGGTAGACTCTCCTGCAGACGTCCTGGTCTTCCTTAGGAGAGCAAGGCGATGATGGCAGGAGAAACTTGGTACCTCTGCGCCTCGGACTACGATGGTCCGGTCGAGATCATCGACGCCGAGCCGGTGATGTGCGGTGAGCTGGAATTGATCCTGGCGCAGCTCGATAACGGCGTGGTCGCCGCGGTGCGTCTAGATCGCCTGGTTCAGGCGGAGTACTGCCAGACCGGATGGGGCCACGCCTGAGCCGCCGCGGCAGCCTGAACGCCGACGGCGGCCCGACGCGAACCTTCTTGGCTCGCACGACGTTGCGGCCGCCGCCGCCAAGCGCCATCTGTAGCTTTACAAATGCGCTCCGCTCATCGACAAAGGCGTCCATCGGCGCAAGGGGCGCGCGGCGCGCGGCCGGACCCTGTCCGGGCCCTCGACCCTAGCGAAGACCGGAGGGTCATGTTCAACTCCTTGAAACTCATCATGTTCGACTTCGACGGCACCCTGGTGGACAGCCAGGGTGGCATCGTCGCCGCCATGACCGAAGCCTTCCGTGGGGCCGGCCTCGACGATCCGGACCCCTTGGACGTGCGTCGGGTCGTCGGGCTCAGCCTGACGACGGCGATCGAGGTGCTGATGCCCGAGGCCGAGACCGCCACCGTGGCCGAGGTGGTCGAACGCTACCGCGACGCCTTCCTGAGCCTGCGCAACCGGCCGGATTTCCACGAGCCGCTGTTTCCCGGCGCCCGCGCGGCGCTGGAGTCGCTCGATCACCCCGAGGTCCTGCTCGGCATCGCCACCGGCAAGCACCGCCGGGGCCTGCTGAACAGCCTGGAGCGGCATGACCTGGCCGAGCGCTTTGTAACCTTGAAGACCGCGGACGACGGACCGAGCAAGCCCCACCCGGGGATCTTGCAGAACGCCATGGCCGAGTTCGGCGTCGAGCCATGGGATACGGTCATGGTCGGCGATACCACCTTCGACGTACAGATGGCCCGCAGCGCCCGGGCGCAAGCGCTCGGGGTCTCGTGGGGCTATCACGAGGCCGCGGAACTGACCGCGGCCGGCGCCGCGCGGGTCATCGACAGCTTCGACGAGCTGGTGCCGGCGCTGGCGGCCCTGGAGAACGGGCGGTCGTGACGCCTGGGTGGCCCCTGGCCAGGGCTTTCCGGGCCTGACGGCGACAGCCCGCGGCATGAAGCGCTTCTACAAGACGGCGGAGGCGGCCGAGGCCGAGGCGGGCTTTACGGTCCTGCTCGATGGGCGGGCCGTGCGCACGCCCGGACGGGCGCTCCTGGCGCTGCCGACCCGGGCGCTCGCCGAGGCGATCGCCGGCGAATGGGCGGCCCAGGAGGGCGAAATCCAGCCCCAGGCCATGGCCTTGACGAGCCTGGCCTGCACGGCCATCGACCTGATCCGGCCGCGGCGCGCCGAGGTCGTGGCCGAGCTGACGGACTATGGCGCGACCGACTTGCTCTGCTACCGGGCGGCGGCTCCTGCGGCCCTGGCCGAGCGCCAGGCCGCGCACTGGCAACCGCTTCTGGACTGGGCGGCCCAGGCCCTGGAAGCCCCCTTGAGCACGACCGAGGGCGCGCTCGCCGTGGCCCAGCCGGAGGGCTCCCTGGCCGCGCTCGGCCGCGCCGTCGAAGGGCACGACGACATGGCGCTGGCGGCGCTGGCGACGGCGGTCAAGGCCTCGGGCTCGCTGGTGATCGCCCTGGCGCTCGGCGCCGGCCGGCTCGACCCCGCGGCAGCCTTCGAGGCCGCCGAGCTGGACGCGAGCCATCAGATCGAGGCCTGGGGCGAGGATCCGGAGGCCGCGCGCCGCCGCGCGACGGTCATGAACGACCTCAGGGCGGCCAGACGGTTCCTGGACTTGCTGCGCGCATAGGCGCGGGGCGGGGGTCGGGGGGCGGTCGGGGAGAACCGGAATCAGCCGGCGGCAACGCCCGAGGGCCCCAGCTCGTCCTGCGGCCAGACCGTGCGCTCTGCGGGAAAGCGCACGCTTACGGTGGTGCCGACATCGACCTCGCTGCTCAGGTCCAGGGATCCTTCGTGCATTTCGACGAAGGCCTTGGTCAGGGGCAAGCCGAGGCCGGTGCCCTCCAGCTGGTGGTCGAAGTCCGTGGCGACTTGGCCGAACTGCGAGAGGGCCTTGGGAATGTCTTCGGGCGCCATGCCGATTCCGGTGTCGACGACCTCGAACAGATAGCCGCCGTCCGGCGAGAGCCGGATCCCGAGCGTCACCTTGCCGCCGGCATGGCTGAACTTGATCGCATTGGTCAGGAGGTTGAGCAGGATCTGCGTCAGCTTGCGCCGATCGGCGTGCAGCAAGGGCGGGTCTTCGGCAAGGTCCAACTCCAGGGCGACCCCACCCTTCTCGGCGCGCTGCCTCACCAGGTTCAGAACGGAGCGGGCGACCTTCGTCACCGCGACGTCCTCCTCGTGGAGCTCGTCCGACCCGGACTCGACCTTCGACAGGTCCAGGATGTCGTTGATGAGCTCGAGCAGATGTTGGCCCGAGGCGTTGATGTCCTCGGCATAGCCACGATACTTGAGGCTGCCCACCGGCCCGAAGTTCTCGCTCTTGATGATATCGGAGAAACCCATGATGGCGTTCAGCGGCGTTCGCAACTCGTGGCTCATCGCCGCCAGGAACTCGGACTTGGCCCGGCTCGCCGCCTTGGCCCGATCGCTTGCGATCTTGAGTTCCGCCGCCAAGCGGACCAGATCCGCTCCCTGCTGCTCGAGCTTGCGCTGCGCGTCCTCGAGCTCGGTGACGCGCTCCTGCAGGGCGTGCTCGTGGCGCTGGCTCTCCGTTTCGGCGGAGTGCCGCGCCACGACGTAAGGCCGGATCACCCAGAGATAGATGATCGGGGTGCAGACCAGTATCAGGACGGCAGCGTCGACCGCCGCCATGCTCCAATGAGCGTCGAAGTCGGCAGGATAAAGGGTGGGTCCCACCACCATGAGGGCGAGCATGATCAGGCCCTCCACGGCAAAGACGACAAAAGCTATGCGCAGTACGAGACCGAGAGGCGACATCGTTCAGCCCGGGTAGTGGCGGTGCAAAGGACCGGCCGACACGGCTTCAACAAATCCGAGCATATCTCATAGCCATCTAATACTAGCAAACATTACCGGAGTGTTAAGCAGGAAACTCTTGCCTGTCCGCGGGTGCTCGGGTCACGGCTTGCACTCGTGCCCAGACGCGGGAAGAACCGGATGGCGCCCATGGCGCGGCATTCGGCATTCCGGGCGCTTCACGATGTCCTGGTCCGAATCGGGGTCAATTTGATTTCGCACATTGCCGGAACTACGAATTCGGGGGATCCTAGAGCAAAGGGCGCAGGGGAAGGTTTCGTTTTCGACGGCCCCTGACACGAGGACCCCACGCGCCCACATATGTAACCAAGCGACAATGGGACGGTGGCGGGACAGACAAGCAGAGGGCGGGGCTTCTCGCACGAAACCGCCAAGACTGGCAGAGTCGGGAGGATGCAGATCGCCGGAAATGACCGGCACGAGGGTTTGAGACGCTGTGCAAGGAGGGAACCATGAGGGCACAAGACGTCATGTCAACGAAGGTCGTCACGGTATCGCCGGACACCGCGATATCCGACCTCGCCAACCTGCTGCTGCGCCACCGTATCAGCGCCGTTCCCGTCGTCGATGCCGAGCAGCGCATCCTCGGCATGGTCAGCGAAGGCGACCTGTTGCACCGCGCCGAAACGGACACCGAGCACCGGCATTCTTGGTGGCTCTCCCTGGTGGCCACCGTCGAGGACACCGCGCGCGACTACGTCAAATCGCACGGCGTGCGGGCCTCCGACGTGATGACGGGCGACGTGGTGACGGTCGAGGAAGACACCTCGCTCGCGGAGATCGCACAGGTGCTGGAGGAGCGGCGGATCAAACGGGTTCCGGTCACGAGGGACGGCAAGCTGGTCGGCATCGTCAGCCGGGCCGACCTTGTCCGCGCCCTGGCCAGCCGTCCGAAGGGCGAGCCGGCCCCCGCGTCGCCCGAGGGCGACCAGACGATCCGGCAGACGCTGCTGCAGACCCTGGATTCCACGGGCCTGGTCAGGACGGGCAACGTCAACGTCATCGTCACCGAGGGCGTCGTTCACATGTGGGGCGTGGTCGAGTCGGACGACATAAGAAACGCCGTGCGCGTCGCCGCGGAGAACGTGCCCGGCGTCCGCGGCGTCGAGAGCCACATCGGACGCGTCCCGCCCTGGGCCTGGGTGGGTTGAGGCGCGGGCGAACGCGCCAAGCGCCGCGTTCGGTTGCCCGGAGATCCCGGCGTTCAAGGACGTTGAATGCCGCGGGCGAGGCCAGTGCGACCGCCCGCGGCTTAGGCTTCGCCGTAGTCCAGTTTCGGCATCCAATCGCCGCGCCCGCCGGGTAACAGGTCGAACAGGTGCCAGACGGGGGTGAACAGGTCGATGCCGCGAAAATGTCTTGGGCCGAGAAAGGCGGTGCCCGTGTAGAAATGACGGGTTCTGCCGTCGCCGCCGCGGGTGAAGACGCTGACTCCTGGGTATTGCGCCTTGCCGTCCTCCGCCTCGACGCCGAAGTCCGCGTTGAAGGTGTTGTTGCGACTGGAGAGAAGCCGCAGGCCGGTCCAGTCCCGCTTGTGCCCCCAGGCCCGGAACTTGCCGACCTCGGCCTTGGCGACCACGACGAGGTCGGCCTTGTCGGCGACGTGCCGCGCGACCGCGTTGTAGCCGTCCGCCCACATGGTGCACATCGGGCAGGGGTGGTCGTCATCGGGACCGTACATGAAGTGCACGACGATCAGGTCGCTCCGGCCGTCCGAAAACAGCTCGGAGAGCCGCGTTCGGCGAAAGCCCGAGGGCTTGTCGTCGGCCAGGTCCGCCGGCCCCTCCTCGAATTCGTACTCTCTTTCCAGGACAGTGGCCGGCAAGCTCCGCCGCAGCGCGGCCACCTCCTCGCGCCGGTTCTTGAGCGCGGTCTCCGCCGCCAGCAGTTCCTCGCGCACGCGCCTGTAGTCGTCGCTTTGCCATTCGAACGGGGTCGTGGACATGGGCTCTTTCTCCCTAGGTCGTCGGTTCCGGCCTTGTCTGGGGCCGGGCGTTTATAGTTCGGGCATTCCCTCGAACTTGGGCAGGTCCGGGTCCATGGGGTCCCAGGGCTGCGCGCTTTCCGTGAAGATGTTCATCCCGGGCTTGAACCACGAAGGGTCGTCCAGGCTCGCGGCCTTGATCGCCATCAGGCCCGGCATCCCCGAGGACTTGCCGAGCACCGGCGCGCCGCAGGTGGGGCAGAAGCCGTTGCTGGCGGTGTTTCCGTTGTCGGCCTTGTGGTCGAAATACTTGACCTCGCCCGTGATCGTGAGGGCCTCCCGTGGCACGGCGAAGGCGGAGACATGCCCCGAGCCGCTGGCCTTCTGGCACTGCCGGCAATAGCAGTTTCCGGGGAACATCGGTTCGGCGGAGCATTCGTAGCGCACGGCGCCGCAGCGGCAGCCGCCGGTATAGGCTGTGGTCATGGAGAAGAGGCCTCCCTGTTCAACAACATTGCGTTGGGATCCGATGGGTCACGCCAAATAGCTCTCGAGGCAATCCAGCGTACTGGTCCAGCCGCCTTGGTGTTCATCGCGCGCCTCGAGGCCGGCCAGGTTTTCATGGGTCAGGGAAAGCTCCGTGCCGCCGTCGACGCCGCTCAGCTCGAAGGTAACGCGGGTCTCGATGCCGGCATAACCGCCTTTGCCCCAAATCCAGGTCATCACCAAGCGCTCCGGGGCCTCGATCTCGAGATAGGTGCCGGTCAGCGGATGAAAGCTGCCGCTATCGCCGTGGAATTCGAGGCTGTATGCCCCACCGGGCCGCAGATCGAGTGAGATAACCTTCACCGTGCACCCCTTGGGCCCAAACCACCGGCCCAAGGCGTCGGGTTCGGTCAGGGCGCCGAAGACCGCCTCACGGGTCGCCGTAAGACGACGCGTGAGGTGCAGGACTTGAGGCTCAGGTTTCGGGTTCGCCAGGCTCATCGGAATTCTCCTTCATTGGGGACAATGGGGCGGGACTGTGCTCCAGGTAGCGGGCCAGCTGGTCCAGCTGCGTCTCCCAGAAGCGGCGGTACTCGGCGATCCAGTCGGCGGCCGCGCGCATCGCCTGCGGTTGGAGGTGGCAACGGTGCACCCGGCCGTCCCGCTCGCGCGCCAGCAGGCCGGCCGCCTCCAGCACCTTGAGATGCTTGGAGACCGCAGGCAGGGACATGGCGTAGGGCTCGGCCAGCTCGCCGACCGAGGCCTCGCCCAGGGCGAGCCGCGCCAGGATCGCCCGCCGGGTCGGATCGGCCAGCGCCTGGAAGGTCATGCTCAAAGGATCGTTTTGATATTTAACCATATGGTTAAATATAAGGCAGGACGGTCTTGCCGTCAAGAGCTAGGGTCCGCTCGTCGTCAGCACGGCCCCGGGCCGGCCAACGGCGAAGGTCTTGGATCCACCGCGCGGCTAGGAACCGGCCCCGGTCCCGCAGAGCCCGGGGTTCCAATCGCTTTCGCCTCGCCACCAGCCGACCGTGTCGGCGCCCCAGAAGTACGGGCACCAGAAACGCGCGCGGTTATCGTTGAATGCGCCGTGGGTCGTCGGGGGCTTGAATTGCCGTTCACTCGCCTGGGAGGCGCCGCCGGAGGGGGCTTGGTCGCAGGCAGTTTTGGGAACCTGGTTGCTCGACCAGGCGTCGTCCCAGCTGAAGACGCGAAACAGCATGTTTTCCTGCGCCTCTCTGGGGAAGACGTGCTTGGTGGCCCGCAGGTTGCGCCATTTTCCCATGGTACGGTCGATCACCGTCTTGGGTCCTTCGAACATCTCGTCCACCCACTCGAGCAAGCTGCCCGAGGGCAGGGCCCCGAAAGACTCGAGCTCGAGCGCGTCGTTTCGGGGATGGAGCATCAGATTGTAGAATCGAAGCGGCGCCCGGGCGGGCCCGTTCGGCGCCTTGTCGCCGCAATCGCCGCGCGGGCAGGGCCCGTTTCGCGGACGCTGGCCGCCGCCGCCATGAAGACGAGGTTTCTGTACGGCAGGTCCGGATGCGCTGGGATCAGTTCGTTCATCACGATCGAGCCCATGCTGTGTCCTATGATCGTCAGTTCGACGTTGCGCCAGCTGTTGCGCAGGGCCTGGTCCACCTCCGGATAGCAGGCCCTTCCGGCGGCGGCGCCTTTGCCGTCGTCCCCGTCCCCGTCGATGCAGTATTGCAGCATGGTGAAGAAGCGGGCGAAGGCGCCGATGCCGTTGGGAAAGCGCCGCTTGTCGTGCTCTATGGCGCTGATCTCACGGGGCTTGAAATCGTCGACCAGGTGAATGTTGTACTCGACGGGGCTGCGAACGGTGGTTCGGGTGCGCCGCACCATGTTCTCCCACATCGTCTTGCCGAAGGCGTCCACCAACGGCGTGGCAACGAAACGCACGGGAAGGAGCCCGTAGTAGGGAACGCTGAGCAGCGACGGGCCGGGGTTCTGGTCGGGGGCCTGCCCCGTCAGGAGGTTCTTCTCGGCGGTCACCTCGCAGTTCGCGATGCCGAACTTGTCCACGTCCGTCTCTTCGCAGACTTTGTTTTCGGATGCCGCCGCGTGTCCCGTGCCGCCGTCCTCCGCGGGCTCGGCGTCTCGACAGATCTCCGCGGCCCTGGTCAGAAAGAACTCCCGCTTGTCCGAATCGTCGAAGGGATTCTTGGCCGAGACGAAGCGCTGAAGCTGATTCAGATAGTTGACCGGCGCCCTGACCAGGCCCTGACCGATATCACCGAGCAGATAGAGCGGCGCGCTCAGGTACTGTGGGCTGCTGTGACGGGTTCCATTC
This sequence comes from uncultured Kiloniellales bacterium, assembly GCA_947258885.1. Lineage (GTDB taxonomy): Bacteria > Pseudomonadota > Alphaproteobacteria > Kiloniellales > JAKSDN01 > CAMYKD01. The sequence continues at coordinate 8,197 of CAMYKD010000115.1, read as the reverse complement.
CGCACGAAGGCGATCTGTTCGAGGTAGGTGTCCAAGGCACCGGTCGGCCAGGCGAGGAAAATCGGGTAGTAGCCGTCCTCGAGCATGCGCGGCACCTGCACGGCGGCTTGTTCGTGCAGGACGTCGGCCGAGTTCAAACCGCCATTGAAATAGATGAGAACCTGTCCGGGAGTCGTATCGTCCCATCCGGCGTCCTTCTTCCATGCGAGGAATTTCCGATAGCAAGAGAAGATCCGCAGGAAATTCGGGCGGAACTGGTTCCGGGCCCCGCCCTTTGCACGGTAGACGACGGCACCCTGTTCGGAGGCTTCCAGGATATGGTTCTCGACGGCATAGCCCGGGTAGGGGCCGGTGTCTTGCCCGCCGAAGGCGCAGCGCCTGACAAGTTCCATGTGCGCCTTGTAGTCGGCGTCGTCTTCGTCCAGCACCGGATAGTGCGGGCTCGCGCAAGCGGTCAGGACGCCGGCCAGAAGCCAAGATGCCAGACGCGCTCGCCTGCCGAACGCTTCTGCGCAGCGGCGAACGGGCCGATCTCTCCGGACCTTCCTCATATCCCCCTCGTTCGTGGCCTGACCGCCACGCCGCCCCCGGCAACGCCCCGGCAAGAGACCTCAATCGAGATTTGCAGGCTGCCGTCCGGGCAAAATCGACGATAGCACGAAGTGGGGCCCAGCGACACCGTGGCTTCGCGGCCTGCCGCCGTCTGGCGCGTCTGGCGCGCGCGTGCTATCAGCTAGGGCCAAGACTTGGACCGGTTGGCAGGGGGCGGCCATGCAGGACATCATCCGGCAGCTCGAGGCGAAGCGCGCGGCGGCGCGCGCCGGCGGCGGCGAGCGGCGCATTCAGGCGCAGCACAAGAAGGGCAAGCTGGGCGCGCGCGAGCGCCTGGAGATCCTGCTCGACGAGGGCTCCTTCGAGGAGTGGGACATGTTCGTCGAGCACCGCTGCTCGGACTTCGGCATGACCGAGACCCGGGTCCCCGGCGACGGCGTGGTCACCGGCTACGGCACGGTGAACGGCCGCTTGGTCTTCGTGTTCAGCCAGGACTTCACCGTGTTCGGCGGCTCGCTTTCCGAGGCCCACGCCGAGAAGATCTGCAAGATCATGGACAAGGCCCTGCAGGTCGGCGCGCCGGTCGTCGGCCTCAACGATTCCGGCGGCGCGCGCATTCAAGAGGGGGTCGCGTCCCTGGCCGGCTATGCCGAGGTGTTCCAGCGCAACGTCACCGCCTCGGGCGTGGTGCCGCAGATCTCCATGATCATGGGGCCCTGTGCCGGCGGCGCGGTCTATTCGCCGGCCATGACCGACTTCATCTTCATGGTCAAGGACTCCTCCTACATGTTCGTGACCGGCCCCGACGTGGTGAAAACGGTGACCCACGAGACCGTGACCCACGAGGAGCTGGGCGGCGCGGTCACCCACACGACGAAGTCCGGCGTCGCCGACTTGGCCTTCGAGAACGACGTCGAGGCGCTGATCGAGCTGCGCCGCTTCATCGACTTCCTGCCGGCCTCGAACGGCTCGGGCGTGCCCCGGCGGCCCAGCGAGGACCCGGCCGGGCGCGAGGAGCGCTCGCTCGACAGCCTGGTGCCGGCCGACCCGTCCAAGCCCTACGACATGAAGGAGCTGATCGGGAAGGTCGTCGACGAGGGCGACTTCTTCGAGCTGCAGCCGAGCTATGCCGGCAACATCGTCATCGGCTTCGGCCGCATGGAGGGCTCGACCGTCGGCATCGTCGCCAACCAGCCCCTGGTGCTGGCCGGCTGCCTGGACATCGCCTCGTCGATCAAGGCGGCGCGTTTCGTTCGTTTCTGCGACTGCTTCGACATCCCGATCGTCACCTTCGTCGACGTGCCCGGGTTCCTGCCGGGCACCGCCCAGGAGTACGGCGGCATCATCAAGCACGGCGCCAAGCTGCTCTTCGCCTTCGCCGAGGCCACGGTGCCCAAGGTCACGCTGATCACCCGCAAGGCCTACGGCGGGGCCTACGACGTGATGTCGTCCAAGCACCTGCGCGGCGACGTCAACTTCGCCTGGCCCTCGGCCGAGATCGCGGTCATGGGCCCGAAAGGCGCGGTCGAGATCATCTTCCGCGCCGACATCGGCGACACGGCCAAGATCGAGGCGCGCACCGAGGAGTACCGCGAGAAGTTCGCGAACCCCTTCGTGGCCGCCTCGCGCGGCTTCATCGACGACGTGATCTCGCCCCACGAGACCCGCCGGCGCCTGTGCAACGCGCTCGCCATGCTGCGCGACAAGCAGCTCGAGAACCCTTGGAAGAAGCACGATAACCTACCGCTCTAGTGGGTGGCGAAGGGCGCCTTCCGCGAACCGCGGGTCGCCGCTCGCCCCCGGAACGGGCTGCGGCACAGGCGGCGCAATCGCGGTTCCACGCATTTCCATAAGAAAAGTATGGATTAAGGCCGGTCCGGCCGGGGCTCGGGTGGCGCCCGAACGACGCCTGACATGCAACAAAGATTGGATACATCTATAATAGCTAGATTGTTTTTACTAGATGGTAATAGTCGGATGTTATTTTCTGCGAACGATTCGCGACCTTTACGTTGTGCAAATACTGGAGGAATTCATCAGCTATGACTAAAAAGCGAGAAGAATTCATCAGCCATGACCAAATTGAAGGACTCCGGCCTGCTGCAAGGCGCGGCCGTTTTGGCCGCCGTTTTGGCCGGCATCGCGTGCACTGCGCCTACGGCCCGGGCCGAGGCCACTCTCCAGGCTGCCGCGGCGGGCGCTCCCATGGCGCTCGATGGTATTATCTCCGACTGGGACGGCGTGTCCGGCATCACGGCGCCGCTCGCCGGCGATGGCGGCGTTGCTGCCGTCGAGCTCCGGACCGCGGTGCGGGGCGACTCCATTAATGTACTCGCCGTCTGGGACGATCCCACGGAGGACATGCAGCACAAGCCCGACCGCCGGGACGAGGCCAGCCAGTCCCATAAGAAGCGGAAGAACAAGGAGGACCGCCTGGCGAACTCGCCCGGGATGTCCGGGAACTTCTCCGAGAACAAGATGGACGGCAGCGAGTTCGTGGCCGACGTGTGGCACTGGAAGGCGGCGCGCTCGAACCCGGCCGGCGGCGCGCACGACAAGATGTGGAAGGTTTCCCTGAAGGCCTTCGAGAAGGACAAGAACGTCGACGAGAAGGGCCGCGACCTGAAGACTCCCGACGGACGGACGCTCCATATCGCCCGCCCGAGCGACGCCGGACCCCGCCTGTACAAGCCGGTCAAGTACGATGTCAAACAGGGCGACGTAATGCCGCGGGACAAGCAGCTCGAGAATCCCTGGAAGAAGCACGACAACCTGCCGCTCTAATTCGCAGAGCCCTGAGCGTCACCCTCGAACCGAATATGACTGGCCGCTACTCGGGGATATTGCGGCCTATCGGTCCAGGGCAGCGGCTGCGCATGTGCGGGCGAGGGGACACAAGATTTGCCAAGTTGGAGAGCGGCTGTTGCGACAAACCTAAAGACCACAACCTAGCTGTGGATTAGATATAGTAGAGAACGACTAATCGTGTTTTAATGATTTGATAGTTTTTAAGGACTACGTATCAAAGATGTTACGCCTACGCTTCCCCGCAGATTCACGAGAGGACTGCATCAATCATGACCATTCCGAACAACCTCGGTCTGCTTAAGCACCTGACTGTTTTAGCCGTTCCGCTGGCCGGCATCGTGTTCGCTGCGCCGGCCGCGACGGCCGAGGCCACGCTCCAAGCCAATGCCGCGAGCGACCCCATCACGCTCGATGGCAATACTTCTGATTGGAACGGCATCTCCGGCATCACTGTGCCGCTCACGGGGCAAGGCGGCGTCGACGCCGTCGAAATCAAAGCTGTCGTACGGGGCGATACCATTTACATGTTGGCCGTTTGGGTCGATTCCACCGAAGACATCCTACACAAGCCCTATGGCTGGGACGAGGCCAGCCAGTCCTACAAGAAGCTGAAACGGATGGAGGACCGCTTGGCGATCTCGCTCAGGATGTCGGGGAGTTTCTCGCACGACAAGACGGATGGCAGCGAGTTCGTGGCCGACGTGTGGCACTGGAAGGCGTCGCGCTCCAACCCGGCGGGCGTCGCGCACGACAAGATGTGGAAGGTTTCCCTGAAGCCCTTCGAGAAGGGCAAGGCCGTTGACGAACAGGGTCGCGAGCTGAAGACCACGGACGGACGCCCGCTCTATATCGCCCGCCCCAGCGACGCCGGGGACCGCCTGTACAAGCCGGTCAAGTACGACGTCAAGCAGGGCGATGTGATGCCGCGATACGAGGTCAATATGAGCCCCAGCGGTAGCATCGCCGACGTCAAGGCCAAGGGCGTCTGGCGCGACGGCCGTTGGTATCTCGAGCTCGCGCGCAAGCTCGACACCGGCAACTCGGATGACGCGGTGATCCCGGCCTCGGGGTCGATCGAGATCTCGATCGCGGCGTTCGACTCAGTCGGCGGCGCAAAGCACAGCGTCTCCGAGAAGCTCGTCTTGAAGACCCAGAGCAACTCGTCCTGAACCTTCGAGCGGGAGGCCGCGCGCTCGCCGGCCTCCCGCACTATCCGGTTCAGCCGCCAGGGTGACTCCCATGCCATCGGCCAATCGGGGCGCAGCGACACAGCCTGACACCGAGACATCCCAGCAATCGGCACAACGCTCGGTGCCGCGAGGCATCCGGTTGTCCCGCACCGCGGCGGTCGTCTGTGCCATGTTCGTCTTCGTCTTCGCGGCCGTGGCCGCGATCAGCGGCTTGCGGCTGTTCGGCATTCAAGAGCTCGCCAACCGGACACAGACCGAGGCCATTCCCCACTCGGTCACGCAACAGCGTCAGGCCCTGGCAACCGAACGCATGATCCGGTTCGCCCAGCAGATTCTCGTCGCACGGGGCACTGAGAATCGGAATCGGATTCTCAGCCAGGCGGTCGAGCTTGCTGCCAATCTGACCGGCGAGCTCGAGACGGCCCAGCGCACCCACGTCGAACAGGCGCTTCAGCTCCTTCGCAAGGCCACGACTCATGCCGAGGCTGCCGACACGTTGGAGACCCAGACGGCCGGACAGCTCGACCGCGCCGGCGCGCTGATTCGGGAAATCGACGAAAATCTCGGCTCGATCGCCGAGGATTCGGGATCACGCTTGGAAGAGATGATCGAGGGCCTCGACCAGGCCTCGCAAAACGAGCTCGGCAGGCTGCAGCACGACTTCGCGGCCAACTTACGCATACGCACGGCCAGCAGCAATCTGCTCGGTATCCTGCGCAAGAGCCGGGCCCACCTCGTGGTCGCAGTGACGGTGACCGACAGCGAGGATTTGAAATCTACTGCCGAGCGCTTCGCGGCCCTGTCGAAGTTGCTCGAAGCCCGGGTCGGCGCGCTGCCGGGTGGCGGTGACTACGAGTACCTGCCGCCACTCGTCGAGGAGTTCTTGGCCCTGGCCAGCGTTTTCGAACAGCGGGCGGCGTTCCTGGCCGAGCAGGAGAACGCGGAGGTGGCGAGCCAGCAGGCGAGGGCGGTGCTCACCGAGGTCGCGGCATCCCTGTCCTCAGACGCGGCGAAGCTGGCGAGCGAAAGCGTCAAGAGAATCGCCGACGAAACGACGGTTGTGCAGTGGACAGTGTTCGGCGCCTTCGGCTTCCTCGCGGCCTGTCTTCTGTTCCTGATGGCGGTCGGCCGGCGCGCGATCTTCGTGCCCTTGGTGTACGCAAGCCGGGCGCTCGACCTCCTGAGTCAGGGCGATGTCAAGGCTCATATGCCGGCAACACGGCTGCGCGAGTTCGAGGCGATCAGGCTCTCCATCGACAGCTTCCGGGTAGCCCAGATCGACATGCGGCACATGGCCGAGGAGAAGATGCGACAGGCCGAGCTCGACCGCCGCCGCGAGGCCGAGGAGCATCGCAAGACGGAACAGGCAGAGCTGGAGCGCAAGCGCGAGCAGGAGCGGCGCGAGCAGGAGCGGCGAGAGGAAGACCAAAAACAGCTGGAAGCCGAACGCCGGGCCGAGGAGCGCGCCCAAAAGGAGAGGCGAAAAGCGCTGACCGCCCTCGCGGACTCGCTCCAAGGAAGCGTCGGCAGCGTGGTCGAGGCCGTTCGTTCGGCGGCGGCCGAGATGGAATCCACTGCCCAGGCCATGTCTGCGACCGCGGATCAGACCAGGCAGCAGGCGGACACGGTATTGTCGGCGTCGCAGCAGGCCTCGGCAAACGTGCAGTCTGTGGCCGCCGCGGCCGACCAGATGGCGAAGTCCGTCGATGCGATCGGCCGAGAGGGGGAGAAATCCGCCACGATTGCTGCGCGCGCAGTGCAGGAAACCGATAACACCAACACCACTGTCGAGGGCTTGGCCCACGCGGCCGAGAAGATCGGCGAGGTCGTCGGTCTGATCAACGACATCGCCGAGCAGACCAACCTGCTGGCGCTGAACGCCACAATCGAAGCAGCGCGGGCCGGCGAGGCCGGCAAAGGCTTTGCGGTCGTTGCTGCTGAGGTGAAGAGCCTGGCCAACCAGACAGGGGAGGCGACCAAAGAGATTTCCTCTCAAGTGAGCTCAATGCAGTCCGCTACTGGCAATGCAGTCAACGCGATACAGCACATTTCCGCTACCATCGTTGAGCTCAACGACATCTCCGAGCACGTGTCTTCGGCGGTGGAGGAACAGGGCGTGGCAACCCGCGAGATCGCCCAGAACGTGCAAAAGGCGGCGCGGGGGACCGACGAGGTGAATTCGACCATCGTCGGCGTATCCCAGACGGCGGGCGAAACCGGGCAGCTGGGCCACCGTGTGTTGGAGGCCGCCAGGCAGCTGACCGAGCAGTCCGAGGTCCTGCACCGCGAGATGGGCAGGTTCCTGACCGAAGTCCGGGCCATGTGACCCGCCGAGACATCGTCTTGCACCCGGCGTCCCCGGCATCCGAACGCCGGCGCACCGGAACCTCGCTTGGACCCGAGGTTATGGAATCGGCCTGAGCTTCAGCTCCTCCTCCGTCGCGTTGACGAAGCCGTACTCGGCATAGATCTTCTGCGCCGCGTCGCTCGCCAGGTAGTCGAGGTAGGCCCTGCCGTTGGCCGGGTTGCGCCCGGTCTCGAGCCGGCCGATCGCATAGCCGACCTCGCCCGCCTTGTTGAGCGGCGCGGCGATCGCCACGCCGTCGATCCTGCGGCCGTGCTTTCTGGCCTCGACCACCTCGGTGGTCCAGACGATGCCGACGTCGGCCTCGCCTTTCTCGATCCGGTCGGGGGTCTCGCGGTGGTGGCGGTTGGTGAACCAGGTCTTGCCCTCGATCGCCCAGCAGCCGCGGCACTCCGCGTTGCCGGTGACCTGCTCGTAGAGCCCCAGATCGCGCAGCATGGCCGCGCCGTAGAACTTGAAGATGCCTTCGGTCAGCGGGTTGGGGTGGGAGTGCACCAGGTCGTCGCGCGCCAGGTCCTTGGCGCCCAGGATGCCCTTAGGGTTGCCTTGCGCGACCATCAGCTCGAGCTTGTTGTGGATGTAGATCATGTACTGGTCCATCAAGCCCTTGCTCTTCAGCGTCTTGAGGTGACTCAAGTTGACGCTGGCGTAGACGTCGGGGTTCTGCGCCGTGTCCTGGCCGTCGATCTGGCCCTGCTTGAGGATCTGGCCCTTGAGGATCTGCCCCGGCGGTATCGTCTCGACATAGACGGTAGAGACCTCGGGATGCTTGGCCTGGAAGTCGCGGATCAGCTCTTCCATGACCATGAACTGGTTGCCCGCCAGATAGAGCACCAGCTGGGCCGTGTAGGAGTCGCCGATCTTGCCGTAGTCGATCCGCCCGTCGGCGTGGAAGGTGCGGTAGTCCTTGCCGTGCCCCGCGTCCTGGGCCAGGCCCAGGACGCGGGGCGAAAGCGCCCAGGGTGAAGACGGCGCCTCTGCAACGCCCTCGCCATGCTGCGCGACAAGCAGCTCGAAAACCCGTGGAAGAAGCACGATAATTTGCCGCTCTAGGGCCATCCGTCATCGCGTCACCCTTCGGTTCCGATGCGCCGGCGATTGTCTCTGCTCCTGGAATTCTGCATCATCGGAGCTGCCGTCAGCCAACCGGGAGGAATGTCCGTGAGCGCGCCGCAAGAGGGGATCTTTGTCGAAGGGCCGCCCTGCAACACCTTTCTGGAATACGATGTGCCGAGTGGATGCGATGCGGCGCAGGTGCGCGCGGCCGTGGCCGCCGGCCTGG
>CAMYKD010000114.1 GCA_947258885.1 uncultured Kiloniellales bacterium | reverse complement strand
GCGCGGCCTTTCTCGAGCGCCTGGAGGCGCGCCTCGGCCGCACGCTCAGGCCCGGCAAGCGAGGACGAAAATCCAAGATCCCTGCCCATGGCCGCAATTAAGTATACTGTCCCCGTTTTAAACGAACCAAACCCGGCTTTCTCAACAGGCCCACTGTCCCCGTTTTAAAGTCCGTTTTAAAACGTCGGGTCAGTGGTAGAGGATCTGCGCGAAAATTATCAGGTTGCCGATCATGGCGACGGCGAAGCTGAGCGTGCGCAGCCAGGGGATGCCGGCGTACATGACGCCGATCTGCACGACCCGCGCCCAGAAGAACAGCTGCGCGCCCAGCACCGTCGCCGCGTTCGAGACGCCGAGGGCATGGGCGACCAGCACCAGCACGGCGAAGGGCGCCAGGTTCTCCACCAGGTTCATGTGCGCCCGGTGCCCGCGCTGGGCCCAGTCGGGCAGGTCCTCCGTGCCGCCGCTGGGATAGCCGACGGCCCGGCTCAGGCCGCGCACCTTGATCGCGGCCAGGATATAGGGAATCCAAACGACGAGGCCGATGAAGGCCGTATAGGTCAGCAGCCGCAGTTCGGTCGTCAGGGTCATGTCCGCGCTCATGGTCCAGTCTCCCAAAGGTCCGGTGGCGCCGCGTGCGCCCGGAGTCGCGGCGATTTTGCCGGTATCGCGACGGCGGAGCAAGGCGAAGCCGGCGATCGTGGGACTCGTCGGTCATGGTAAACGGCCGGTGTCAAAGTCTTAACCTCCCGAGGCTAGAGTAGGCGAGCCTGCCGGAACGTATTTGGTGCGGCGAACGGACCCGAAGGCCATGCACGTACTCTTTGTCGACGACGACGAGGCGTTGGCCCAGGGCGTCGAGATGGCCTTGCGCGAGAACGGCCATGTCTGCGAGGTCACCGACCTGGGCAAGGAGGCGCTGACGCTTTCCAAGCGCAACGCCTACGATATCGTCGTGCTCGACGTCGGCCTGCCGGACATCGACGGCTGCCATGTGGTCCGGCGCATGAAGATGGAGGGCATCGAGACGCCCGTCCTGCTGCAATCCGGCCTGATCGACCCGGAGCTGTCGGCCGAGGCGGAAAGCCTGGGCGTCGAGGATTTCCTCCCCAAGCCCTTCAGCATCGCGGAACTGATCGAGCGAATGGAGGCGATCCTGGCGCGCTCGGGGATCGGCGCGCCCGATCCGGCCCCCGACGCCCCGGCCCCCGACGCCCCGGCCCTCGACGCCCCGGGCGCCACGGCGCCCCGCGAACCAGGGTGCCCCGCGCAGCAAATTCCGGCGGCCGGCCCGGGGCCGGCCCGGCTCCCCGACGCCCAGCCCAAGGCGGCCCCCAGGGCGGCGCCCGCACCGCCGCCCGCACCCCGGCCCGCACCCCGGCCAGAAGCGGAGGGGCCCGCGCCGCCGCCCAGACCGAAGGTCGAGGCCAAGCCCGCGCCCCGGCCAGAAGCGGAGGGGGCCGCGAAAACGCAGGCCGAGACCCCGCCCGAACCCGCGGAGCAAACCGCTCCGCCGCCGCGGCCGGCCGCCGTAGCGGCGGCCCGGGCGGCGCTTCTGGCCGAGCCGGAAACGCCGACCGGCCTGCAGGCCGTGTCCGAGGCGATGGCCGAACGCGGCGCCAAGGCGCTTGCGAAGGCGGTGACGACGGCCCGGACCGCCATCGGCCCGAAAGCGGACTGCGCGGCCGAGCCACGGTCCGACGCCGACTCGAAGGCCGCGGCGGACGCGGATCCGGACTCCGAGGCCGAAAGCGGCGCCGGGAGGCTCTCCAAGGCCATGGCCAAGGCCCGAGGAGCGCTGTCCGCCGAGCCGCTGTCGAAGGTCATGGCGAAAGGGCGGGCGGCTCTCGACGCCAAGCCGCTCGCGCAGTTCGCGGCCGACGCCAAGGCCGCGCTCGGCGCCAGGCCGCTCTCCAAAGCCGCGGCGAAAGCCCGGACGGCGGTCGTCGCCCGGGCGAAGGCCCCGACCGGGCCGCAGCCCGCGTCCGGACCCGATGCCGGACCCGCGGTCTCGAGCAGGCCGGACTCGGCGCCGGACTCCGAGGCGCCGGACCCCGAGGCACCGGACCGGATCGAAGATGTCGCGCGGGACTCGGAGCCGTCCCCGCCGCCAGCCGCGCCGCGGACCGAGGCCGGCGCGCCCGGCGATCCGGAGCCTCCCTCCGAAGTCGACACGGCGCCCGCTAGCGAGGCCGCCGGCCCGTCGGCTCCGGACGCCGAACCGGAACCCGTGGCCGAGACCGACCGGCTGGAGTTGGAACAGGTGCAGCCGCAAGGCGCGCCAAGCGGCGCGGCCGAATCCGGCGACGAGCCCGATACGTCGGGCGGGCCGGACCCTCTATCCGAATTCAAGGCAGCGTCCGGCGACCTACCGGCCGGTCCATCCGCTCCGGAACCCGAAGCGGAGGACGAGGCCGGGACCGACTGGCTGGAGTCCGAGCCGCCTCCAATGCCGGACGCGCGGCCGGTCGAGGCCGCGCCCGACGACGAGCCCGATGCGCCCGGCGAACCGAACTCTCGGTTCGAATTCGAGGCCGCGCCCGATGACGCGGCGGCCGGTCCGTCCGAGCCGGAACCCGAGCCCGAGGACGAGACCGGGACCGATCGGCTGGAGTCCGAGCCGCCTCCAATGCCGGACGCGGAGCCGATCGAAGCCGAGACCGACAACGAACCCGATGCGCCCGGCGGGCCGCAATCTCTATCCGAGTTCGATGCGGCGACCGGTGACGCGCTGGCCGGGCCCTCCCCTCCGGACCCCGAGCCGGAAACCGAAGCGCAGGACGAGGCCGGCACAGGCCGGCTGGGATCGGAGCCGTCCCAAATGCCGGACGGGCGGCCGATCGAAGCCGAGGCCGACGAGGAGGGCGACGCAGCCAGCCGGCCGGACTCTCTGTCCGAATTCGAGACCGCGCCCAATCATGCGCCGATCGAGCCGGAGCCCGAGCCCGAGGACGAGACCGGGACCGACTGGCTCGTATCCGAGCCCGCGCCCGCCGAACCATCACTTCCGGACCCCGCGCCGGAGGACGCGCCGGAGCCCGAACCCTGGTCCGTCGACGACTTGCTGCCCGACCTGGCCTCCGAGTCGGTGGACGAGCCGGCGGACGGGCCGGCGGACGGGCCGGGCCGGGAATCCGAAGCGGCGATCGGCCGCGCCTCCGACGGCGGTCCCGTGTCCGAGGCGGTCCCGGGCTGGGACGGAGCAGAGCGCCGTCGTCACGAGCGGGTGTCTGTCATCGAGGCGGCCGTGATCGTAGACGGGGACCACCATTTTCCCTGCGTCATTCTCAACCGGTCCGAGGGCGGGGCGGCGATTCGGCTGTCCGACCCCGACCGGGACTGCCCGGAGTCCTTCACCCTGCAGCCCCTGGACGGCCCGGCGCGGCGCTGCACGCGGCGCTGGCGCGAGGGCGATAGGATCGGCGTCGAATTTTCCTAGAGAAAGAAAGGGGCCCCGAAGGGCCCCTTCCCTGAACAGGTCTATGGGCGCGCCGGCCGTTACTTCAGGTCCACGCCGTAGAAGATGTGGCCGCCGAAGGGGTCGATCTTGTAGTCCTGGACCTCCTTGCGCACCGGCATGAAGACCACCGAGTGGGCGATGGTGATCCAGGGCGCCTCTTCCTTGAAGACGGCCTGGGCCTGCTGGTAGAGCCTGGTGCGCTCCTTGACGTCCGAGATCTGCTTGGCCTTGCGCAGCAGGTCGTCGAAGGGCTTGTGGCACCAGCGCGCCCGGTTGGCCCCCTTGGCCGCGTCGCAGCCCAGGAGCACGTAAAGGAAGTTGTCCGGATCGCCGTTGTCGCCGGTCCAGCCGAGCAGGACGGTGTCGTGCTCGCCCGCCTTGGAGCGCTTGAGGTATTCGCCCCACTCGAAGGAGACGATCTTGGCCGTGACGCCGACCTTGGCCCAGTCGGCCTGGATCAGCTCGGCCATGCGCTTGGCGTTGGGGTTGTAGGGCCGCTGCACCGGCATGGCCCAGATGTTGGTCTCGAGGTTCTTGACCCCGGCCTCGGCGAGCAGCGCCTTGGCCTTGACCGGATCGTAGGGATAGTCCTTGGTCGAGTCGTCATAGGACCAGATGGTCGGCGGGATCGGGTTCTTGGCCGCCTTGCCGGCGCCCTGGAAGACCACGTCGATGATCGCGCTCTTGTCGACCGCCATGTTGAGGGCCTGGCGCACGCGCCTGTCGGTGAAGGGCGACTTCTCGGTGTTGAAGGCGAGATAGCCGACGTTCAAGCCCTCCTGCTCCAGCAGCTTGAGGTCCGGGTCCTTGCGCATGGCCTCGAGATCGGCCGGGTTCGGATAGGGCATGACATGGCATTCGCCGGCCTTGAGCTTCTGGTAGCGCACCGAGGGGTCCGGCGTGATCGCGTAGATCAGCTTGTCGATCTTGGCCTTGCCGGCCCAGTAGTCCGGATGGGCCTGGTAGCGGATGACCGCGTCCTTCTGGTAGGCGACCAGCTGGAACGGCCCGGTGCCGACCGGATTGAGGTCGACGTTCTCGGGCGTGCCGGCCTTGGACATCTTGTCCGCGTACTCGGCCGAGAGAATGGAGGCGAAGTCCATGCCCATGTTGGCGATGAAGGGCGCTTCGGGCTTGGTCAGCACGAACCTGACCGTATGGTCGTCGACCTTGTCGACCGACTTCAGCAGGTCGGGCATGCCCATGCCGTTGAAGTACTCGTAGGCGCCGCCCGAGACCTTGTGGTAGGGGTGGTCGGCCTTGAGCTGCCGGTTGAAGCTGTAGAGCACGTCGTCGGCGTTGAAGTCGCGGCTCGGCGTGAAGTTCTTGGTGCTGTGGAACTTGACGCCCTTGCGCAGCTTGAAGCTGTATTCCAACCCGTCGCCCGAGACCTCCCAGCTCTCGGCCAGGGCCGGCACGATCTTGGTGGTGCCGCGCTCGAACTCGACCAAGCGGTTGAAGATCGGCCGCGACGAGGCGTCGAAGGTGGTGCCCGCGGTGTAGAGCGAGGGATTGAAGCCCTCGGGACTGCCCTCCGAGCAGTAGACGAGGGTCTTGGCCTGGGCAGACGCCGCGACGGCGAGCGTGGCGGCGACGGCGAAAGAGGCCGTCAGGATATGGCGTTTCACGTCAACCTCCCTATAAAAGTTCGACGATTCTTGACGGTTGTCTTGTTTTTACCTGCGGCCCTCCAAGGGACCGCGTAAAGACCGGGCCATAGCTAGCCATGTCGGCCCCCGAGTGTCAAATGAAGTCCTGTTAAGATTATTTTCGACTTCGGGGGCGGCGCGCGGCGCCGCCAGCCTCGTCCAGGGTCACCCGGCCGCCTCGAGCGCGCCCTCGATGGCGGTGAGCGCGGCCTGGGCTTGAACGCCGTCGGGGCCGCCGGCCTGGGCCATGTCCGGCCGGCCGCCGCCGCCCTTGCCGCCGAGCGCCTGCGAGCCCGCGCGCACCAGGTCGACGGCCGAGAGCTGCGCCGTCAGGTCGTCGGTCACGCCGACCACCAGCGAGGCCTTGCCGTCGTTGACCGCGACCAGTGCGACGACGCCCGAGCCGATCCGGGTCTTGAGCTCGTCGGCCATGGGCTTGAGGTCGCGCGGCGGCACGCCCTCGAGCAGCCGCGCGGCGAAGGGGACCCCGGCGACGTCGCGCGCTTCCGGCGCCTTTGCCGCGCCGCCGTCGCCGGTGGCGAGCCGCCGGCGCAGGTCCTCGAGTTCGCGCTGCAGCTTCTTGCGCTCCTCCAGCAGGCCACCGAGCCGGGCCGGCAGCTCGGCCGGCGCGGTTTTCAAGGCCGCGGCCGCCTCGCTCAACAACGCCTCGTGCCACGCCACATGGGCCAGCGCCGCGGCGCCGGCGACCGCCTCGATGCGCCGCACGCCCGCGGCCAGAGCGCCCTCGCCGAGAATTTTGAGGAAACCGATGTCGCCGCTGCGCCGCACGTGGGTGCCGCCGCAGAGCTCGGTCGAATAGGCCTTGTGGTCGCCCTTGGCCGGGTCCTCGCCGCCCATGGCGACCACGCGCACCTCCTCGCCGTACTTCTCGCCGAACAGGGCGAGCGCCCCGGCCTCGACCGCCTCGTCCGGGGTCATGAGGTGCGTCTCGGTGGGGGCATTCTCGCGGATGCGGGCGTTGACCATCTCCTCGACCGCCAGGATGTCCTCGGCCGTCAGCGCCTTGGGATGGGAGATGTCGAAGCGCAGGCGGTCGGGCGCGACCAGCGAGCCCTTCTGGGTGACGTGGTCGCCCAAGCGGCGGCGCAAGGCCTCGTGCAGCAGGTGGGTCGCCGAGTGGTGGACGCGCAGGCCGGCGCGGCGCTCCGCGTCGACGCGCAGCTCCACCGCCTCGCCGACCGCGAGCTTGCCCTCTGTCACCTCGCCGATGTGGACGTGGAGGTCGCCCAGCTTCTTCTGGGTATCGTCGATCCTGGCCTCGGCCCCGCCGGCCCCGACCAGCAGCCCGGTATCGCCGATCTGGCCGCCGGATTCGCCGTAGAAGGGCGTCTGGTTGAGGACGATCTGGACCGCCTCGCCCGGACCCGCCTCGTCGACCTCCTTGCCGTCCTTGAGGATCGCACGAATCTGACCCTCGGCCTGCTCGGTCTCGTAGCCCAGGAACTCGGTGGCGCCCAGGCGCTCGCGCAGCTCGAACCAGAGCGCCTCCGTCGCCGCGTCGCCCGATCCGGCCCAGGCCTTCTTGGCCTGCTCGCGCTGCTTCTTCATGGCGGCGTCGAAGCCGTCGGTGTCCACGCCGCGGCCCTGGCCGCGCAGGATGTCCTGGGTGAGGTCGAGGGGGAAGCCGTAGGGAGGCCGCGGTCGAGGGTTCGGTTGAAGTTGCGCTCCTCGAGCTTCAGCGTCTCGGTGATCAGCGCCTCGGCGCGCTTGAGCTCGGAGAAGTGCACGCCCATCTCGCGCACCAGGGTCGGCACCAGGCGCCAGATCATGGTGTCCTTGACGCCCAGCTTGTGCACGTGGCGCATGGCCCGGCGCATGATCCGGCGCAGCACGTAGCCGCGCCCCTCGTTGGACGGCAGGACGCCGTCGGCGATCAGGAAGGCGGTGGCGCGCAGGTGGTCGGCGATCACCCGGTGCGAGACCGCCTGCGGGCCGTCGGGCGCGACCCCGGAGGCCTCGGCCGAGGCCTCGATGATGTGGCGCAGCAGGTCGACCTCGTAGTTGTCGTGGGTGCCCTGCAGCACCGCGGCGATGCGCTCGAGGCCCATGCCGGTGTCGACCGAGGGCTTGGGAAGATCGATCCGATTGCCAGGCGCGATCTGCTCGTACTGCATGAACACCAGGTTCCAGATCTCGATGAAGCGGTCGCCGTCTTCCTCGGGGCTGCCGGGCGGCCCGCCGGGGATTTCCGGGCCGTGGTCGTAGAAGATCTCCGAACAGGGGCCGCAGGGGCCGGTGTCGCCCATGGCCCAGAAGTTGTCCGAGGTCGGGATCCTGAGGATCTTGCTGTCGGGCAGGCTGGCGATCTTGCGCCACAGCTCGGCCGCCTGATCGTCCTCCGCATAGACCGTGATCAGCAGGCGCTCCGGGTCGAGGCCGTATTCCCTGGTCACCAAATTCCAAGCCAGCTCGATGGCCAGGTCCTTGAAGTAGTCGCCGAAGGAGAAGTTGCCCAGCATCTCGAAGAAGGTGTGGTGGCGGGCGGTATGGCCGACGTTCTCGAGATCGTTGTGCTTGCCGCCCGCGCGCACGCATTTCTGCGAGGTCACCGCGCGCTTGTAGGGGCGCGTCTCGGCGCCGGTGAAGACGTTCTTGAACTGCACCATGCCGGCGTTGGTGAACAGCAGCGTCGGGTCGTTGTGCGGCACCAGCGGCGAGGAGGCCACGATCTCGTGGCCGTTGCGCGCGAAATAGTCCAGGAACGCGCTGCGGATCTCGTTGGCCGTCGACATGGGTTTGACTACTCCGGCTGCTCCGGCCCCGGACCCTGCGGCATGGAGTGGAACAGTTCCATTCTTCGCCCCAAGCGGCCGGCTTGTTGGCCGGGCTATTTACCCCGCCTGCCCGGACCTGTCCAGTTCGCGCGAGGCGACTAGCCTTTGGGCCAAACCGGGTGGTGAAGGTCGATAACGTAAGCATGCTTGTGTCGCACTGGCGCATGCCGGTGAGGATGACGGTGCGGCTCGGGTCCCTCCCAGCCCTCGTGTCCGTGTCGATGGTGCTCGTCGTGGACGTGCAGGTGCTCGTGCGCCATCGCCTCGTGCAGGTGCTCCAGATCGCGGGGGTCGTCGGCCGGCCATAGCACCACGGCGGCGGCCGTCGCGCCCGAGGCCACGACCGCGAGCACGGCGAAGGCGGTCGGCAAACCGAACGCGGCGCCGAGCCAGCCGGCCAGCGGGTAGCCGATCAGCCAGCAGGCGTGCGACAGCGCGAACTGCGCGGCATAGACCGCCGGCCGGTCGCCCTCCCGCGCCGAGCGCCTGAGCAACCGGCCGGCCGGCGTCTGGACGAGCGAGGCGCCGGCGCCGAGGACGAACCAGACGAGCAGAAGCGCCAGGAGGTTCGGGACCGCGAGGCCGAGAACGAGCCCGCCGCCGAGCAGCACGCCGCCGGTCAGCATAAAGGGACGGTCCGGCATCCTGTCGAGCAGCCGAGGCAGCAGGATGGCGACGGCCATCGATCCCGCCCCCGACGCGGCGAAGGCCAGGGCCGTGTCCGTCTCCGTACCGCCGAGCCGGTCGCGGACCTGGACCACCGTGTTGACGATCACCATGGCGCCCGCCGCCGCGACGGCGAGCGAAAGCGCGAGCAGTCCGCGCAGCCGCGGCGTCTTCAGGTAGGCGCCGATGCCGAAAGTCAAACCGTGCCAGATGCCCGCCTCGTGCTCGTGCGACCGGGGGGATGGCAGGGTCACGGAAAACACCAGGAGCGCGGAGCCCAGGAAGGCGACCGCGTTCGCGGCGAACAAGGCATCGTAGCTCATCAGGAGGAGCGCGAGGGCGGCGAGCGACGGGCTGAGCAGGTTCTCCAGGTCATAAGCGAGCCGCGACAGAGACAGGGCACGCGTGTACTGCGCCTCGTTAGGGAGCACGTCGGGGATGGTCGCCTGAAACGTCGGCGTAAAGCCTGCCGAGCAGGCATTCAACAGGAAGATCAGGAGGTAGATCTGCCAGATCTCGGTGACGAAGGGCAGGCAGACGACGAAACCGGCGCGCGCGACATCGAGCATGATGAGAAGCCGCCTGCGCGGCAGGCGATGCGCGAACCCGCCCACGATCGGCGCGATGCCGACGTAGGCCACCATCTTGAGCGCCAGCGCCGTGCCCAGCACGGCCCCCGCCTCGCCGCCGGCCAGCTCATAGGCCAGCAGCGCGAGCGCGATGCTCGACAGCCCGGTGCCCACGAGGGCGATCACCTGGGCGGCAAACAGTCTTCTGTAAATCCGATTCGCGAGCGGCGAGATCATGCCTGGAGGTTACCGGACTTTTCGGAGAGACCATAAGAATCCTGACGAGGGGGTAATCTCCAAGGTCGCCGTCAAGTCCGGAATGGTCGCCGGTTCGCCAGGCGGCCGGGCGGTATCTCCATTTTGTCGCAGCTATCTTGGCCATGAAGCTCAACAGGCCGCGGCCGCCGTGGGTACGTACCCTGGCGCCGGCCCAAGAGGGCCGGCCGGCAGGGAACGATCCTGCGCGTTTGATACCACCGGCTCCGCCCGACCCTGGCCGGTGTTGCGGCCCGTCATCGCGCCCGGCGTGGCCTCGGTGCGTTCTCGGGAAGTCGGGTAGCCTGCGGCACAGGCCGCCGAAGGCCGTCGGGTCAGCCGGCCGGTTCGGCCTCGGCGCCCTCGTCCGCCTCCGCGGCGGGGCCGTCGCCGTCGTCCGGGCCCTCGAGCATCGCCGAGGCGACGAGGCCGGCGTTCTCCCGGATCTTCTGTTCGATGGTGTCGGCGATCCCGGGGTTCTCCTTGAGGAAGGTCTTGGCGTTCTCGCGCCCCTGGCCGACCCGCTGGCCGTCGAAGGAGAACCAGGAGCCGGACTTCTCGACGATGCCGGCCTGGACGCCCAGGTCGAGCAGCTCGCCGGTCTTGGACACGCCCTCGCCGTACATGATGTCGAACTCGACCACGCGGAAGGGCGGCGCCATCTTGTTCTTGACCACCTTGACCCGGGTCTGGTTGCCGACCACCGAATCGCGGTCCTTGATCGCGCCGATGCGCCGGATGTCGAGCCGGACCGAGGCGTAGAACTTGAGCGCGTTGCCGCCGGTCGTGGTCTCCGGGCTGCCGAACATCACGCCGATCTTGTAGCGGATCTGGTTGATGAACAGCACCATGGTGTTGGACTTGGAGATCGAGCTGGTCAGCTTGCGCAGCGCCTGGCTCATCAGGCGCGCCTGCAGGCCCGGCAGCTGGTCGCCCATGTCGCCCTCGAGCTCGGCCCGCGGCACCAGGGCGGCCACCGAATCGATCACCAGCACGTCGATCGCGCCCGAGCGCACCAGCGTGTCGGCGATCTCGAGCGCCTGTTCGCCGGCGTCGGGCTGCGAGATCAGCAGCTCCCCCACGTCGACCCCGAGCTTGCCGGCATAGGCCGGGTCCAGCGCATGCTCGGCATCGATGAAGGCGCAGGTGCCGCCGCGCTTCTGCGCCTCGGCGAGCACGTGCAGCGCCAGGGTCGTCTTGCCGGAGCTCTCCGGACCGTAGATCTCGACCACCCGGCCGCGCGGCAGGCCGCCGATGCCGAGCGCGATATCCAGGCCCAGCGAGCCGGTCGGCACGACCTCGGTCTCGACCACCTGGTCCTCGCCGAGACGCATGACCGACCCCTTGCCGAAAGCGCGCTCGATCTGGCCCAGCGCGGCCTCCAATGCCTTCTTCTTGTCCACGGACTCCCTCTCGACGAGACGCAACACGTTCTGCGACATGACCGACCTCTCTTATCCCATAGGGGTGATGCGACTGCAACGAAGGCGAGTGTACCCTCTTTGTTCTCCTCTTGGCAAGGGAAAAGAATAAAAAGAGAACAAAAATGCGGCGCGCCAGCCCCGCCGGATCCCGGTCGAGTGGCGGACCCAAGTGGCGGACCCAAGTGGCGGACCCAAGTAGCGGACCGCCGCCTCACGCGGCGGTGTCGCGCATGACCTCCTTCACCTTGCCGGCCAGCTGCTTCAAGGAGAAGGGCTTGGGCAGGAAGTGGATGCCGGCGCCCTGGTCGAGGCGCTTCCTGAACGCGTCCTCGGCATAGCCCGAGATGAAGATCACCTTGAGGTCGGGCCGCTGGCCGCGCACCTCGCGCACCAGGGTCGGCCCGTCGATCCGCGGCATCACCACGTCGGTGATCAAGAGGTCGATCGGTTTCTGCTGTTCATCCAGGAGTTCGAGCGCCGCCTCGCCGGAGCGCGCCTCGAGCACGTCATAGCCCTTGCTGCGCAGCGCGCGGGCGGAGAAGGCGCGCACGGCGTCCTCGTCCTCGACCAGCAGCAGGGTGCCGCTGCCGCTCTGGTCGATGACCGGCTCGGCGGGAAGCTTGGCGTCGACTGCATCGCTTTGCGTTTCGGCATGGCAGGGCAGCAGGATCGTGAAGGTCGTGCCGGCCCCCAGCTTGCTCGCGACGAAGACGAAGCCGCCGGTCTGCTTGACGATGCCGTAGACCGTCGACAGCCCGAGCCCCGTGCCGGCCCCGACCTCCTTGGTGGTAAAGAAGGGGTCGAAGATACGGTCGAGGTTTTCGCGCGACATGCCGGAGCCGCTGTCGACGACCTCGATCTGCGTGTAGTCGCCGGCCAGCATGGTCTCGCCCTTGCGCTTGGTCGTCCTCGAGAGGTGGACGGAATCGGTGCGAATCGTCAGCGTGCCGCCCTCGGGCATGGCGTCGCGCGCGTTGACCGCCAGATTCATGATCACCTGCACCAGCTGCCCCTCGTCGGCCTTGATCATGCCGAGATCGCGGCCGTGGATCATCTTGAGGTCGATGTTCTCGCCGATCAGGCGGCGCAGCAGGTGGGACAGCTCCGCCAGGATATCGGTGACGTTGAGCACCTTGGCCTGCAGCGTCTGCTGGCGCGAGAAGGCCAGCAGCTGGCGCACCAGGTTGGCCGCGCGGTTGGCGTTCTGCTTGATCTGCATGATGTCGGCGAAGGATTGGTCGCCCGGACCGTGGCGCAGCAGCAGCAAGTCGGAAAAGCCGATCATCGCGGTCAGGAGGTTGTTGAAGTCGTGCGCGATGCCGCCGGCCAGCTGGCCCACGGCCTGCATCTTCTGCGATTGGACGAACCGCGTCTCCAGGTTCTTCTGCTCGGTCGTATCGATGAAATGGGCGACGAAGCCGCCGGGCCCGTCCGCCTCCGGCTCCACGGGCGTGACGAACAGCGCGCAGACCGTCGCGCCGCCGCCGGCCATCTCGACCTCGACCGGCGCCCCGTCCCCGTCCGAGGCCCCCTGGGCGCCGCGCTCGAACAGGTCCTCGACCAGGGGCCGGCTGTCCTCGGCGACCAGATCGGCCAGCGGCATGCCGCCGGAACTGCCCTCGTCGATCCCGGCCATGACGCGCACCGCGTCGTTGAACTCGGTGACGCCGCCCTGGCCATCGACCAGGGCGATGCCGACCGGCGCCTGTCCGAAGAAGCTTTCGAAACGGCCTTCCGCCCGGTCGAGCGCCTCGGCCATGGCGCGCTCCTCGGACAGGTTGCAGACCACCGCGCGGGTGCGCAGCGCACGGCCCCCGGCGTCGCGCTCGACGGTCTGGCCGACGAGCGCGGGAAACGTCCTCCCGCCTTCGGCTTGCAGCACCGCCTCGCCCTGCCCGGCGCCGTCGCCGAGGGGATCGCCGGGCGACGTACCCTGCGGGGGCTTCTGGGCGAGCACATCGTGGAGCCGCCGGCCGCCTTCGAGGTCCTCGCGCGCCAGACCGAGCCAGCCGGCCAAGGTTCGGTTGGCGAACAGGAACCGCCCCTCCGCATCGACCGAGTAGAAACCGATCGGCGCGTTGTGCAGCAGGTCGACGAAGCGCTGCTGCTCCGCACGGACGACCTGCTCCATCTGCCGCTCGGGCATCAGGTCGTCGACGAACCAGAACGCGGACCCGGGCTGCCCCTCGACCGGATAGGCCGCGACGTAAAGCCATGCGACGTTATCGTCCTCGACGGCCTCACCCGGCTGCGGTCCCCCGCCCCGCCGCACCCGGATCTCGGCCTGCCCGGACTCGCCGCGCCGCGCCGCTTCGGCAAGCCGCTCGATCTGCCTCCGCGACTCCGGGTCGGCCGCGCGCTCGCCGAGGATGTCCGGCGTCGGCCGGTCCGTATCGCCGAAGGCCCGGCCAAACGCCAGGTTCACATAAGACGTCCGACCCTTCGAATCGACGATCTGACGCGGCCGCGGGACCGATGCCAGGGCATCGCGGAGCAGGGAGATCCTGCGCAGCCTCCAGAAGGTGGCCGCCGCACCCCCCAGGACCGCGCCCAGGAGCACGAGAAGCGCGACGGCGGGCGCCGAGAAACCGCCCCCACCGGCGGCCAGCGCCGGCGAAGACCCGAACCCCAGGCTCGCCGCCGTCGTCGAGGCGAACAGGGCGAGCGCACGATGCGATGTTCCCAAGGGCTCCATCACCGATCTAGTCTATATCCACAACGCGCATGTTTATCCATCACCTCCGCCCGCGCCGCAAGACCGCCGCCCCCAACGCCGGCCCCTCGCTTCAGTGAGGCCGCCGGGCCGGCATCCTGCCCTTCAGGCGCATCACGTAACCTATGATCTCGGCCACCGCCTTGTAGTGAACCGGCGGAATCTCCTGATCGAGTTCGACCCCCTCGCAGAGCGCACGCGCCAGAGGCGGGTTCTCGACCACCGGAACGTCGCATTCCTCGGCCCGTTCGCGGATCCTGAGCGCCAGCGAATCGACGCCCTTGGCGATCACCTTGGGCGCGCCGGACGACCCCAGCTCGTAGCTGAGCGCCACCGCGAAGTGGGTCGGGTTGGCGATCACGACATCGGCCTCGGGGACCGCCGCCATCATGCGCTGACGGGCCCGTTCCACGCGGATCTGGCGCAGCCGGGCCTTGACCATCGGGTCGCCTTCGGTCTGCTTGAACTCGTCCTTCACTTCCTGCCTGGACATGCGCAACTGCTTGTCGTGCTGGTGTTTCTGGAACAGGAAGTCGAGCCCGGCGATCACCGACATCACCGCCAGCACGGCGATCAGCACCCGCAGACCCAGCGATTGAATCAGCTCCAGGAACTGCGGGAGCTCCATGCTCACCACGGCGGGGATCAGCCGCCGCTCGGGCCAGAGCAGCAGGCCGATCACCGCGGCGACGATGGCGAGCTTGACCAGCCCCTTGACGAATTCGGCCAGCGCGCGCGCCGAGAACAGACGCTGCAGGCCGCGCAGCGGCGAGATCTTCTCGAGCTTGGGCTTGGTCGGCTCCAGGCTCAGGACGAAGCCGCTCTGAATCAGGCCGGACGCCAAGGCGGCGGCCATGGCCAGGAGCATGGGCGGCGCCAGCGCCAGGGCCAAGAGGCCCGCGGTCTCGGCGAAGAGGTCGCGCAGCCCCTCGCCGTCCACGGCGATCGCGTGCGGCCGTGCCAGGAAGCCGTAGAGCGCCTCGGCGATGCCCCCGGCCACCCCCGGCGCGAGATAGCCGACCGCGATCGTGAAGGAGAGGATCATGAACCAGTGGCCAACCTCCTGCGACTTGGCGATCTGCCCCTTCTCGCGGGCTTCGCGCAGCCGCTTGTGAGTCGGCTCCTCGGTTTTTTGCGAGTCGTCCTGACGGTCTTCGGCCATGGCTCAGAACGGCGCGGCGCCGCCGGCGAAGGGCAGCAGCGTCTCCTCGAGACTGCCGGCGAACCAGCTGATGATGAAGGGCACCGCGAGCGACATCACGACCAGGCCCAGCGTGATCTGCAGCGGCATGGCGACGAAGAAGACCTGCACCTGCGGCATCAGGCGCGCCAACAGACCGACGCCCAGATAGAAGATCGTCGCCGCCGCGATGAAGGGCGTGGCCAGCTGGAAGGCCAGGAGAAAGGTCTTGGACATCACGCGGGCGATCATGTCGGCGAAATCGCCGAGCGGCAGTACCTCGCCCGGAACGAAGAGCTGGTAGCTCTCGACCAGCGCCCTCAGCATCAGGTGGTGCAGGTCGAGGGCGAAGATCACGAGCAGGGCGACGATGGTCAGGAAGGACCCCGCGATCGAGCCCTGCTGGGCCGCGCTGGGGTCGTTGATCAGCGCATTGGCCAGCGCGGACATGTAGGCGATCATCATGCCCGTCGTGGTCAGCGCCGCGATGAAGAATCGTGCCACCGTGCCGATGAAGAGACCGATCGCGGCTTCGCCGAGGATCAGCAGGGCGAGCGCCACCGGGCTGCTCGGCAGGGCCGGCAGGGCGCCGGACAGAACCGGCGCCACCAGAAGCGAAAGCAGCAACGCCAGCAACAGGCGCACGCGCGCCGACACGTAGGGCTCGGCGATGCCGGGCAGCAGCATCATGGCCGCGCCGACCCTGACGAAGACGAGCAGCACGCCGAAGATCTCGGCCGGCAGCAGGGCCGCGAGCATGGCGGGCCTAACCCAGCGCGACGATGCGGTCCATCAGGCTCTGGCCGAAGGCGGTCATCGTGGAGAGCATGAAGGGCATCAGCACCAGAAGGGAGACGAAGATGACCAGGATCTTCGGCACGAAGGACAAGGTCATCTCCTGGATCTGGGTGAGCGCCTGGAACAGCGCGACGGTGAGGCCGACCAGGAGCGCCATGGAAAGGATCGGCGCGCCGACCTTCAGCATGACGATCACGGCTTCGCGCGAAACCTCGAGAACATCGGTGGCATTCATGGGCGTAGGGCTTCTTGGAAAGGCAGCGGAGGCGCCGGCCGATGCCGGTCAGATCGGCATGCGCAGGATATCCTGATAGGCCTGGATGACCCGGTCGCGCACCGCGACCACGGTCTGCAGGGTGATCTCGGCCTGGCTCACGGCGGTCACGACGTCGGTGATGTCGGCCTTGCCGGCCGCTGCCTTCAACGAGGCCGCCTCGCCCTCGCGCAACGCCTGGACCGCGTCTTCGGCGACCTCGCGCAGGGCGCCGGCGAAGTCGCCGCTCTGGGCCTTGTCGCGCGGATCGAGTCCATCCGGGCCGGCGCCGCGCGCCGCGCCGAGATAGGCGGAGATCGCGTCGTTCAGGTTCACGGTCATGGCCTGATACTAAGCCTCCTGATGGGCCGGTTACGCCCCCGGCTTCGCCGTTCTGGCTGGGAAACGGCCGCCCTTCTGGCGGCCGTACGAAGGGTGGGTCGTACCAAAGGTATCAACGCAGGATGTCGATGGTCTGCTGCAACATCGCGCGCGACGACTGGATCACTTTCAGGTTGGCCTCGTAACTGCGCTGGGCCTCGCGCATGTCGGCCACTTCCAACAGGCTGTTGACGTTCGGCGTCAGGACATAGCCCTTGTCGTCGGCCGCCGGATGGCCCGGCTCGAAGCGGCGCCTGAACTCGCTCCGGTCCGGGACGATGCCGCCGACGCGCACCGTCTGGGCGCCGAGCTCGCGGTCCAGCACGTTGCCGAAGGTCACGACCCGGCGGCGATAGGGCTCGGCGCCCGGTTGCTGGGCCGTCGAATCCGCGTTCGCGATGTTCTCGGCGATGACCCGGAGGCGCGTGCCCTGCGCCTTCAGGCCCGAAGCCGAAACGTTGAGCGCCTTGACGAGGTCCATGGCTCAGCCTTCCTTTTGTCCGGCCACGACCTAGCCCCCGCGGCCCAGCGCCATGCGGATCATCTGCATGTGCTTGCGGTACAGGTTGGTCATGGTCTGATAGTCCATCTGCGTCTCGGCCACCTTGATCAGCTGCTCCTCGAGCACGACGGCGTTGCCCGAAGGCGCGGTCTCGAAGCGCTCGCGCTGGTCCTCGCTGTCGGCCGGGCGCTCGGCCCGGCCCCCTGCGCCGCGGAGATGGTCCGGGTGGGTCGCCGCGGGCTCGACCGGCGCCAGCCTGCGCGCGAGCTGGCGCGCGAAGGGGCCGTGCTCGAGATCCTGCGGCACGTAGTCGGGAGTGTCGGCGTTCGCGACGTTCTGCGCCAGAACCTGTTCGCGCTGACCGAGCCAGGCCATGCGCCGGGCGAGCGCGTCGAAGATGCTGAGTTTACCGTCCATCTGGTCTCCCACGCGTGCCCGCGCGCTCCGTTGCGGCCGAAATCGACACAAAGGCCCGCGCGATTATCAAGCGCGGCCTATTAATGATCCGTAAAAGATGATTTAATTGTCCGACAAATTGTGGGGGCGCTACCGTCGGCGCCGCTCGACCGCGGAAAGGCGAGAGACAGCCGATGCTCTATCTGACACGCAAGGTCGGCGAGTCAGTCATTATAAACGACGACATCGAGGTGACCGTGATCGACATTCGCGGCAAGTCGATCAAGCTCGGCTTCACCTTCCCGTCGACCGCCACGGTCCTGCGCCGCGAGATCTTCGAGCGCATCCAGGCCGAGCAGCGCGCCGCCGAGGCGACCAAGGAAGCCGGCGCCAGGACCGAGCAGGAAGCCGTCGAAAAGCCCCCGGAGTGAGCCCCGGCCGGGCCGGGCGAAGGACCCAGCGGCGGACAGTCTAAATAATTCATTAAGGTTAATACCCCAGGATTAGGTCTTGGTGGCGGCAAAGCGCTTTACCGGACGTCGCGCAATCGACAACCTGGGACGTAGAACACGAACCATGGCCGAAGAGACGACCCTCTCCCCGCCGGAGACCGCCGAGACCCAAGGCCGGCGCCCGCTGGCCGTCGCGCTGCGGGAAGGCCCGGCCCGCGCGCCGCGCGTGGTCGCCAAGGGCCGCGGCAAGCTGGCCGAGCAGATCCTGGCGATCGCCTTCGACCGCGGCGTCAAGGTGCGCAGCGATGCCGACCTGGCGGAGATCCTGGCCGCGATCGAGGTCGACAGCGAGGTCCCCTTGGGAGACGGGCCGGGAGACGCGCCGGGGGACGCGCCGTGAGCCCGCCGGCGTCGATCGGCGAAGAGCTGGCCCAGCTGGGCCTGGCCGTCGCCGAGGCCCGGGCCCACCTCGCGGCCGGCCGCGACCTCGGCCTGGCGGCCTTCGAGGAACGGGTCGAGGCGCTCTGCGCGGAGATCGCGGCCCGCCCCCGGGAGGAAGCGCTGCGCTACGGCCCGGTCCTGCTCAAGCTGCGGGACGAGCTGGACGGACTGGCCGCCGAGGTCCGCGCGATGGCCGGCGGCCCGGACGACCGGACGGAGGCCGCGACGGACGACGACCCGCGGGCGCGCCCGACGGGCGGGACGTGACCGGGCCGCCCGCCGCCATGGACCTCGACGTCTATTTCAAGTTCGTGCTGGCCCTGGTCTTCGTCCTGGGCCTGATCGGCGCGCTCGCCTGGGCGGCCCGGCGCTTCGGCCTGGGCGGCAAGCTGACGCCCAACACCGGCCGGGCGCGGCGGCTTGCCGTGGTCGAGGTGATGCCGCTGGACGCGCGCCGCAAGCTGGTCCTGCTGCGCCGCGACGCGGCCGAGCACCTGGTGCTGCTGGGCGCCGGCCAGGACCTGCTGCTGGAAGCCGGCATCGCGGCGCCGGAGACGCCGGGCCCGGGCGAGGCGCCGGCGGAAGAGCGGGCGGGAGAGCCGGCATGAGGCGCCTTGCCTGGCCCGCCGCGGCGCTGCTGACGGTCCTCGCCGCGGGCGTGGAGCCGGCGCTGGCCCAGAGCCTCAATTTGGAGCTCGGCGGCGGGGGCGGGTCGACGACCAGCCGGATCCTGCAGCTGGTCGCCCTCATCACGATCCTCAGCCTGGCGCCCTCGATCCTGGTGATGATGACTTCCTTCACCCGGATCGTCGTGGTGCTGTCCTTCCTGCGCAGCGCGCTGGGCATCCAGCAGACGCCGCCCAACTCGGTGCTGATCAGCCTGGCGCTGTTCCTCACCGCCTTCGTCATGATGCCGACCCTGCAGCTGGTCTACGACGAGGCGCTCGAGCCCCTGATCGCCGAGGAGGTCACGGAGGTCGAGGCGCTGGACCTCGCCGCCGAGCCGGTGCGCACCTTCATGTTGAAACACGTGCGCGAGCAGGACCTCGAGCTGTTCCTCGACATATCCGGCGAAGAGGCGCTGGACGAGCCCGAGGAGACGCCGCTCAGGGCCTTGATCCCGGCCTTCATGATCAGCGAGCTGAAGCGCGCCTTCGAGATCGGCTTCCTCTTGTTCCTGCCGTTCCTGGTGATCGACATGGTGGTCGCCTCGATCCTCATGTCCATGGGCATGATGATGCTGCCGCCGGTCATGATCTCGCTGCCCTTCAAGCTGATCTTCTTCGTCCTGGTCGACGGCTGGTACCTGGTCGCCGGCTCCCTGGTGCAGAGCTACGGGACGTAGCGCCGCCCAGCCCGGGAGCGGACTTCACGGCGGCCTTCCGGGCCGGACGCGCCGGCTACTTGATCATCACCACGTCGCAGGGCGCGCGCCGGCTGATCTCATTGGAGACGCTGCCGAAGGTGATGGCGTCGATGTTGCGCAGCCCGCGATGGCCCATCACGATGATGTCGGCGCTTTCGCGCTCGGCGACGCCAAGGATGCTGTCCACTGCCCTGCCGCCGTCGAGACAGCACTGGATGTCGGCCACCCCCTTGGCCCGCGCGATCGGCTTGGCCTCTTCGAGTATGCCCTTGCCGATTGCGCCCAGAATCTCGTCGGACACGCCGCTCGGCACCGACTCGGGATCCATCGCCGGAGCCCAGGCCGGCACTGAAGCATCGGCTATGGCAGGATCGGCGTCTTCCAGAGCGTTCCGAAGCGCCGGGTCGAGCGATTCGACCACGGCCAGGCGACGCAGCTCGCCCGGCTCCTTGTCGCGCAGCAGCACGTGGAGCAAGACCAGGCGGCCGCCGTGCAGTTTCGCCAGGTCGCCGGCTAAAGCGACCGCTTTCCTCGCATGGTCCGAGCCGTCCGTCGCCACCAGAATCGTCTTCGCCATGGCGGTCTCCCGGGATCAGGGGGGTGGGCTGACGGGTTACCTAGACGGGCGGAGCATGGACCGGCATTGACCTGGGTCAAACCAAAGTCTGCCGACGTTTGAACACCGATCCGATTGGGAAGCTGTTGCTGCAATTCGCCGATTCACAGGCGTGCGTGGCTATCATTCGCAACCGGGCTAGTTGACCTTGCTCAGCCCGGCATCGGCGATGCGCGCCTTGTAGCCGGCCATGAAGGCCTGAACCTGCTCGATGCCTTCGAGTTCCTCGGTCACCTTGGTGATGTCCGCCCGGTCGAAGTCGCTGACCAGCAGCGCGAATGCGCCGCTCCGCGGGGTCTCGGCCATGGCCGCGCCGTAGCGCCCCGCCAGGTCGTCGAGCGCCTTGCGCGATCCCGCCAGGGTCTGGGCGATCGCCAGGTTGAGGACGGCTTG
>CAMYKD010000113.1:17162-38284 GCA_947258885.1 uncultured Kiloniellales bacterium | reverse complement strand
TTGGCTAGGAAGAGCCTACCTGAGATGCCGCCGGCCGCGACAGCAATACCCCCGATAGCTGGAGCGCGAGCCTGAAGGTCAGCTTTCGACGGTTTCCTTCCGCTCGACCCCTGGCAGCCGACCCGTCGCGGGTCGAGTGGGCAGGGCCGGAGATGACCCTAAGCGGAACTGCTGGCCATGGGGCTTACCTGCATGATGGGCCGGACTATCTAGAGTTTTGGGTACAGTGGTCATTGGGTAATGGGATTTGCCGAGGTATTGTTTGATGGATGGGCAGCACATTTCCTGGGATCAAGAGCAAATATCCTCCTCTGCCTAAGGACGAGGCGATCCGGCAGATGGAAGCGGTGAGCAAACCCTACGCCCGCCGCTATTGCGCCTCGATCCAGGACGCGGAAACAGAAGTCCAGCGCCTGACCAGCCTTCTCAAGAGCGGCAAGGGCCCTAATTCCGTCAGGGTACGGCTCAAGGCCCTGGGCCCGGAGTTCTGGTCGGCCGCCCTCCTGGAATGCTATGAGCAGGCAAGGCGTGCGGAGGATCGGCGCGATTACGTACGTTCCGCGATTTTCGAGGCGCGAGAAAGCAACACCGCGCGGCGGCTCGGCTTGCGAGCGCTTCATGATCGGTCGTATACGGTTCGCTACAGAGCTCACCAGGTGTTGGCATATAGCCTTGACCGATCAGTCCTGCCTGCAATGCGTGACGCCTTGAAAGTGGAGCCCCGGGAGGACATGCGGAAACTTCTGAAGGCTGCGATCAATGCGATCGAGAAACAAAACCATCACTTTTATATTGACCGTAAAGAGAGTGGCCATGGCCGCTGGAGTGTTCAGCCATGGGACAGTGGGGACCCAGTTCTTCAGCACGCGAGTTTGAGTTGGGAAATCGAGCGGATAAAGGCGGGTTGGGAGACAGAGATCTGAGGCCGCTCATATCAACCGAGTGCAATCGCGACGAAACTCCAGATCATTCTTGGATGCCGCGATCCAGAGTATGAATCCACGCGTGCACGATTCCTCTCGCCGGCATCCAGTGGGATGGTGGCCGATTTTGACAAGTAACTTCTGGTGATGGCTAGACCTTGCCGTTCCGCCGGCCGGCCCAGGTGGTTTGCTCTACCCCGATCACCCGAAGTCCATGCCTCGACCCCCGCTTTTCTGGGCCGGCTCCTTCGGCTTTGCCCCTGGCAGCCGACCGTCATCGGTCGAGGCCTGAACGGGGAAAGCGATCCGAAGGCGGGCTCGATCCTTTTCTAGGTTTCGCTCCAGACGGCGAGCTCGTAGCCGTCGGGGTCGGTGAAATGGAAGCGGCGGCCGCCGGGAAACTCGAAAATCGGTTTGACGATCTTACCTCCGGCGGCTTCGATGCGGCCCAGGATCTCCAAAAGGTCGGAGCCGTAGAGAACCACGAGAGGTCCGCCCGGCCTCACGGGTCCGCTGGCGTCGAACCCGCCCTTCAAACGACCGTCCGAGAACTCGCAGTAGTCCGGTCCATAGTCGGTGAAGGTCCAGCCGAACGCCGTTCCATAGAAGGCCTTCGATCGGGCGATGTCTGCGACAGCGAACTCGATGTAGTCTATGCGACGATCTCGGTGCGACCCTTCCATGCTCACGGCGACCTCCGATCCGCTGTGCAACGAAGACATGCCCGGTGGCACCGGATCCTACCGCGACGGCCGAGAGATGGGAAAGCCGCCTTTTGGCCATGGGCCGAAGCGCGCCCGGCGCGGCAAGCCCGAAAAGACCGGCGCGCTCATTCGGGCAGACCCAGGCTGCGCAGGACGGCGAGCCCGCTCTCGTCTTCCGCCCTTGTCTTGTCGAGCTTGAGTTTCTTGAAATGCGTCAGCGAGATTCCGGCGTCGGCCTCGACGGCCTTGGCGACCGCGGCGCGCGCCGCGTCGTCCCGGCCGAGCGCGTGGTGGGCGAGCGCGCGCCCGACGTGGGCATGGGCGGCGTGCACGGCGCCGGGCTCGCGCTCCAGGAACGTCCCGAAGGCGACAAGCGCCTCGTCCGGCTGCTTGGCGGCGAGGTAGGAGAAGCCCAGGACCTCCAGAAACCAAGCCGGATAATAGGGGCTGAGTCGCATCGCCGTCTTGAACCTCCGAATGGCCTCCTGCGGCCGACCGGCGTTCTGGAGGATCAGGGCGAGGATCGCCGTGTTGGTCGCATGGTTGGGATTCAGGGCGACGGCCTTCTTCCCCGCGGCCAGGGCGGCGTCGAATCGCCCCTGCAACAGATGAATGGCGCCCTGGAGCGCATAGACGTCGGGCAACGCGTCGTCCAGGGCCCGCGCCTTCTCGGCCAGGACCGAGGCGCGCTCGAGAGACGCTTCTCGGTTTTCGCTCCATCGGTGAAAAGCGTCGTGCCAGTGGGTCCAGGCGAGGAGCGCGTAGGCCAGGGCGTAGCGTCCGTCGACCTCGAGGGCCTTCTCGAACCACCGGCGGGCGTCGGCGTTGCCGGTCTTGGTCGTGTGGTTGAAGTGCTCCACACCCCTGCCGAGGAGATTCCAGGCCGCCAGGCTGCGCGTGTGCTTTCGATGGACGCGCATCTGCTCGCCCTCGGTCAGCTTGATGCGCAAGGCCACGACGATCCGGTCGGTGATCTCGTCCTGCAGGGCGAAAACCTCGGTCATGTTCCGGTCGTATCGCTCGGCCCAGAGGTGGTTTCCGGTCAGCGCGTCGACGAGCTGGGCGGCAATGCGCACCTGGTCGCCCGATGTCCGGACGCTGCCCTCGAGCACGTAGCGCACCCCCAGGTCCTCCGCGACCCGCTGCACTTTGACCGGCGTTCCCTTGTAGACGAAGGTCGAGTTGCGGGCGATCACGAACAGGCTGGAGACCTGGGAGAGCGCCGTGATGATGTCTTCCGTGAGGCCGTCGGCCATGTGGTCCTGGCCGGGGTCGCCGCTCAGGTTGTCGAAGGGCAGCACGGCGATCGACGGCTTTTCGGGAAGCGGGAAGGCCATCCGCTCGACCGATGCCGGTTCGACCGCCGGCTGCCACGGCCTCAGCCATGCAATCGCGGCGGCCACCGCGACGAGCACGACCACGGCCACCGTGAGGCCCGCCCGCGCCCATGACCGCTCCGCTCGCGTCGTTTCGCCGATGATCTTGCCGGCCGCCTCCGGCTCGCTCAGCACGCGGTAGACCCGGACCGGCTCGGCGATGTTCTTGACCGCGTGCTCGCCAAGGTCTTCATACCCCAGATCGAGCCGCTTCTTGATCTGGTCGAAAACCGGACGCGAGAGGCAGATGCCCCCGGCCTCGGCAAGCGTTTCGAGGCGCGCCGCGATGTTCACGCCATCGCCGAGGAGGTTTTCGCCCTCGACGACCACGTCGCCGAGGTTGACGCCGATGCGAAGGCGCATGCGCCGATCCTCGGGCCGATCGGCGTTGAGGATCTCGAGCTCGCGCTGAATATCGACGGCGCAGCGCACCGCCTCGACCGGGCTCGGGAATTCGGCGACGACGCTGTCGCCGGCGCTGCCGAACACCCGGCCGCGATGGTTCGCGACCAGCCCGTCGACGACCTGTCGGCACGCGCTCAGCGCGCGAACCGTCGCTTCCTCGTCGGCCTCCATGAGCCGGCTGTAGCCGGCCACGTCGGCGGCAAGGATCGCGGCGAGGCGGCGCTCCATGGACCTCTCCCTTGTTGGGGTAGCGTAGCCGAGCGCCGCGCCCAATTCCATGGCATCGCGCCGGCCCGCTTGGAGCCAGGGCCAGCCGGGTCGCCACGCGAGGTCACGCGCCCGGGTCTTCGTTGCGCGACGGTCGGGATAGGTGGCAGAGCGCGTGCCATAAAAAACATTAAAACAAGACCTGACCCCTTTTTCGAGCCGGTCACCGCAGGAGCTAAGGGGCGACCCCGTCGTAGGTCGGTCCGGCCGCCGCGTCGCTACCCCCGTACAGCTCGTTGTAGGGTACGGTTTCCGGATCCGTTTGAACCTTCCAGAGACTAAGTTTGTTTTTGTTCCGTTCGATTAATCCCCAGAGCTCATGCCCGCTCTTGGATTTGAACCGGATTGCTCCGGTCTTGACGAGGATCTGGCGAAGCTCGTCGTCTGAAAAACCACCTAGATGGTGCTTGATAATTGCAAAGCTGCGGAGAGGCCAGCGTTTGACCTCCAGAAGTTTGCGGGCGACCTGCTCGGCCATGAACTCGGTGCGAATCTTCTCGTTGTGAAGCTCTAAATCGGCTTGCAGCTCATCTTTGATTCGCTTCGAATCACGTTCCCGATCCATCTCGAACTGGCGGCGCTGCATCCGATACCCGACGAAGTTCCCAAGAAGCGCCGTAACGAGGGCGATCATGGCAGCGATGACGGCGGCCGCGATTTTCGTATCCGTTAAGTCCATGACGACCTCCCGATCGGACTTGCCCTCTCATTGTCCAATATGCGGGCCTTTGCGAATGTGACTTTGCCCACTCGCCAAAAGAAGCGGGGTCAGCAACACAGTCGCTGACCCCATTTCGGAAACTCCGCGAGGACCTTTCGGGTCCCGGCGGCGTCAGGTCACACGAAGCGTTGCCACCAGCCGCGGCGTTTGGGGCGGTTCGGGTCGTCGGCGGTGTCCGGGCCGGCGGCCTGATCCAGGGCCGGTCCAGCCGCCGGCGGTGCCGGCGGCTGCCAAACGTGCTCGCCGTTGCCGGTGGACGCCGGCGACCCGCCGCTCTCCGCCGGGGCGGCGGCGGGCGGGGGGGCTTCGGCCGCCGCGGCGGCGGACTCGGCGGGCTCGGCCTCCGCCGCCTTGGGCTTGCGGGGCTTTCGGGCCGGGCTTTTGGCGCGCGCCTTGGCAGGCGCCGGCTTTCTTGCCGCCGTGCGCCGCCGGGGCTTCTTGGCGGGCGCCGGCTCGCTGCCGGCCTCCTGTGCGGCCGGGGCGTCCGCGCCGTCCGGAGCCTCCGCGGCCGCTGGGGTCACTGCAGCCTCTTCGGCTTCGCCCGCGTCGGGGCGAGGCGCCTCTTCCGCGGCCTTGCGTGTCCGACGCCGCGGCTTGCGCGGCTTGGCCGCGACGGCCTCGGCTGCGGCCTGCTCCGCGGGCGGCGGTTCGGCCGCAAAGGCCTCGCCCGCCTCGGCCTCGCCGAACTCGGCGGCCATCTCCTCGGCGCCGGGGCCAGGGGCGAACTCGGGGGCGAACTCGGGGGCGAACTCGGGGGCGGCCTCGGGGGCGGCTTCGCCGGCCGGTTCCGCCGTTGCGGCCTCCTCGGCATCACGCCGGCGCTTGGAACGCCGCCGCCCGCCGCGCTTGCCGCGGCGCCGGCGCGGCCGGCGCTCGTCATCGCCGTCGTCGCGCTCCGGCGGCCTGGCAGCCAGCTCCTCGTCGGCCGGTGCTTCCTCGCCGGGCGCTTCCTCGTCTCCGGCCGCCACTTCGGCGAGCGGCTCGACCGTCGCGCCGGGCTCTTCGTCCTTTCGGCGCCGGCGCCGGCGGCCGCGGCGTTTGCGGTCGTCGCCGTCTTCCGCCGGCTCCGCGGCCGCTTCCGTCGCGGGAAGGACCGCCGGACCCGTGGTGCTGAGGCGCTCCAGATCGTAGTCGGGCGCGACCAGGCTGTCGTTCCGCTCGACCCGGATCTCGAGGCCGTAGCGCTGCTCGATATCGGTCAGCCGCGCGCGTCTCTGGTTCAGCAGATAGAGCGCCGCGTCGGTCGGCAGGGCCATGTTGAGCTCGCCGCCGCCCCGGCGGATGCCCTCCTCCTCCAGGACGCGCAGCACATGGAGCGCCGTGGAGTCGGTCGAGCGGAGGAACCCCGTCCCGGCGCAACGGCCGCAGGGCTCGGTCGAGGTTTCGAACAGGCTGGGCCGCAGGCGCTGGCGCGACATCTCGAGCAGCCCGAAGGGGCTGATCCGGCCGAACTGAATGCGGGCCCGGTCGTGGCGCATCGCGTCCTTGAACCTGCGCTCGACGTCGCGGTTGTGACGCGACTCCTCCATGTCGATGAAATCGATGACGATGAGGCCGGCCAGATCGCGCAGCCGAAGCTGGCGGGCGACCTCGTCCGCGGCCTCGATGTTGGTCTTGAGCGCGGTCTCCTCGATGTGCCGTTCGCGCGTCGCCTTGCCCGAGTTGACGTCGATCGCGACCAGGGCCTCGGTCGGATTGATGACGATGTAGCCGCCCGACTTGAGCTGCACGCTCGAGCTGTGCATGGCGTCCAGCTGGCCTTCCACCTTGTAGTGGTAGAACAGCGGCACGCTCGGGTTCTTGTACTGCTTGACGTGCCGGGCGTGGCTCGGCATCAGGTTCTTCATGAAGTCCTTGGCCGCCTTGTAGCCGCCATCGCCTTCGACCAGGATCTCGTCCATGTCGCGGCTGTAGAGGTCCCTGATCGCGCGCTTGATCAGGTTCGCCTCCTCGTGGATCAGCGCCGGCGCTGTGGACTGCAGCGTGGTGTCGCGGATCCCGCTCCAGAGGCGCATGAGGTATTCGTAGTCGCGCTTGATCTCGACCTTGCTGCGCTCGCTGCCGGCGGTGCGCACGATCACGGCCATGCCGTCGGGAATGTCGAACTCGGAGACGACCTTCTTCAAGCGCCGCCGGTCCGACGCGCTGCCGATCTTGCGGCTGATGCCGCCACCTCTGGCGGTATTCGGCATGAGCACGCAGTAGCGTCCGGCCAAGGACAGGTAGGTGGTCAGGGCCGCGCCCTTGTTGCCGCGCTCTTCCTTGGAGACCTGGACCAGCATCACCTGGCGGCGCTTGATGACCTCCTGGATCTTATAGCGGCGCAGGAGCCTGGCGCGCTTGCGGGCGTCGTCCTCGACGTCGTCGCCGCCCACGGTGTCGACGCGGGTCTCGACCTCGACCTCCTGGACCTTGGCATTCGAGGCCGGCGCGGCGCCGTCCTCCGCGGCGTCGGGCCCCGCATCCGGCGCGGCGGCGCCTGCCGCCTGGCCGTCGTCCTCGCCCTCGGCCGCCTCGGCCTCGATCCCCTCATCGGACTCCTCGCCCGCCTCGTCGTCGAAGCGCGCCTGTTCGGCGAGCAGGGCTTCCCGGTCGGCGATCGGGATCCGGTAATAGTCGGGATGAATTTCGCTGAACGGCAGGAAACCGTGCCGGTTGCCGCCGTACTCCACGAAGGCCGCCTGGAGGGAGGGCTCGACCCGCGTTACCTTGGCGAGGTAGATGTTTCCCTTGAGCTGAGACCTCGCGGCTGATTCGTAATCAAACTCTTCGAGACGGTTCCCGTTCAGCACCACCACCCGCGTCTCTTCCGGGTGGGAGGCATCGATAAGCATACGCTTGACCATTAAGACAAAACTCCAATCCGCGCCCGGCGGTGACCGCCCGAAGGGCGGTGCGCGGCGCGTTTGCGGCCCCGGAATCCGGGTTCTGTCGGCTGTTCGGGGTCGCGTTCATGTTCACGTGGCTCTCTCGTTTCCGGGCGCCGGAGGGCGCCGAGCAGCCGCCTCGACGAACCGGCCCTGTCGGGCAACTGCGCCGTCGAGACGGTGGCGGAGTGAATTCCGCCGATGTTTCGCGGTTACCTTGCTTGCCGCACCGCGCCTTGCGATCCGCTATGACCGAAGGAACGGCGCCTAGCCGGCCGTGCCATGGATTCAGGATGTCGATCCGGTCACCGTAGCACGAGTCGGTAACACATGTAGAATAGGCACGGACACCCCATATCACAATCGATTTGTCGGTGTTCGGCGTTTGGCGCTGGGAGTGGCGCCGGGCGCGCGAGGAGATGCCTGCGGAGGGTGCGGCGGAAAGTGTTTGGCTATATCTAGTGGACTAATCAAGAACTCGTGCTATATCTCGCTTGAACGGCGTGCAATGAAACGGCTTGTAGTCTTCCTGTTCTGCCTCGTGGCAGCCGCCCCGGCTTCTTTGGCGAAGCCGAGCGTGACGGCCGCGCGCGTCGGCCCGCATCCCGACATGACGCGCTTCGTGCTGGAACTGTCGCAGGCGCCGGCGTTCGAGATCTTCACGCTGCAAGACCCCTACCGGGTGGTCATCGACCTGCCCGAGGTGGATTGGCGGATACCGCCCGAGGGGGTGCCGCGCGGGAAGGGGGTGATCGAGGACCTGCGCTTCGGCCTGTTTCAGCCGGGTCGAAGCCGCGTCGTGCTCGACGTCAAGACGCCGGTCAAGCTCAGGAAGGTGCAGATACTGCGGCCGGACGGCAAGTACGCCACGCACCGGCTGGTGATCGACCTGCAGACGGTCAGCCGCAGCGCCTTCCGCACGAAGAACAGCCGCAAGATCGTCTCCCGCGCCCCCTTGCCCGCGATCCAGGCGGTGGCCGGGCCGAGCGCGCCGGGCAAGCCGCCGAGCGACCGGCGGCCCACGGTGGTGATCGACGCCGGGCACGGCGGGGTCGATCCCGGAGCCACCGGGGTCTCGGGCGTGGCGGAGAAGGACCTGGTCCTGCAGTATGCGCGGGAGCTCAGGCGCCAGCTCCTGGCGGGCGGTCGCTACCGCGTGGTCATGACGCGCGACAGCGACGTGGTGCTGCCGCTGCGCCGGCGCGTGGCCCGCGGCGAGGAGGCCGGGGGCGACTTGTTCATCTCGCTCCACGCCAACATCAACAAGAGCAGGAGGGTGCGCGGGGCCTCGGTCTACACCCTCTCCGAGACGGCCTCCGACGCCGAGGCCGAAGCGCTGGCGGCCAAGGAGAACAAGGCCGACGTGCTGAGCGGGGTGAACCTGGACGGCCAGAGCCCGGACGTCAGCATGATCCTGATCGACCTGGCCCAACGGGAGACCATGAACCTCTCGAAGAACTTCGCCAACACCATGGTGGGCGAGCTCGGCAAGTCGACGCGGGTCCTGAACAACACCCACCGCTATGCGGGCTTCGCCGTGCTCAAGTCGCCCACGGTGCCCTCGGTCCTGGTCGAGGTCGGCTACATGTCGAACAGGAAAGAGGAGAAGCTTCTGCGCTCCCGGGCCCATCGCAAGAAGATCTCGTCGGCGATTGTAAGGGCGATCGACAACTACTTTAAATCGCACGGCTGAGCGGATAAGCCACAAGACCGCCATAATCGCAGGCTAACGTTTTGTTTGCACTACCGACCTACGCTCCGAAGCGCCCGACCAGGGCCGGAGACGAGACATGAAGACGATGAAAATGCTTTCCTCGCTGTTCGCGCTGCTGCTGATTCTCGCGGTGGCCGGGGGGATCGGCGTGCTCTATCTGCTCAACGCGTACGGCAGCGACCTGCCGGACTACCAGCAGCTCGCGAGCTACGATCCGCCGACCGTGACCCGGGTACACGCGGGCGACGGCCGGATCCTTGCCGAGTACGCCATCGAAAAGCGGGTCTTCGTGCCCATCGAGGTGATCCCCAAGCGGGTCATCAACGCCTTCATCTCGGCCGAGGACCAGGACTTCTACGATCACTACGGCGTCGATTTCCTGGCGATCGCGCGCGCCGCGGTGACCAACATCTTCAACATGATCCAGAACAAGCGGCCGGTCGGCGCCTCGACCATCACCCAGCAGGTCGCGAAGAACTTCCTGCTCAGCAACGAGCTCAAGATCGAGCGCAAGATCCGCGAGGCGATTCTGGCCTTCCGCATCGAGCGGGCCTTCACCAAGGACCGCATCCTCGAGCTCTATCTGAACAAGATCTATCTGGGCTTCGGTTCGTACGGGGTCGCCGCCGCGTCGCTCAACTACTTCGACAAGTCGCTCGACGAGCTGACCCTGGCCGAGGCCGCCTATCTGGCCGCCCTGCCGAAGGCGCCCAACAACTACCATCCGATCAATCGGCCCGACGCCGCCGTGGCCCGACGCGACTGGGTGATCGGGCGGATGCTGTCGGACGGGTCGATCACCGAGCCCCAGGCGGAGCAGGCCTGGGCCGAGCCACTCGTCGTCCAGAAGCACGGCGAGACCCTGGTCGCCCAGGCCGACTATTTCGCCGAGGAGGTGCGCCGCGAGCTGATCAAGCTCTATGGCGAGGACAAGCTCTATCAGGGCGGCCTCTCGGTCCGCACGACCCTCGATCCGCGCCTCCAGGTCATCGCCGACACCGTGCTGCGCGAGGGGCTGCTGGCCTACGACCGCAGGCACGGCTGGCGCGGCCCGGTCCGGCGCGTGGACCTCGCGGCCGGCGACTGGCACGAGCTGCTGGCGCCGCTGGAGCCGCCGGCGGGCGCCGGCGACTGGAAGCTCGCCGTGGTGCTCGAAGTCGGCGAGAGCCAGGCGCAGGTCGGCCTCAAGGACGGCTCCGTCGGGCAGGTTCCCTTTGCCGAACTCGCCTGGGCCCGCCCCTGGAAGAAGGAGCAGAATGTCGGTCCCGAGCCGAAGCGGCCGCGCGACGTCCTGAGCGCGGGCGACGTGGTCCTGGTCGAGCCGGTGGCCCAGGACGCCGAGGGCGAGGCCTATCCCGAGGCCACGCTCGCGCTCCGTCAGGTCCCAGATATCGACGGCGGCCTGGTCGCCATGGACCCGCACACCGGCCGCGTTCTGGCCATGAGCGGCGGCTGGTCCTACGAACGCAGCCAGTTCAACCGCGCGACCCAGGCCTACCGGCAGCCCGGGTCCGCCTTCAAGCCGATCGTCTATCTGGCGGCCCTGGACAGCGGGCTCACCCCCTCGACCATCGTGCTCGACGCGCCCTACGTCGTCGACCAGGGCGCGGGCGAGGGCAAGTGGAAGCCGCACAACTACTCGAACAAGTTCTACGGCCCGACGCTCATGCGCGTCGGCATCGAGAAATCGCGCAACCTCATGACCGTGCGTCTGGCCGAGGAGATCGGCATGCGGCCGATCATCGACTACGCCGGGCGCCTGGGCGTGGTCGACCACCTGCGCCCCGAGCTGGCCATGGCGCTGGGCGCCGGCGAGACGACGCTGCTGCGCTTGACCACCGCCTATGCCATGCTGGTCAACGGCGGCAGGCGGATCAACCCGACCCTGATCGACCGGGTCCAGGGCGAGGACGGCCAGACCGTCTATCGCCACGACCAGCGCATCTGCCCGGGCTGCCAGGTCGAGTCCTGGCAGGGGCAGGCGGTGCCCGAGCCACCGGACGAGCGCGATCAGGTGGCCGATCCGCAGCACGCCTACCAAATCGTCTCCATGCTGGAAGGCGTGGTGCAACGCGGCACGGGCTGGCGCGCCAAGGCCGTGGGCAAGCCGGTCGCCGGCAAGACCGGCACCACCAACGAGAGCCAGGACACCTGGTTCATCGGCTTCACGCCGGACCTGGCGGTTCGTCGGCTTCGACAGCCCGCGGAGCCTCGGCCGCAAGGAGACCGGGTCGAGCGCCGCCGCGCCCGTGTTCACCAGCTTCATGGCCCAGGCGCTCGAGGAAAAGCCGGCCGTTCCCTTCCGCGTCCCGCCCGGCATCCGCCTGGTGCGGATCAACATGGACACCGGCCAGCTGGCCAAGCCCGGCGACCGGAACGTGATCCGCGAGGCCTTCAAGGACGGCACCGTGCCGGACGGCAAGTCCAACCTGATCGACGGCGGCCAGGACCCCCGCATCAACGACGGCTCGGTGCCCGGCACGGACGGCCTGTACTAACCGGCGCGAAGGCCCTAAAAGCTGGGGCCGAGAGTCCCGGTATTTCTTCAAGGAGGTATCCCGTGCGGGCCGAGATCGAAGCGGTGGTCGACGACATTCGCCAGTCGTTGGGCCTGCTGAGGAGGCATCTTTGACCCCGAGGCGGCGGACAAGCGGCTCGCCGAGCTGAATGCGCGGGCCGAGGACCCGGGCCTCTGGGACGACGCCGACGCGGCCCAGGCGGTGATGCGCGAGCGCAACGCGCTGGAGCAGTCGCTGGGCGCCTACCGGGACCTCGAGCGCGAGCTGGACGACGGGCTGACCCTGCTGGAGCTGGGCGAGGCCGAGGACGACCGGGCCAGCGTCGAGGAGGCCGAGGGCCAGCTAAGCCGGCTGCGCGCGCGGGCCGGCAAGCTGCAGCTGCAGAGCCTGCTGTCGGGCGAGGCCGACGCCAACGACTGCTACCTCGAGGTCAATGCCGGGGCCGGCGGCACCGAGGCCCAGGACTGGGCGGAGATGCTGGCGCGCATGTATACGCGCTGGGCCGACGCCCACGGCTACAAGGTCGAGTGGATCGAGGAGAGCGCGGGCGAGGAGGCCGGCCTCAAGTCGGCCAGCCTCAAGGTCAAGGGCGTGAACGCCTACGGCTGGCTGAAGAGCGAATCGGGGGTCCACCGCCTGGTGCGCATCTCGCCCTTCGATTCCCAGGCCCGGCGCCACACCTCGTTTGCCAGCGTCTGGGTCTATCCGGTGATCGACGACTCGATCGAGATCGAGGTCCTGGACAAGGACCTGAGGGTCGACACCTACCGCGCCTCGGGCGCCGGCGGCCAGCACGTCAACAAGACCGACAGCGCGGTCCGGATCACCCACCTGCCGACCGGCATCGTCGTGCAGTGCCAGAACGACCGTTCGCAGCACAAGAACCGGGCCCAGGCCCAGTCCATGCTGCGCGCCCGGCTCTACGAGCACGAGCTCACGAAGCGCGAGGCCGAGGCCCAGGCCGAGGCGGACAGCAAGACCGAGATCGGCTGGGGCCGGCAGATCCGCTCCTACGTCCTGCAGCCCTACCAGATGGTCAAGGACTTGCGCACCGGCGCCGAGAAGGGCAACGCCCAGGGCGTCCTCGACGGCGACATCGACGCGTTCCTCGAGGCCTCGCTCGCCGCCAAGCTGGGCGGCGGCAACGAGGGCGAGGGCGAGGGGGAGACGGCGGGGTAGGGGGGCTGAAAGCGGCCTTGCTGGCCCGTCGCGCTTACTCGTCCACGAAGCTGCCGTCGGGCGCCATGATGAAGTCGTCGCCGAGCGGCGCGAAGGCGCGCCATCCGCCGTCGTCGATGGCGCCGATCACGCGGATGTCGCCCTCGGGCTTGTCGTCCCAGAACACCTGAATCTCGATCTGGTACCAGGAACCCTCCGGCGTCGTGACGTCGTAGGCATCGACCTCGCCGATCAGTGCCTTGAGCGCGCCGTAGGACTTGTCTCGATAGCGCTTCAGTTGCTCCGCCAGAACGGCCGCGGCTTCTTCCTGATCCATGGGCCGAGCACACCTCGCCGCCAATGGTCGACGATGGGCAAACGCTTTGCAGCCGTCAAGTCGAACACGCCTTCAAAGCCCCCATCTGCGCCTCCCGAATAGAGAGCGGGGGTGATAACGGGGAGACCCCCTGGTCCAAGGAACGATGGTTAGCCCGCGTCCTTGGCGCAGCGGAAGCCGATGTGCCGGTGGCCGCGGCGGGGGTCGCGGGAGAAGCCGTCGCGGAAGCTGGACTTGAGCTGGCCGGGCGCCACGTCGAACACGTGATCGCCGCCGCGCGTCACGCGCTCGTCGGCGGCGTCCGGGTCCTCGCGGCCATCCGCGGCGTCGTAGGGATAGGGACGGAACAGGCTGCTCGTCCACTCGGCCTCGTTGCCCGCCAGGTCGAACACGCCCTCGCGCGTCGCGCCTTTCGGATGGCTGCCGACCGGATCAGTCTCGCCCCGTCCGCGCCCGAAGACGGCGTGCGCGGGGGTCGGCGGGTCCTCGCCCCAGGGATAGGTGCGTCCGTTCTTGCCACGGGCCGCGGCTTCCCACTTGGCCTCGCTCGGCAGGCGGGCGCCGCGCCACGCGCAGAAGGCCGCGGCGCCTTGCCAGGTGCTTTCGGAAACCGGGTGCTCGTCGTAGCCGGGCTCGGGCGCGAAGCGGCCGCCCAAGATGCCGATGCGCGCATCCGTGTCGTCCATCTCGATGAAGGCGCGGTCGTTGCCGCCGGTGCCTCCCCAGACGCGGTCGGCGTCCGGGCCCTCGACGTCGCCGGGGTCCAGCTCGCCCGCGCGCGTGTCGTGCCTCGCCTTGATCTGCAGCGTGTTGAGAAACTCCGCGAACTGCGCGTTGGTCACCTCGAAGGCGTCGATCAGGAAAGAATCAAGTTCGACCCGGTGCGGGGACCGAGCGCTCGCCGATCCCTTGGCCGAGCCGATCGGATAGCTGCCGCCCTCGATCGCGACCATCGGGACCTCCATTGGCCCCTGCGCCGCGGCGACGGAGGGGGCGGAAACCGCGAAAAGTGCCACGACGGCTTGCCAAGTCACGGCGCGCATGGACATCGCCTCGTCGTCCGGATTGGATCCGCTAGACCGGCGCGCCGCCGCGGGCCTTCAGGTTGGCGAGGAACTCGCGGCGGGTCTTGGGGCCGAAGGTCAGGAAATGCGGGTCCGGGTTTTCGCGGTACTCGGCGCGGCGGCGCTCGACGGCGTCGAGACGCGCGCGTTTCAGCACCTCCGCAGCGTCGATGCCGTAGGGCCGGGTCGCGTTCAGCCCGAAGATCCGGGCGCGCAGCTCGGCCGTCATCTTCGGATAGCCGTATTTCTCCTGGAATTCCTCGGAGATCTGGAACGCGCGGAAGGCCTGGATCTGGTCCTGGGGCGAGCCGTACCAGATGCAGTCGGAGCCATAGAGCACGTTCTGCTCGCCGATGTGCTTGACCAGCTTGCCCAGGATATGCGCCGCGCTGTCGGGATCGCGCATGGCGTAGCGCCAGGTGCTGCCGAGCTCGGCGTAGACATTGGCGTTGCGCGGGATGCCGTTCGCTTCCAGCGAGCGGATCAGCTCGTCGACGCCTTCGCCGCGTTTCGGATCGTAGGGTCCCTCGGGCTCTCCCGCGATGTAGCCCGAGTGGTACACCAGGAAGTTCACGTCGGGGAACATCCTGGCGACGATGCCGATGTCGCTGGCCAGGCTGTGCTGGTACGACCGCCGGCCGAAGGGCAGGCCCTTGTGGATGCAGATGTTCTTGACCCCGAGCTTGCGCGCCTTCTCGATCAGGCGCAGGCCCGTGTCGTCGTGCAAAAAGAATCCGCGGCCGTCGGGA
The DNA here is from genome assembly GCA_947258885.1 of uncultured Kiloniellales bacterium. Lineage (GTDB taxonomy): Bacteria > Pseudomonadota > Alphaproteobacteria > Kiloniellales > JAKSDN01 > CAMYKD01. Next base: position 23,480 of record CAMYKD010000113.1, on the reverse strand, counting down.
CCCCATTGCGTGTAGCACTTCCAGGCGGAGACGCCCCAGCCTTCCGCGAGCTCGTCCATGCCCTCGAGGTCGCCCGCCTGGTTCGGGTTGGCGCGCCCGTGGAGCAGCAGCCGGTGGGTGCCCTCCATGCGGTCGACGATGCGGCGGACCTCGTCGGCCTCGCGGATCGTCAGGAGCTCCTTTTCCCGGCGCGAGGGAATGAAGGACAGCACCATCATGTCGGTGTCGGAGTCCAGGAAAATGTCCTTGATGAACTGCTCCGCGCCGCCGAGGCCGGTCCGGCCGAGGCCGTGCTGGCCGACGAAGTGGCCCTGAACGTCGAACACGAACTCGCGGCCCGCGAGCTGATCGAACGCAGCGTCGGGATCGACCGCGGCCACCTGCTCGAGCTCGAAGAAACCGCCGGTTCGGCCGGCGGCGGCGTTGGCCGCGTTGAAGGCGAGCAGCGTGCTGGCGCCGCCGCAGGCGGACACCATGAAGGCCCGGCGGTCGAGACCGCGCCGCCTGGCGTTCTCGCTCGCCCAGGCCTGGGCCAGCCGGTTGGCCTGGCGATTGGCGGCGTCGAGCGGGATCGGCAGGAACTCGCCGTTGCAGGTGCTGTCCAGCTTTATCGGCAGGCGCTTTCCCTCGGGATCGAAGCTCAAGGCCATGGCACCGGTCCTCTCTGCTGACCATAAGTAGCGGAACGGCCATAGTGACTTGTCTAGCCAACGAGCCCAACCCCTTGATCGACCGACACCGAGGTTCCTACGCACAAATGAGCACGACAGCGGGCCGAGACCAAGGGCGGCTGGGGCGCGGCCGGTCCTAAGTGCGCCTGGCAACGAGCTGCGGGTTCCCTGTAGTGGACTTCGAAAACCGGCGGTTGTAGGCTCGACGGTTTGGGAAGGAGGCTCACATGGCAGATCCGATTCTCTACGGCCCCGGCTACAGCACCTACACGCGCTCCGCGCGTCTCGCGCTCGAGGAAAAGGGCGTGGGTTACCAGCACGTCGAGGTCGACTTCCTGCAGGGCATGCCCGAGGACCAGCGCGCGCGCCAGCCCTTCGGCAAGGTCCCGGCCTTCGAGCACGACGGCTTCCGGCTGTACGAGACCTGCGCGATCGAGCGCTACGTCGACGAGGCCTTCGAGGGGCCCGCCCTGCAGCCCGTGGAGCCGCGCCGGCGCGCGCGCATGACGCAGATCATCAGTGTCCTCGACAGCTACACCTACGGGCCGACGGTCGGGCAGCTGGTCATTCAGCGCCTGGTCGCGCCGCTCATGGGCGGCACGCCCGACGAAGCGGCGATCGAAGCCGCGCTGCCGGCGGTACGGAACTGCATGGGCACGCTGGAGCAGCTGCTCGGCGATCAGGCGTTCCTGGCCGGCGAGAGGCTGAGCCTGGCCGACTTGCATCTGGCGCCGATCTTCGCCTATTTCACGGCGACGCCCGACAGCGTCCCGATCCTCGACGACAAGCCGGGCCTGCACCGCTGGTGGGAAGGCATCAAGGTCCGCGAGAGCATGGCGAAGACCGAGCCCAAGCTGGGCTGAGGAGCACGAGCCGTCCGCTGCGGCCGACGCCAATACCGGCATCCGCTGGGATCAGCCGGCTGCTCCCGGCAGATCGCGCAGCGCATCGGCTGGTCAAGCACCTGCGCCCCGGCATCGAGGCGAGCGCGAGGTCTCATTTCGACCCAACCCGGGCATCGCATGCCCCTCTTGACACCGGATCCAGTCTACCTATCTCGAAGCCGTGCTTGGCACTTGCCGCTTGGGAGTGCCAACACCCGGCCCGATCATGGTGATGGGCCCAGTCTACATGTTGCTTCGGAAGGAGGGTATGTAGCGATGACACGTTTCGACTTTGCACCCCTGTACCGGTCGAGCGTCGGGTTCGACCGTCTGTTCCGGCTCCTGGACCCGGCGGCCCAGGCCGTCGGCTATCCGCCGTACAATATCGAGCAGCTCGATGAGGGCAGGTATCGCCTCACCTTGGCGGTCGCCGGCTTCGACGTCGAAGACCTGGGTGTCGAGTTCCGCGACAACCAGCTGATCGTCGTTGGCAAGAGCGGTCGCGAGGACGACCGGCCTTCGTATCGCCATCGCGGGATTGCGGGGCGCGGCTTCGCGCGCAGCTTCGAGCTCGCCGATTACGTGAAGGTCGTCGGCGCGCGCCTCGAGAACGGACTTCTGCGGATCGATCTGGTCCGCGAGCTGCCCGAGGAGAAGCAGCCGCGACGGATCGAGATCAGGACCGCCGCACCGCGGAAGATCGTCGAGAAGGCGAAGAAGCTGGTGGAGCGCGTGTCGAAGAAGGCCGCCTAAACGAGCTTCATGGCAAACCCGGGATGCCGGGCAACCCGCCCGGCGCCCCGTTCCACTGACCTTGCGGACACATGCCCGCCGCTTCGCGGGGGTATGGGACTGCGTCGCTCGAACGGAGGACATTGGCGATGTGGAAGGAAGGATTCGATACCGAACCTCGAAACGGTTCGCAAAACCAGGACCATCAGGACCCGAACTTCAGCAAGCTGTTCGGCGTCGCATTCGCCATGGCCTTGGCGATGTTCTTCGCGTCCATGCTGCCCGACCCCTTCTTTGCGCCGGTGATGAGCGAGCTCTTGCTCTTCGGCGCTCTCGGCGCGCTGTTCGTCGCCGTTTTGCGCCGGGAGCGGGTCTTCGCCAGGGGGATCACGGATTGGGACCAAGCCGCGATCCTCATGTTGCTCGGCCTGCTGTGCGGCCTCTTTGTCGACCCCGAAGCCGTCTCCGCGGCGCTGGAGCAGATGGCCGCCGAGACAGGGCCGGCACCCGCCTGAGCGACCGCACCTGTTGCGCACGCATCTGCGGGTTATCCGCAAGGCTCAATCAGTCTTTGCGAAAGAATGGGAGACAGAAGAAATGATCCGTACGATCTGGCTACTCTTTGCGATCTCAAGTCTGGCCGTGTCGCCCCTGAGCGCAACGGCGGCCGTGCCATCGCTCGACCCCGAACGCGGCGTCATGACCATGGCACCGCTCTTGGACAAAACGACGCCGGCAGTGGTCAACATCTCGGTGCGGCTGCGGGTGCCGGGACAGGAGAACCCGCTGTTCCGTGATCCCTTCTTCCGGCGCTTTTTCGATTTGCCCGGTCAGCCACCGGCGCGCGAGGCGATGAGCGCGGGCTCCGGCGTGATCGTCGACGCCGAGGCCGGCTATGTCCTGACCAACCACCACGTCGTCGAAAACGCCCAGCAGATCACGGTCGCGCTGAAGGATCGCCGGCGCTTCGAGGCCGAGCTGATCGGCAGCGATCCGGAAACCGACATTGCCGTGCTGAAGATCGAACCGGGTGCGCTGGCGGCGCTGCCGCTTGGCGACTCGGATATCCTCGAGGTCGGCGATGTCGTCTTAGCGATCGGCAATCCCTTCGGGCTCGGGCAAACCGTGACCACCGGCATCGTCAGTGCGCTGGGTCGCGGCATCGGCACGCAGGGTTACGAGGATTTCATTCAGACGGATGCGTCGATCAATCCGGGCAATTCCGGAGGCGCCTTGGTGAACTCCAGGGGCGAGCTGATCGGCATCAACACGGCGATCATCGCACCCGGCGGCGGCAACGTCGGGATCGGCTTTGCCGTGCCCACCAACATGGCGCGCGCGGTCATGGATCAACTGATCAAGCACGGCGAGGTGAAACGCGGCCGGATCGGCGTGGGCATCCAGGACGTGTCGCCGGAGCTGGCCGAGGCCTTCGATCTGCCGGCGCCCGCCGGCGCCGTGGTGACGCAGGTCGAGACCGGGTCGCCGGCCGAGGTGGCGGGCCTGGCGCCGGGCGACGTGATCGTCGAGGTGGACGGCCGGAAGATCGAGGATTCCACCGACCTGCGCAATCTCGTGGGGCTGGTGGAGCGCGGCGCGAAGCTGGTGGTCGCCTACGTCCGAAACGGCGAGCGCCGCACCACCTCCGTCGAGGTCGGCTCGCTCGGCACGGGCCAAATTTCCGGCGAGCAGGCCGTGCCGGCCTTCGCCGGCGCTCGGTTCATCGACATCCCGGAGGATCATCCGGCCTTCGGCAACGTCGAGGGCGTCCTCGTGGCCGAAGCGGTGCCGGGCAGCCCGGCGTGGCGCTTCGGCTTGCGTCAGGGCGATATCCTGCTGGCCGTGAACCGCAAGCCGGTTCGCTCGGTCGCCCAGCTCGAGAAGATCGCCAAGGGCGTCGATCGCGTCGTGGCGCTCAACGTTCTGCGGGGCAGCGCCGAGCTCTTCCTGGCCATGAGGTGAGGCGCGACGAGATGCCGATCGGAGGGGCTGGCCCGAGGTTCAAGATGCCGGAGCTTCAGGTGTCGCCTCGTGGCCAATCCCCGGCCGGTCAGAAGGCTCGTCCGCTCCGCCGGGTGGCCAGGAAGATGCCCGACAGGACAAGGGCGGCGCCGGTCAGGTGGTAGGGCTCGAGGCGCTCGCCCAGGATCAGCCAAGCGAGCACGCCGTTATAGAGCGGGATCAGGGACATCAGAAGGCAGCCGTCGGGGCGTCGAGCGCCCCGGCGGTCGACTGCGGTCGTTAGCGCCCGGTCGCCGGAGCGGCCGAGCGCGCCGCCTGGTCTCTCCGCGCCAGGACCTGGAACAGCACGGCGAGGTGCGCCATGAGGAAGAGCGGCACGATGAAGGTCGGGAAGATGCTGAGCGGCCAGACCTCCATCGCCACGCTGGTGAGCGGCCCCGCGTGGAGCGAGGGGAACGCGCCCGAGGACAAGGTCGCGGTCCCGGCGGCCACGGCGAAGTCTAGGATGCCCAGCAGGTGGAAAGCGAGAAAGCGGCGACTCCCCGCGAAGCCCGGTCGGCGGACCAGGGCCGCCACCACGAAAGGCGCCGTGAGCCCGACCGCGACGTCGCCGAGGCCGGCCGGCCAGGCGAAGAGGCCCGGCAGCACGCCGAAGCCGTAGAGCGGCAGGAAGGCGAAGCCCACGACCCGCCAGTGCTGCAGCATGGTCAGCAGGCGGATGTCGAGGGCCAACAGGAATCCCGGAAGCGGGCCGAGCCGACAGTGGCGGCCAGGAACAGGCCGAGCTGGCCGGCCTGCCGCAACGAGGCCGCACTGTTCCGGCCGACGCCGTAGGCGACCCGCACCATGGTCGCCTCGGCCAGGCCCAGGGCGACGACGAAGGAGATGCCGGCCCAGCCCATGAGCACCTCGAAGGCGGCCAGGGACTCGGCGCCCAGCACGCCCGAAAGGATCGCGACGGCGACAAACAGCCCGGACTCGAGCAGCACCAGGCCGGCCACCGGCAGGCCCAGACGGGCGATCTCGGCGCAGACGGCGGGATCGCAACGCAGCCGTCCGCGGAACAGGCCGGCGCCGCGCAGGTCGGGAGTCTGGAAGGTATGGGCCGCGAGCCCCGCCAGCACGTCGGCGAGGTTCCAGACGAAGACCGTGGCCGGCACGCCCAGGGCCGTGGCCACGATGAGGCCTTGGCGCGCCGCGTGGCCGGCGTCGCGCCTGCGACCCGCGCCGTCGGCTTGGGCCACCAGCACGCCGACGATCGACAGCAGGCCCATGAGAACGAGCAGGACCTCGAAGGACAGCTCGCCCGCCAGGCCGACCGCCGCCAGCTCGTGATAGCCCAGGCGTCCGACCACGATCTTGGTCGTGACGAACATGGCGAGCTCGGCCAGGTAGGCAGCGACCAGGGGCAGCGCGATCCCGAGCAGCAGCGCGGTCTCGGCCCGGCGCGTCGGCACGATGCCGGAGTCCGTGCTCGAGGCGTGACCGCTCACCTGTCCCTCGGTCTCGTGCGGCATGGGAGGCAAGTTAGAAAGTTCGCGAGGAAGCGGCGGATCGAGTCCGGTCTTGGATACTTTGCCGGGACCGCGATTGGAACCGTGCCGATCGGGCCAGCAGGGCTGGACCCGAGAGCCGGGATTGGGCAACCGAGAGTATTCGGGCTCAGGCCACCGAGTCCGCGGCCGGATCGGCGGGCGGCACGCGATAGGGCGGAAACTGAAGCGACGCCCTGGTGCCGCTGCCTTCGACGCTTGTTATGACCAGCCGTCCCCCATGGAGTTCGACCAGCCGCTTCACGAACGGCAGGCCGATGCCCATACCGCCAGGGTCCGTTCGGCCCGACCGCTCGATCCGGCCATAGAGACGAAGGGCCTGTTCGATGTCCTCGGGGCTCATGCCCGCTCCGGAATCGGCCACGGTGAGTTCCAGCGACCCGTCCCCGTTGATCTTGGCGCTGAGTTCGACGCGGCTTCCCGCGTCGCCGTATTTCAGCGCATTGGTCACCAGGTTGATCAGCATCTGAACGACCAAGGAGCGGTCGGCCATGAGGGCCATGTCCTCGTGCGGCG
>CAMYKD010000113.1:0-17154 GCA_947258885.1 uncultured Kiloniellales bacterium | reverse complement strand
CGACCTCGCCCCGTCTCAAGCGGGCCAGGTCCAGCATCCGGTCGGTGATCGCCATGACCTGTTCGGCGGTTTCCGAAACCATCCCGGAAAGCTCCTCGTAGCGCACGTTACCCATCGGGCCGAAGACCCGACTCTCCATCGTCCGTGCCAGCTCGACCAGTGTCGCGAGCGGGGATCTGATCTCGTGCGCGACGATCGAGAAGAGGTCCAGGCGGGCCTCCCGCGCGCTCCGGTCTTCGTCGTCCGCGGCGCCGGGCTGGAGTGTCCGCCGTCGCAGCTCCAAGATCTCCATGGTGGCCGCCGCGAAATCCCTCAGAGTGGAGATGTCGTCGCCTTCGAAGGTCTCCCGCGCCGCCAGGTCGACAATGCAGAAAGCTCCCAGCCGGAACCCCTGACGCGTGATCAACGGCGCGCCGGCATAGAAGCGGAGCTTCGGATTTTCCGTGACCAGCGGGTTGCCGGAGAAGCGCGGATCCCGGGTTGCGTCGAGCACGACCAAGGGGTCGTCCGACAGGATGGCATGGGCGCAGAGCGCCACGTGCCGTGGCGTCTCGTGGGCGGCAAGACCCTGCCGCGACTTGAACCACTGACGGGCTTGGTCGACCAGCGAGACCACCGCGATCGGAACGCGGAACTGCCTGCAGGCGAGCCTCGTCAGGCAATCGAAAGCCTCCTCCGGCGGGGTGTCGAGGATGCCGTAGGACGCCAGCGCGTCCAACCTTGCCGCATCGTTGAAAGGGACTGGGAACACCGGCTTTATATCTCCTAAACTAATATAAATATACTAGATTATTTTGGTCAAGAATAATAAATAAAAAATTAGCCCGCTGATGTTCAAGCCGACCGTGCGATCCGGGAAATCGCCGATACGGGAGACGGGGAGGGCGGGTGGCCCCCAGACAGCGCTGGATAAGGGCGGCGACCTGATAGGTGCCGAACGGGAACCGCGTCCGATCCCGGCGAGCAGGAAGCGCGCCGCCGGCCTAGGCTCGAGGTTCACCGTCCGGGTTCGAGTTGCGCCCGGGGGCCCGGTGGAACAACGCCATCACGGGGGGAGAACCAGGTGATCGAGGAACAGGGCACTGCCGGTTCGAGCGGCTCCGACCTCCTGTCGTTGTCGCAGACGGCCGGGTTCGCGCTCGGCGTGTTCCTCATCGGCTCGTTCTTTCTCGCACTCTCCCCGATCCTGCCGGACGTGGCCCGGGACCTCGGCGCATTCTTGTCTGGCAGTGCGCAACTGGGCTATCCGGGAGGCGCCTACGGCCTCGCCCCGGGGTTGCACCCTGAAGCAAGAAGGCAGCGAGAAGCTTTCAAAGCTTGTCATGGCGCAGTCTGTTTCTGGTAATGAGACGGTACTACAAGGCATTATGACGGATGGCGCTACTCGAATCGACATATCAGCGACACATGAGCTTGACACAACTCCTTTGCAGGTGAGTACGCCGACGAGCTATATTTTCCATATCAAGGGTCGCCCTGTGGGACCGGTAGAGGTTATCAACAAGGGTACCGTTTGGCTTAACAACTCGGTGACGCCTGAGACCCGCTCAGCTCTTGCAGCCATATCGGTTATTCTGCTCCTGTACCAAGACGTAAAAAAAATATCCCAATGAATCAGGGTGCAGTCCACCACCTTGTTTCGCCCCGGCCTCGGCCGATAAGCTCGGACCCATTTCGCGCGGCGGCGCCGAAGGCCCGATCACGGCGGGAACCGGGGCCCGGGAGAAGCCGCCGCCAAAGCCTGGAACCGGGGACAACGGGGGGACGGGAATGCAGCACTCCGACGCCAGCGAGAAGGTCGTCATGGCCTTTCCGACGCCGATCTACAAGACCGTCTGGCCGGACAGCGAAGCGGTCAACAAGGCGCTGCTGCGGACCGTGCTGGCGCGCGAAAAAAAGGAGCCCTCGACCGCGCGCAGCAACGTCGGCGGCTGGCAGTCGGGCCACGACCTGCTGAACTGGCCGGGCCCGGAGATCGCGCAACTCAAGGAATGGATCAACGAGGCCTTCGGCGAGATCATGAAGGTCGAGGCCGGTCCGCAGCCCTTCAACTGCCGCTTCTCCGCCGGCGCCTGGGCCAACCTCAACCGCCAGGGCCCGGGCGAGGAGGTCGAGGACCGGCCGCTCAGCGGCGTCATAGAGTTCATCGACCCCCGGCCGGCGATCAACGTCTACGACATGCCCGGCGTCCCCAAGGTCTCGAGCTGGACCATTCGCCCCGAAGCCGGAATGATGCTAATGTTTCCGAGCTGGCTGCGCCACAGCGTGCTGCCCTACGACGGCAATATGGAACGCCTGACGATCGCCTTCAACCTGCGCATCCAGGAGGTATCGCGTCAGCCGCCGGGCCCGTGGGCGTAGATGCAGTTCGCGCCATGATTTGACATAGGTCAAGTCTTTTCGGGCGCAGTGCCACTAGTATGCCTAGACAGGGGATTTGCGCTTCGGGTCCGCGGGCCGTCCGCCGAGGCCGGCGGCGGCAAGTCGATTGCAGGATTTGCGCCGGACGGGCGCGGCATGTTCCAGTCGTCGACAAGAATTTTTTCTTGACCGTAAATAGTTTAAGGGTATTGAAGTAGGTAAAACCGAACTCGAAACAGGGAGGCAGAGAAATGATCAAACGCAGCATTAGGGTACTTCGGAAAACTGCCACGGTCGCGGCCGCAGTGGCAGCCGTTGTCGTCGGGGCCGTCGGCTTCGGCCTTGGCGGCGTCCAGGCCGCCGAGCCGATCAAGATCGGGACGTTCCTGGCCGTGACCGGCCCGGCGTCGTTCCTGGGCGATCCGGAGCTGAAGACCCTGGAGATGTACGTGGAGCAGGTCAACGCGGCGGGCGGCGTGCTCGGCCGTCCCTTGGAGCTGGTCTCCTATGACGCCCAGCACGACGCGAAGAAGGCCGTGACCTTCGTCAAACGTCTGGTCGAGCAGGACAAGGTCGACCTCATCGTCGGCGGCTCGACCACCGGCACGACCATGGCCGTCATCAAGCTGGTCGAGGAAGCAGGCGTGCCGTTCATCTCGCTGGCCGGGGCCGGCGTCATCGTCGACCCGGTCAAGAAGTGGGTGTTCAAGACGCCGCACACCGACCGGGTGGCGGTGGACAAGATCTTCCAGGACATGAAGGCGCGGGGCCTGACCAAGGTCGGCCTGTTCGCCGGCAGCGGCGGCTTCGACAAGTCCTGCCACAAGAACGCTCTCGAGTTGGCTCCCGGCAAAGGCATGACCATCGTCGCCGACGAATCGCACGGCAAGGGCGACACCGACATGACGGCGCAGCTCACCAAGATCAAGAACGCCCCGGGCGTCCAGACCTTGCTCTACTGCGGCTTCGGCGCGCCGACCAGCATCGTCGCCAAGAACTACAAGCAGCTCGGCATGACGATTCCGCACTACCAGACCCACGGCTCGGCCTCGATGAAGTTCATCCAGGGCGCCGACGGCGCGGCCGAGGGCGTGCGCCTGCCGGCGGCGGCGCTACTGGTGGTCGACCAGCTGGCCGACTCCCATCCGCAGAAGCAGGTCGCGGGCGCCTACAAGACGGCCTACGAGTCGCGTTACAACGACAGCATCTCGACCTTCGGCGGGCACGCCTACGACGGCCTGTTCATCGCCGTCGAGGCGATCAAGCGGGCCGGCAGCGCGGACAAGGAGAAGGTGCGCGCCGAGATCGAGAAGACCAACAACTTCGGGGAGGCAATTGGAAGCTGCTCGAGTAGGGACGGGCGGCTTTTTCGGGGGCTTGCGGCCCAGGGCAATCGCTTGAAGCCCACATTTTGCTTCCTCCCCCATTGCGGGGGAGGATCGAGGAGGGGGGTGCGGCCCGGATCGGGCTTTCGTGTCGCAATGGACAGGCCCGAGCGCGGCGCGCGCGGTCTTGTTCACCCCCATCCAAACCTTCCCCCGTCTAGGGGGAAGGCTTCCTGCCCTTCAGGCGATTGCCCTGGCTTGCGGCCCCGCCCTGGTGGCGGGGCCGCCGTCGATCCTGTAACCTTGCGCCGGCTCCCCCTGCCGCGGCGCCGGGGGAACAAGTTTTGCCGCGGGGGGCCGTGCCGTGCTCGCTGAGTTCCTTCAGTTCCTGTTCTCCGGGGTCACCGTCGGCGCCATCTATGCGCTGGTCGGGCTGGGGTTCTCGATCATCTTCAACTCCAGCCGGGTCATCAACTTCGCCCAGGGCGAGTTCGTCATGATCGGCGGCATGGCCACGGTGTTCCTGATGGGCGGCGGGCTGCCGATGCCGCTGGCGATTCTGTTGGCGATCGTGATCGCCACGGCGGTCGGCATCGCGCTCGAACGCTTCGCGGTGGAGCCGGCGCGCGGCGCCTCGGTCGTGACCCTGATCATCATCACGATCGGCGCCTCGATCTTCCTGCGCGGCGCGGCCCAGGTGATCTGGGACCGGAACTTCCACTCCATGCCGCCGTTTACCGGCGACCGGCCGATCGAAATCGCCGGCGCCACGATCCTGCCGCAGGGCCTCTGGGTGCTCGGCTGCACGCTGCTGATCGTCGTCGGCCTGCGCGTCTTCTTCCGGCATAGCCTGACCGGCAAGGCGATGCTCGCGGCCTCCTACAACCCCCTGGCGGCGCAGCTCGCCGGCATCGACACGCGCCGGCTCCTGCTGATCAGCTTCGCGCTGGCCTCCGGGCTGGGCGCGACCGCCGGCATCCTCATCGCCCCGATCGCGCTGACCTACGCCAACGTCGGCGTCATGCTCGGCCTCAAGGGGTTCAGCGCCGCCATCGTCGGCGGCCTCGGCAATCCCATGGGCGCGATCGCCGGCGGCCTCGTCGTCGGCATCGCCGAGGCGATGACCGCCGGTTACCTGTCCTCCGCCTACAAGGACGCGGTCGCCTTCGTGATCATCCTGGCGGTGCTGTTCTTTCTGCCGAATGGGCTGTTCGGCCGACCCGGCGGCGAGGCGCCGTGAGCGGCCTCTGGACTCCGCGGCGGGGCGGCCTGATCGCCCTGGCCTCGGTTATCGCGGTCCTGCCGCTCTTCCTGCAGAACGCGTTCCATTACGACGTCGCGATTCTGATCGGGCTGAACGCCATCGTTTGCGTCGGCCTCAACCTGCTGATCGGTTATGCCGGGCAGATCAGCCTCGGCCATGCCGGTTTCTTCGCGCTGGGGGCCTACGCCTCGGCGATCCTGACCGGCGAGCACGATTGGCCGCCGCTCGCCGCGCTGCTCGGCGGTGCGCTGGGGGTCGGCCTGCTGTCCTTCGTCATCGCCCGGCCGATCCTCAAGCTCAAGGGCCACTATCTGGCGATGGGCACGCTGGGCATGGGCATCATCATCTCCATCGTGCTCAACCAGGAGGTCGAGTTGACCGGCGGGCCGGACGGCATGCCGGTGCCGTCGTTCGTCCTCTTCGGCTGGAAGCCGGCGGGCGAGCTGACCTGGTACGCCCTGGTCGGCGGCCTGCTGCTGGCTACGGTGTGGCTGGCCCTCAACCTGATCGATTCGCCGGTCGGCCGGGCGCTGCGCGCCGTGCACGGCTCGGAGACGGCGGCCGAGGTGATGGGCATCGACACCACGCGCTACAAGGTCCAGGTCTTCGTCGTCTCCGCCGTTCTGGCCAGCCTCTCCGGCAGCCTCTTCGCCCATTACGCCGGCTTCATCTCGCCGGCCGAAGGGGAATTCTTCCGCTCGATCGAGCTGGTCACGATGGTCGTCCTGGGCGGCATGGCCTCGACCTTCGGCGCCGTCGTGGGGGCCGCCATCCTGACCCTGGTGCCGCAGCTGCTGGCCGCGTTCCACGACTACGAGATGCTGCTGTTCGGCGCGGTGCTGATGGGCATGATGATCTTCCTGCGCAAGGGGCTGGTGCCCAGCCTGGCCCAGCTGCTGCGGGAGCGCCGCAAATGAGCCTGCTCAGGGTCGAGAATCTCAGCAAGAGCTTCGGCGGCGTGACCGCCGTGGCCGACCTCAGCTTCACGATAGAGCCCGGCGCCATCTACTCGATCATCGGGCCGAACGGCGCCGGCAAGACCACCGTGATCAACCTGATCTCCGGCATCTTCCGGCCGAGCAGCGGCCGGATCTTCTTCGAGGACCAAGACGTCACCGGCCTGCCGCCCTACGAGCTGGCCGGGCGCGGCCTGTCGCGCATCTTCCAGAACCTGCAGGTGTTCGCCAACATGACGGCGTTGGAGAATGTCATGGTCGGCTATCATCTGCACTGCGACCGGCGCTTCCTGCCGGCCCTGCTGCGCCTGCCGCACATCGTGCGCGGCGACGCCGCGTGCCGGGACTTCGCGGCCGAGCTCATGGCCTCGGTCGGTCTCGGGGACTACGTCCATGCCGAGGCCTCGATGCTGCCCTACGGCGCCCTGAAGCGCCTGGAGATCGCCCGGGCGCTGGCGACCCGGCCCAAGATGCTGCTGCTCGACGAGCCGGCGGCGGGGCTCAATCCGGCCGAGACGGACGCCATCGACGGCCTGATCAAGGGCATCGCCGAGAGCGGCGTGACCGTGCTGCTGGTCGAGCACGACATGCGCCTGGTCATGGGCATCAGCGACCGCATCCTGGTGCTCGACCACGGGCGCTGGCTGGCCTCCGGCACGGCGCAGGAGGTCCGCAGGAATCCGGAGGTCGTGGCGGCCTATCTGGGCGGCGACGCGAGGGAGCGCTGATGCTTCGGATCACCGGACTGACCAGCCACTACGGCCGCATCCAGGCGCTCAAGGGCATCGACCTCGAGGTCGGCGAGGGCGAGCTGGTCTCGCTGGTCGGCGCCAACGGGGCCGGCAAGACGACCCTGATGTGCGCCATATCGGGCGTGCAGCCGGCCAGCGCCGGCTCCATCCGGTTCGAAGGGACCGACATTACGGGCCTCGCGCCCGAAGCGCGCGTGCGCCTCGGCATCTCGCAGGTGCCCGAGGGGCGCCAGGTCTTCGCGCCCATGGCGGTCGAGGACAACCTCAGGCTGGGCGGCTATACGCGCAACGCGGCCGAGGTCGCCGAGGACCTGGAGAAGGTTTACGCCATGTTCCCGGTGCTGAAGGAACGCCGGCGCCAGGCGGCCGGCACGCTCTCGGGCGGGCAGCAGCAGATGCTGGTCATCTCGCGCGCGCTGATGGCTCGCCCGGACCTTCGAGGTGATTTGCCGCCTGCGCGCGGCCGGCACCACGATCTTCCTGGTCGAGCAGAACGCCTACAAGGCGCTGTCCATCGCCGACCGCGGCTACGTGCTGGAAACCGGCCGCACGATCCTGACCGACAGCGGCCAGGCCCTGCTCGCCAACGAGACGGTGAAGGCGGCCTATCTCGGGGTGTGAGCGGCCCGACCGAGACCGGTCACGCCGGGTCGCGCAGGTCGATGACGCGCTTGGCCTTGCCCATGGAGCGCTCGACGCCGCCGACCGGCACGATGCGCGCGCCGACGCTGACCCCGATGGTGGACTTGACCCGGTGCGCCAGATCCTTGGCGCAGGGCCCCTCGAGCTCGGCGAGGGCGCCGGCGTTCTCGGGCTTGACCTCGACCACGACGGTAAGCGCGTCCAGGTGCTTTTCGCGGTGCAGCTCCAGCACGTAGTGGGGCGACAGGCGGCCGTCCTCGAGGATCACCTCCTCGATCTGCGAGGGGAAGACGTTGACGCCGCGGATGATCAGCATGTCGTCCGAGCGGCCGGTCACCTTCTCCATGCGCCGCATGGTCCGCGCCGTGCCGGGCTGGAGGCGGGTCAAATCGCGGGTCCGGTAGCGGATCAGAGGGAAGGCCTCCTTGGTCAATGTCGTGAACAGCATCTCGCCCTTCTCGCCGTCGTCGAGGACCTCGCCGGTCGCCGGCTCGACGATCTCCGGATAGAAGTGGTCCTCCCAGACGTGCAGGCCGTCCTTGGTCTCGACGCACTCGCAGGCGACGCCGGGGCCCATCACCTCCGACAGGCCGTAGACGTCGATCGCGTCCATGTCGAAGCGCGCCTCGATCTCCTCGCGCATCGCCTGGGTCCAGGGCTCGGCGCCGTGCAGGCCGATGCGGATCGAGGAGCTGCGCGGGTCGACCCCCTGGCGCTCGAACTCGTCGGCGATGACCAGCATGTAGGACGGCGTCACCATGATGATGCGGGGCTCGAAGTCCCGGATCAGCTGGACCTGGCGTTCGGTCAGGCCGCCGGACACGGGGATCACGGTGCAGCCCAGGCGCTCGGCGCCGTAGTGGGCGCCCAGTCCGCCGGTGAACAGGCCGTAGCCGTAGGCGACGTGGACGATGTCGCCGGGCCGGCCGCCGGCCGCCCGGGTCGAGCGCGCCATGAGGTCGGACCAGTTGTCGATGTCGCTCTGGGTATAGCCCACGACGGTCGGCTTGCCTGTCGTGCCGCTGGAGGCGTGGACCCGTACGACCTGCTCGCGCGGCACGGCGAACATGCCGAAGGGGTAGTTCTGGCGCAGGTCCTCCTTGGTCGTGGTCGGAAAGCGCGCCAGGTCCGAAAGCTCGCGCAGGTCGTCGGGATGCACGCCGGCGGCGTCGAAGGCCTTGCGGTAATGCGCCACGTTCTCGTAGGCGTGGCCGAGCGTCCACTTCAGGCGCTCGAGCTGCAGCGCCGAGATCTCGTCGCGGCTGGCCGTCTCGATCGGGTCCAAATCCTTCTTCGCCGGGGCGTCGGCCGTCATGGCGTCCTCCAAAGAACCGTTTCTTTCCCTGATAGTACATGATGCCCAAGCTCCAGAGCACCCGCATTGCGGCGCTCGCAGGATTTCGGGCCGTTCAGGTCTCCTCCGCCGCTTCCGGGCCGGCGCCGAGGCCCGGGACCGTCTCGCCCTTGATCTGGTAGGAGTTGCCGCGGAACAGGGCGACGGTGCGGCCGTCGCCGCCGGTCACGGTGATGTCGTAGGTCCCGGTGCGGGCGTTGCGCAGGCGCTCCTCGGCGACGGCGGTCAGGCGCTCGCCCGGCCGCGCGGCGCTGGTGAAGCTGATCGAGCAGGCGAGCGCGACGGTCGCCTTGTTCTCGGCGTTGCAGGCATAGCCGAAGGCGCTGTCGGCCAGGGTGAAGATCAGCCCGCCGTGGCAGCTGCCCTGGCTGTTCAGCATGGTCTCGGCCACGGTCATGGCCGTGCGCGCGTAGCCCGGCCGGATCTCCTCGAGCCGGATGCCGAGATGCTGCGCCGCCCAGTCCGTTTCGTACATGCCAGCGCCGACCGCCTCGCTGAAGCGCCGCCGTTCCGGATCGTCCGCCGTCATGGCGTCCCCGTCAGGCACCGGCGCCGGAGGACATCAGGCTCTCGTCCGGCGCGGCCAAACGCCCGCCCGCCGCCATGGCCTCCAGGTTGAGGTCCAGGTAGCCCTTGGGCGTGCGCGCCCGGATCGCCTGCTCGAGCGAGTCTCGGCGGCAGACCCCGCTGAGGACGACCAGCGCCCCGACGGCCACGATGTTCGCCACGCGCTCGTTGCCGAGCCCGCGGGCGGTCTCGCTCAAGGGCAGCGCATGCAAGGCGAAGTCCCCCTGCGGCGGCGCGGGCACGCGCCGCGTGTCCACGATCACCGTGGCGCCCGCCTTGATCAGGCCGGCCGAGGCCTCCGCGGCGCACTGGTCGAGGATCAGCAGGAAATCGAGCGCGGTGACCAGGGGATAGTCCGGCACGCCGTCGCCGACCACCAGGTCCGAGCGGCTCAGGCCGCCGCGCGAGGTCGGCTCGTAGCTCTGCGACTGGGCGACCGTCCGGCCTTCCAGGGTCAGCGCCTCGGACAGGATCCGGGCCGAGAGGATCAGCCCCTGTCCGCCCGAGCCGCTCAACCGGATTTCCAGCTCCCCCATGGCGCGGTCAACCGGCCCCGCCCTGCGCGGACTTCACCGAGGCGGCGTGGCGCCGGTAGGTCTCGGCGTACTCCGGGCGGTCGTTCAGCGCCAGCACGCCGGTCGGGAAGGCGTTCGGGCGGAACGGCTGGTCCACCTTGTTGCCGTAGGAGTCCGGCCGCATGCTGCGCTTCTGGCTCAGGATCATCTCCGGCGAGGAGCCGAGGTCGTTCTTGCGCCCGAAGATCTCGGTGCAGTCCGAGATGACCTCGATGAAGGCGAAGCCTTTGTAGGCGAGGCCCTGCTTGATCAGGTCCTTGAGGGTCGGCGTCTGCAGGGTGACCTCGCGGCCGACCAGGCCGGCGCCGGCGGCCTCGGCCAGCTTGCAGGCGTCGAAGGCCGGTTCGATGTTGCCGTGCGGCGTGGTGGTCGTGAAACGGGTCTCGGAGGTGGTCGGCGAGGCCTGACCGCCGGTCATGCCGTAGACCTCGTTGTTGAGCATGACGCAGGTCAGGTCAAGGTTACGCCGGCAGGCGTGGATCAGGTGGTTGCCGCCGATCGCCAGGCAGTCGCCGTCGCCGCTGATCACGACGACCTTGAGGTCGGGCCGGGCCAGCGCCAGGCCGGTCGCGAAGGCCAGCGGGCGGCCGTGGGTCACGTGGAAGGTGTTGGCGTCGATATAGGCGCCCAGACGCCCGGCGCAGCCGATGCCCGAGACCACGGCGAGCTCGTCCTTGGGGATCGAGAGCTCGTGCACGGCCCAGAGCAGGGCCCTCAGCGCCATGCCGTGGCCGCAGCCGGGGCAGAGGAAGTGCGGAAACAGCTCTTCGCGCAGGTAGTCGCGGATCTCGAACCGTTCGGCGTCCGGCTTATCCATGGCCTGCCAGCTCCTCGATGCGTGCGGCGATCTCCAGGGGCGAGACCGGCTCCCCGTCGATCCGGTTGAGCGGTGAAACCTTAGTCCCGGGCGCGCAGAGCCGCTCGATCTCGAGGCTGAGCTGCCCGGCGTTCATCTCCGGGACGACGATGGCCGCGGCGCCCGCGGCCGCCTCGCGGAAACGGTCTTCCGGGAAGGGCCAGAGGGTGATCGGGCGGAACAGGCCGGCCTTCACGCCCTTCTGCCGGGCCGCCGTGACCGCGCGGCGCGCCGCCCTGGCGCTGATCCCGATCGCCACCACCAGGACCTCCGCGTCCGCTGTGTCCAGGGCCTCGTAAGACTCGACCAGCTCCCGGTGGCGCGCCAGCTTGTCCAGGACCCGCCGGGTGACACGCTCGACTGTCTCGGGGTCCTGGGTCGGGAAGCCGGTCTCCGCGTGGGTCAGACCGGTCGTGTGGCAGCGGTAGCCGTCGCCGGGCCGGGCCATGGCCGGTATCAGGTCGGCGGTCTGCTCGAAGGGGAGGTAGGTCTCGCGCGGTCCGGCCGCCCACTTGCGCCCGGCGAGGTCCAAGGTCGCCGGATCGAGCAGTTCGACGGTCTCCAGCAGGTGGCCGATCACCTCGTCGAACAGCACGACGACCGGCACCCGGAGCCGCTCCGACAGGTTGAAGGCGCGGATCGTCTGCTCGTAGATCTCCTTCACCGAGGCCGGTGCCAAGACGATCACCGCGTGGTCGCCGTGGGTGCCCCAGCGCGCCTGCATCACGTCGCCCTGCGAGGGGCGGGTCGGCATGCCGGTGCTGGGCCCGCCGCGCATGACGTCGATCACCACGCAGGGAATCTCGGCCCCCGCGGCGTAGCCGAGGTTCTCCTGCTTCAGGGAGAAGCCGGGGCCGCTGCTCGCTGTCATGGCCTTGACGCCGCCCATGGAGGCGCCGAGAACCGCGCCCATCGAGGCGATCTCGTCCTCCATCTGGATGAACACGCCGTCCACCTTGGGCAGCTCGCGCGACATCCGCTCGGCGATCTCGGAGGAGGGCGTGATCGGATAGCCGGCGAAGAAGCGGCAGCCCGCCGCGACGGCGCCCAGCGCGCAGGCGTCATTGCCCATTACGTTCAGGCGCTGGGTCGCCGCGGCCATGGTCAGGCGCCGACCTCGTCGCGGGTCCGCTTGTGGACCGCGATCGCGAAGTCGGGACAGAGCCACTCGCAGATGCCGCAGCCGGTGCAGGCCGCCGGATCGCTCAGCTCGGCGATCTGCTCCCGGTTGAGGATCAGGCAGCGTTCCGGGCACATCTTCACGCAGATGTCGCAGCCCTTGCACCAGGCCTCGATGATCTCCAGCTCGATCTCGATCGCCGGAGCATCGAGGCCGCCGGGGCGCCGCAGCGCCCCAGGGGCCGGGGCGGGGGCCGGAGCGAGGGCAGGGGCCGTTGCCGCCCGGGTAACCCATTCGCGGCCCTGGTCGAAGGCCTTCAGGTTGAGGTCCTTGGTCTTCGGCGGCACCGAGCGGACCAGCACCGCCCGCCAGTCCTCGGCCGGGAAATTCAGCGCGGTCGAGAGCGCGCCGAGCAGGATCGTGTTAGACACCCGCAGGTTGCCCAGTTCTGCGGCCATGCGGCCCGCGTCCAGCGCGAAGCCTTGGGCGACCAGATCCAGGACCTCCTTCGGTGTCTCCCGGGCATAGGCGTCCGGGGCGCCCCGCCGGCGATCGCGGCAGGCAAACGGCGGCACGATCTGCTGGGTGTCGGCGATGAAGGTGCCCCGGTCGGGCCGCAGGTAGTTGAGCCAGCGCAGGCTCTCGGCCCACTCCAGCGCGAGCAGGATGTCGGCCTCGCCGCGCGGGATGGTCGGCGACCAGACCCGCTCGCCGAAACGCACGTGGCTGAACACGCCGCCGCCGCGCTTGGCCATGCCGTGGACCTCGCTCTGCTTGACCTGGTGGCCCTGCAGCTGGCAGAGCTCGGCCAGCACCTTGGAGATCATGATGACGCCCTGACCGCCGACCCCGACGATCAACACGTTGGTGGTCGCGGTCGCCACCCGGTCCATTTTCATGGGCGGGCCCCCGAACCGGCGGTTCCAGACTTTCGCGGCATGACGGCGCTCACCCGGCAGCCGGCTGGATGCAGTCGCTCGGGCAGACCTGCGAGCACAGGGTGCAGCCGATGCAGGTCGCCTGGTCGATCTTCACCTTGTGATGGCCGTCGTGCCACTCGTCGCTCCACGAGATCGCCGGGCAGCCGAGGTTCATGCAGGACTGGCAGGCGATGCAGTTCTCGGCGCGCACGGTCATAGCGGGCCCGCGGATCTTGACCGGGTCGAGCACGCAGGGCCGGTTCGGAATGACGACCGAGACGCCCTTGTATTCGACGGCTTCGCGGAAGGTCCGGTACATGGCGCCCACGTCGTAGGGATCGACCGTCTTGACCCACTTGACGCCGACCGATCGGACCAGCTCCTCGTAGTCGACCTCGTGGGTCTCCTCGCCGCGCAGCGTGCGCCCGGTGCCGGGATGGTCCTGGCCGCCGGTCATGGCGGTGACGTGGTTGTCCAGCAGGATCACCGTGATGTTCGCCTTGTTGTAGACCGCGTCGATCAGCGGCGGGATGCCGGAATGCAGGAAGGTGGAATCGCCGATCGTGGCCACGACGGGCTTGGTCTCGGCCCCGGTCTTGGCCATGCCCACGGCGTTGGCGATGCTGGAGCCCATGGACACGCAGGTGTCGATCGACCGGAGCGGCTCGACGGCGGCCAGGGTATAGCAGCCGATGTCCCCGGCGACCCGGACGTCGAGCGCGCGCAGGGCCATATAGCTGCTGGTATGCGGGCAGCCGGCGCAGAGCACCGGGGGCCGGGCGATGGGCTCGACCTCCCAATCGTGCGGCTCGGCCGTGCGCTCCAGGACGCCGGCCTTTTCGAGGCCCTCGCGCACCAGCTCGGGCGACAGCTCGCCGACCCTGGGGAAAAAGGCCTTGCCTTCGACCTCGAAGCCCAGGGCGCGGATCTCGTTCTCGATCACCGGCTCCAGCTCCTCGACCACGAAGACCCGCTCGACCGAGCGGCAGAACTCCGCGACGAGGTCGTTCGCGAGCGGATAAGAGGCGGACAGCTTCAGCACGCTGGCCTCGGGCAGCACCTCCTTGACGTAGGTGTAGGGCGTGCCCAGGGTGACCACGCCGACCTTGCCGTCGCCCCGCTCCCAGGGCGTGAAGTCGGGCGAGGCGAAGTACGCGCGCAGCTTGGCCTCGCGCTCCAGCAGCGCGGGGTGGCGGGCCCGGGCGTGGCTCGGGATCATCACGTTCTTGCTCGGGTCTTCCAGGAAGCCGCGGGGCGCCGGCTCGCTGCGCTCGCCGAGCTCGACGACGCTGCGCGTATGGGACAGGCGCGTGGTGCTGCGCACGATGACCGGCGTGTCGAAACTTTCGCTGATCTCGAAGGCCCAGCGCGTGAACTCGAGCGCCTCCTGGGCGTCGGCGGGCTCGAGCACGGGGATCATGGCGAGGCGCGAGAAGAGGCGCGTGTCCTGCTCGTTTTGCGAGCTGTGGATGCCCGGGTCGTCGCAGACCACAGCGACCAGGCCGCCGTTCACGCCGATGTAGGTCTGCGACATCAGGGCGTCCGAGGCCACGTTCAGGCCGACGTGCTTCATAACGGTCAATGCCCGAACGCCGGCGAAGGAGGCGCCGATGGCCACGTCGCAGGCGACCTTCTCGTTGGTCGACCACTGGGCGTGCAGGTCCTCGGCCGGATAGGTGCCGACGTTCTCCAGGATTTCCGTGCTGGGCGTGCCCGGATAGGCCGCGGCGACCCGCACGCCGGCCTCCCAGGCGCCCCGGGCAATGGCCTCGTTGCCGGTCATCGGCCGGAACGAGGCCTCGGTCGACTGCTTCAGCCGGGCAGTCTCTGCGAGCTGATCCAAAATACCTCCACCCTCGACGTTGACTTGGCGTCGGGCCCTGTCCACACGCCGACTGCCAGCAATTACCTTAGGCCCTGGCGGGTTTCTTTAACATAGATCAATTTCGGTTGACAGGCGAGCACCTTGGTTGCGGTCGCGAAGGACGCCTGCGTCCTTGAAATTCAACGGGCCCTGTCCCGTGGCGGACCGATCCATGCTATACTTGGACGCGCGATGATGTACGCCCAGATTCCAAAACCGCCGGCCGAGCCGCCGGAGGAGCCGGTGCCGGAGGAGCCGCCGCCTTGGCCGCCCGACCTGCCGCCCGGCCCGCCGATCGTGCCGCCGCCCGGCCCGCCGACGCCCGAACCGCCGCCGGCGGCGTGAGGCGCCGTGCCGGAGCCGCCGGAAGGGACGAACCGTTCCGAGCGCCGCCAGGGGATGGGGACGCCGCCGGCCACGTATCACTGTGTACGCCGGTCCAGGCCGCGCCCCAGGGCTGTGGTGCGGGGCCGACTTGAAAAGCAAGGAGCCGGCGAGTCTTTTCGTGCCATAATCGCCTGCGATCGAACGAGGTCATGAAGCCATGAGAAATGTCATCGCGGCGCTTGCCGCCTCCGCCCTTCTGCTCGGCGCGATGCCGGCAATGGCCGGCGGCTATGGCCATCGCGGCCACTACGGCCATGGCCACCACAACGACGAAGCCGCCTACCTGGTCGGCGGCCTGCTGGGCGGCTTGGTGCTCGGCAGCCTGCTCACGCGGGCCTCCTCGCCACCGCCGCCGCAGCACTATTACGCCCCGCCCCAGCCGGCCCTGCGGGGGTGCCGGCCGACCACGGGGACGGGGTATCTGAACGGGCGTCCGGCCCAGTTCGGCGGCACGATGTGCTACGACAGCTACGGCAACGCCTACGTCGTCAGAGGCAGCGAGCACTTCATCGGCTACCTCCGCTAGGCGCGGCCGAACCGCTCTCGGGCGATCCCGGAAAAGGACGCCCGAGCCCTACCGTGGGGTCACTCGCTCTTCTGGGTCTCGCCTTCGGGCGTTGCGGCCGCGTCGCCCGGCTGCTCGGCGGCCGGGGCGCTGGTCTGCTGCTCGGGACCGCCCTCGTCGCAGGCGGCCAAGCCGAGGGAAAGCGCCAAGGCCGCTGCCAGCGGTAGCCAACCTGTTGCTCTGGTCATCTCGAACCCTCCAATACACCGTCAAACCCCCGATCGGAGAATGATCGGCAAGCAGTCGTTCGAAGGCAACGCCTGTTTCGCCATGCCACTGAAAGGACACGGTTATAGCACAACTATGACACAGCCTCAATGAAATCAATAAAATCTAAACGGGTATACTTCATGCGTCATATAAGATCGAGATGACCCGGGGTCCACGTCATTTGATTCCATCTATTCAGTGTAGTTCATGTCAGAGTCTCGCATCGATATTCGCGCTGTTACTTACCCGAATGCGGATCCGCTCTTCCTCGCAATCCGCTGACGGGCCGGCCGCGCTGCGCTAGACTGAGCGCCGGACCCGGACGCGAAGGAGAAGGCCCGTGATCGTCGAACAGATTTGGACCGCGAACGCCTACCGCAATTTCAACTACCTGATCGTCTGTCCCGAAAGCGGCGAGGCGCTGGCCGTCGATCCGCTGGACCACCAGAAGTGCCTGGCGAAGGCGCGGCAGGAGGGCTGGGAGATCACCCAGGTGCTCAATACCCACGAGCACGGCGACCATACTGGGGGCAACAAGGCCGTGATCGCGGCCACGGGCGCCAGGCTTCTGGCGCACGCGAACGCCAAGAACAAGATCCCGGGCATCGACCGGGGGCTGTCGGCCGGCGACGTGATCAAGGTGGGCCGCGGCGTCGAGCTGGAGGCGCTCGATACTCCCGGGCACACCATGAGCCATGTCTGCCTGTTGGCCCATGCCGGCACGCCGGCGCTGTTCTGCGGCGACACCCTGTTCAACGCCGGGGCCGGCAACTGCCACAACGGCGGCCATCCGAACGAGCTCTACCACACCTTCGCGACCCAGCTCGCCGGGCTGCCGGACGAGACCCTGGTCTATCCGGGCCACGACTACATCGCGAACAACCTGGCCTTCACGCTCGACCGCGAACCCGACAACGCCCGCGCCGGAGAGCTGCTGGGCGAGGTCGAGAACCAGGACCCGAACCGGGCGCTGGTCTCGACCCTGGCGTTGGAGAAGCAGATCAATACCTTCTTCCGGCTGCACAGCCCGACGGTGATCGCCCGGCTGCGCGAGATCTTCCCCGACCTGCCGGACGAGCCGGACCCCAAGACCGTGTTCGTCAAGCTGCGCGAGTTGCGCAACAACTGGTGACCCGGCGGGCTAGCTTTCGAATGCGGGCTCCCACTCGCCGCACCACTCGTCCGAGGGGGCCAGGGGCCAGGCGGCCTGGGCCTTGGGCGCTTCGCCCGTTGTGGCGTCGAAGCTCAAGGGCTGCGGCGCATAGCGCCGGCAGTTGCCCAACTGGACCTTTGTGTTGACGATGTTGGGATCGTCGCGGTCGAGGAACTCGTCGACCCCGGTCCAGTTTCTGCAGCTGCGGCATGCCTTCATCTATCCAACTCCTGACTGTCCTTGGGTTCAGGCCGGTGACGGCGCTCACGCCGCCGTATTGCCT
>CAMYKD010000112.1:4177-18035 GCA_947258885.1 uncultured Kiloniellales bacterium | reverse complement strand
AGGCGGCTGATGTCCAGGCCGTGGCGCAGCCACTCGAGCAGGCGCAGCTCCTCCTGGGTCACCTTGCCGTCGGCGGCGGCCACGTCGCAGGCCAGCGCGTAGGCCGTCTCCCGCAGCTTCTCCGGCAGGGCCTCGCCGATCATGGCCAGCGCCTTGTCGAGGCCGTCCGGGTCGGCCAGCAGCGTGGCGCAGTCCTGGGCGGTCTTGGTGATCTGCGAGGAATCGTAGTCGGCGAAGACCGGCAGGTGCTTGACGATGTCGCCGATGGTCTGCAGCTCCGGGTCGGTCATGTCGCGGTCGGCTGCGGAGACCATGACCATGGTGTAGATCAGGGCGGTCTGGTGATCGATCATCTCGCGTCTTTGTCTTGTGGGTGCCGGCAGGGACCTGCCGCCGAAGGACTGAAGGCTGAACCTAGGCATCGCGGCACGCCATTGCAATAGGGGCCGCACCGCCCGGCGCTTGAGGGTTCAGCGAACAACAAGGCGATAGCTTCCGGGCGATAGCCCGCTGGGCCGTTGAGGCCCCGCGAGCCAATGCGAGCGAAGCCAAGCGCCCGGATGGGCGCGCCTGGCGTCTGAGGGACAAAGAAAGACTCACCCGCGCCCGGCGTCTGAGGGCTCAGGGAACATCCGATAGCCCTGGACACACCGGGGCGCGCCGGCCATGGTCGCGGCCCATGACGCCGATTCTCAACGTCGTCCTGCCGGTCTTCGCCATCATGCTGGCCGGCTACCTGGCCGGGCGCGTCGGCCTGCTGGGCCCGGCCAGCGGCGAGGCGCTCAACCGCTTCGTCTACTTCGTCGCGGCGCCGGCGCTGTTCTTCATCTCCATGTCGCGGGTGCCGGTGGCCGAGGCCTTCAACGGCCCCTTCCTCATCGCCTATGGCGGCGGCATGGCGGCGACCTTCGCGCTTGGCCTGCTGGTGGCGGTCTTCGCCTTCCCGAACCGCCCGGCGGCGCTCGCCCTGCACGGCCTGTCCGCGGTCTTCGCCAATACGGGCTATCTCGGCATCCCGCTGCTGGCGCTCGCCTTCGGCGAGGCGGGTATGCTGCCCAGCATCATCAGCACGGTGCTGAACGGCGCGGTGGTCATGGCGCTCGGCATCGCCGTGGTCGAGCTCGACCTGGGCCGGGGCGCCGGGCCCTTGAGGGCGCTGGGCGACGCGGCCCTGGGCGTCGTCAAGAGCCCGCTCGTGCTCTCGGCCACGGCCGGGCTGGCGGTCTCGGCGCTCGGCCTCGAGGCGCCGGTCTTCCTGGCCGCCTTCTGCGACCTGCTGGCCGCGGCAGTCGGCCCCTGCGCGCTCTTCGCCATCGGTCTCTTCATGGTCGGCCGCGCGCCTACCGCCGGCGCCCTGGAGATCGGCTGGATCGTGCTGCTCAAGCTCGCGGTCCAGCCGCTGGTCACCTGGTGGCTGGCCTTCGAGTTGCTGGAGATGGATCCCGTCTGGGCCACCTCCTCGGTCATCCTGGCGGCCCTGCCGACCGGCGCCCTGGTCTTCGTGCTAGCCCAGCAGTACGACATCTTCGTGCAGCGCTCGACCGCCGCGATCATGGCCTCGACCGTGCTCTCGCTTCTGACCCTCTCGGCCTTGTTCCTGGTGATGGGGATCGGCTAAGCGCCGTCGTCGCCCAGGAAGGCCCGCGTCGCCGCCACCGCCTCGGCGAGCCCGACGCGCGCGACCGGGACGCCCTCCGGGAAGGCGCCGAAAAGGCGCGAGGGCATCCTGGAGTCCAGCAGCACGAAGACACCGTGGTCGTCGGCGCGGCGCACCAGGCGGCCGAAGGCCTGCTTCAGCTTGAGCCGGGTCAGCATGTCGTCGTAGCGCCGCCCGCCGAAGACCGCGCGGCGCGCCCGGTGGCTGAGGTCCGGGCGCGGCCAGGGCACCCGGTCGAACACGATCAGGCGCAGCGCCGCGCCCGGCACGTCGACGCCGTCGCGCACTGCGTCGGTGCCGAGCAGGCAGGAGTCCGCCTCGGCGCGGAAGATGTCGACCAGCGTCGCGGTGTCGAGCCGGTCGACGTGCTGGGCGTAGAGCGGCAGGCCGGCTTGCTCGAGCGGTCGGGCGATGCGCCCGTGCACCGCGCGCAGGCGCGAGATTGCGGTGAACAGGCCGAGCGCGCCGCCGCCGGCCGCCAGGAACAGCTCGCGGTAGGCGGCCGCGACCTGGCCCGGGTTGTCCCGGTCCAGGTCGGTGACGATGAAGACGCGGGTCTGCGCGGCGTAGTCGAATGGCGAGGGCACGCCGGCCCGCAGCGCCGGGGCGGGCAGGTGCGCCGCGCCGCTGCGCGCCTCGGCCGCCGCCCAGTCGCTCTCGGCGTCGCCGCTGCCGTCGGTCAGGGTCGCCGAGGTGACCACCGCGCCCTGGAGGCCCGCCAGCACCACCTCGGCGAAGGGTGCGGTCGGGTCGACCCAATGCCGGTAGAAGCCGAGGTCGATCTCGCGCCCCTCGATCCGCTCGACCGCCAGCCAGTCGACCACCTCCGGCGGCCGCTCGCCCTTGAGCGCCGCCAGCATGTCGCGCCAGGCGCCGAGCTGGTGCCGGCCGCGGCGCTCGAGGCCGCGGCAGGTCGCCTCGATGCGCCGCCGGGTGTCGCTGTCTAGGGTTTCGGCTTCGTCGTCCATCCGGGCCGTCAGGCGGCGCGCGAGGGCGGCCATCGGCCGGCGCAGGCGGTCGAGGGCGGCGGCCAGCGTGTCCGCCGCCTCGAGCAGCCCGGGCACCGGCGGCCGGGTCTCGGCCTCCAGGCTGTAGGGGCCCTCCGCGTCCCGGGACCGCGCATAGACCTGCTCGCGCGCCTGGAGCAGGAAGCTCTCGGTCGGGCCGCGCGGCGTACCGCCGGCCAGGCGCTGCTGCCAGCCCTCGCCGGCCAGCGCGCCGGCCGCCCCCAGCACCGCCTCCAGCGCCTCGGCGCCCTCCGGGTCGTCGGCCAACAGGTCCTCGACGCGCCGCTTCAGGCCGCGCACCCGGCCGGCGCCGCGCCGGGCGGTCTCGGCGCCGAGCAGCCAGCGCCTCAGCTCCTGGGTCTCCAGCCCGGTCAGGTGCGCGGCGAAGGCGCCGTCGGCCGCGTCGAAGACGTGGTGGCCCTCGTCGAACACGATGTGCGCGGGCAGGGCGCTGTCCTCGCCGAGCGCCGCCTGGATCATGACCAGGGCGTGGTTCGCGACGACGATCTCGGCCCGGCGGGCGCGCCGGATGCTGCGCTCGATCGTGCACTTGCCGTAGTGCGGGCAGGCGGAATAGATGCACTCGCCGCGCCGGTCGGTCAGTCCCAGGGTGCGCCCGCGGCCCAGCAGATCGGCGAGCCAACCGGGGAAGTCGCCGCCGACCATGTCGCCGTCGCGGCTGCGCGCCGCCCAGCGCGCCATGAGCCCCACGGCCGGCGTGTCCTGGGGCCGCTGGGCCAGGGCCCGCACCGCGTCGTCCAGATTGAGCAGGCAGAGGTAGTTCTCCCGACCCTTGCGGATCACCACGCGCGCGGCCTTCCGGCCGGGCTCGGGGAACAGGCGGTCGAGCTCGGTGTCGATCTGGTGCTGCAGATTGCGGGTGTAGGTCGAGATCCAGACCGGGCCGCCGTTGCGGTCGGCCCAGAGGCTGGCCGGTGCCAAGTAGCCCAGCGTCTTGCCGACGCCCGTGCCGGCCTCGGCCAGCACCAGGTTGGGCGCCTCGGCCTCGTCGCGCGGCCGGAAGGCGAGCGAGACCGCCGAGGCGTAGTCCGCCTGCTGCGGCCGCGGCTCGGCCCCCTCGCCGAGCAGTTCGGCCAGGCGCGCGCGGGCCTCGGCCGGGTCGACCGGCGCGCTGCCGGGCGGCGGCTCGGGGGCCTGCTCGGACCAGGCCGGCAGGCGCTCCCAGACTCGGAGGCCGACGCCGCGCTTGGGCCCGGGCCGGCCCTCCGCGAAGCCGAGTGCCGCCAGCACCGCCGGCCCCCAGCACCAGCCGGCACGCGCCATGGTCCAGGCGATCTCGGCGGCGTCCGGGTCGCGTCCGGTGCCGCGCGCCGCCAGCTCGCCGAGCAGCCGCGCCGCGGCCTCGCGCAGCGCCGCGGCCTGGGCCTCCAGGCCGTGGGGCGGCGCCAGGCCGAGCGCCGCGGCCAGGCCGCGCGGCGTCGGCGCGGCGAAGCTGGCCGGCCGGACGAAGGCGTAGATCTCCAGCAGGTCGTAGGCCGGGAAGGGGTCGCAGCCGAGCCGCCGGGCCGTGGCCAGGGCGTGGCAGAGCATCGGCGCGGCCGCCCGCGCCCGGCCGGCCGCCTCCTCGGCGGTCAGCGTGACGATCTCGCCGTCCTCGCCGAGCCAGGCGGCCTCCGCGAAGCCGGCGACCAGCACGGGCGCATCGGGCAGCCGAATCCGCCGGTTCGGCGCGGCGCTCTCTGGGCGGGCGGGAGAAGTCATGGCCGGCGAGTATATCGGGGCCGGGGCCGCCCCGTCACGGCGCCCCGTTCCACTGGCGTGAAACGGACCGGCGGTGTAGGACAGTGCGATGCCACGCAGCAACCGATCCCCCTGCGTCCCGTGACGGAGCCGGCCGAGGACCTGGGCCGGCTGGTGGCCGGCGACAAGGCGGAATGGGACCGTTTCGTCCAACGGTATGCCCGGGTGATCTTCGCCGCGGTCCGGCGCCGGCTGGTGCCCGCCGGGCGCGTCCACGAGGTCGATGACGTGGCCCAGGACGTCTTCGTCAAGCTGTGCGGCCGGGAGTTCCATCTGCTGCGCAACTACGACCCGGCCCGCGCCAAGCTGACGACATGGCTCACCGTGATCGCGACCAGCACCTCGATCGACCACCTGCGCCGCCAGTCGGCGCCCACGGCCGCCCTGGACGCCGTGCCCGAGGCGGTTCTGGCGGTCGATCCCAAGCCCTTCGAGCGGATCAAGATCCCGCCGGACCTGCTGTCGCCGCGCCAGGCGCTGGTGCTGGAGCTGTTGTACCGGCGGGATCTGGAGGTGGCCGATGCCGCGGAGATGCTTGGGGTCGACCCGCAGACCGTGCGCTCCACTCACCACAAGGCCCTGGTCAAGCTGCGCGGCCACTTTCGCGAGGAGGCGGATTGATAATGAGAGCCGATTCCAAGGAAAACCGAGGCGAACGGGGATATTTTCCACGCGCGGCGCGTAGTATCTATACGAGGGGAGCGAAGTGAGATGAGCGAACAAGACCGGAGAGAGAGACGGGACGCGGAGCTGTGGCACCGGTTGCGTGAAGAGGCGCGAGTGTCCACACCCGAAGAGGATTCCCAAGGGATGCCCGACGAAATGGCCCTGGCGGCCTATCTGGACGGCACGCTGGACGAGCGCGCGAGAGAGCGGGTCGAGGCCTGGCTCGCCGCCGCGCCCGAGGGGCTCGACCTCCTGCTGGCGACGCGCGAGGCCCTGGCCGAACCGGGCGCGGCGGCGCCCGAGGCGCTGGTGCGCCGCGCCGCGGCCCTGATGCCCGACCCGCCGGAACGCCGGCTGGCAGGCCGGCTGCGCGGGGTCTTCATGCCGCTCTGGCAGCCGCTCGGCTGGTCCGGCGCCGTGGCCGGGGTGCTGCTGGCCTGCGTGGTCGGCTTCCAGCTCGGCCAGAGCGGATATCGGAGTACGGTAACGCTTGAGCAGCTGGAGATCGCCGATGCCGGCTTCGTGTTCGATCCGGCGGACGAAGAGATCCTCTAGGGAGGTGCGGCCATGAAAGCCAGACTGCCCTGGATCCTCTTCGCGATATCCGTGGCCCTCAACCTGTTCTTCGCCGCAGGCGTGCTCTACAACAAGCTGGAAGCCGATCGCCTCAGCGCCGCGCCCGAGCAGCGCGTCGCCGAGTTGGCCGAGCAGCTGGGGCTGTCCGAGGCCCAGCGGGCCGGCCTGCTGGCGTTGCGCGAGCAGGCAATGGAGCGGCGCGAGGCCGTGCGCGGCCTGCGCCAGGAACGGCGCGCGGCCCTGATGGCCGAGTTGGCCAAGCCCGAGCTCGACCGGACCCGCCTCGGCGAGCTGATGCGCCAGGGCATGGAGCGCCGCGCCGCTGGCTTCGAGCAGATGATGGTCGACCTGCACGGCTACCTCGCCACCCTCTCCGACGAGCAGCGCGCCGCCTTCCTCGAGATGGCCAAGGAGCGCGGCTTCCTGCGCGGCCTCTACGGCTGGCGACGGACGCGGAAATGAGGCTGCAGGGGCCCGCGGCGCAGTGGCGGTTCGCGCCTGCACAAGACTCGGTTTGATCGACCGCCGCCGCTGTCCCGCACTGTTCTCGCACGTGGAGCGGACGGTGGACGAGCCGTGGCGTGAACTGCTAACGTTGTCCCGGCGGACGACGTGATCAGAAGAAGCTAGGAAGCGTGGCGAGCGACGCTCGCGAAGAGGAGCGGGGAAAACAAACCGGCATCGACCGACAAGCCCTGGACGCCGTGCGTTCGGAGGATACCCGCAGGTGCAAGCGAGAGGCATCGGACTGTGCGACCATTTGGTTCGCGCAGCCTCGAAAACGGGAGGGCAAGGATGACACGGACACTTTGGACGCTCTGCGGACTCACTCTGGTGCTCGCTCTGGGGGGATCGCCGGCCCTGGCCGACGAAACCTGTCAGTCCCCCTATATGGCGAAAATCACGGGCCAGGAAGAGTATGTCTACGTCTGGACGCTCGGCGTCCAGGGCCTGGGCGACGGCTCGGACAAGCTCGTCACGGTGGACGTGCGGCCCGGGTCGTCGAGCTACGGCAAGGTGGTGGCCAGCACCTCGGTCGGCGGCCGGCACGAGGCCCATCATGGCGGACTGACCGACGACCGGCGCCAGCTCTGGGTGAGCGGGCTGGATACCAGCAAGATCTTTATCTTCGACGTCGCCGCCGACCCGGGCAAGCCGAAGCTGGTCAAGACCATCGACGACTTCGAGAAGGCGAGCGGCGGCGTGGTCGGCCCGCACGGCGCCTATGCCCTGCCCGGGCGCATGCTGATCTCCGGGCTGTCCAACAACAAGGATCACGGCGGCCGGACCGCGCTGGTGGAATACTCCAACGAGGGCAAGCACATCGCCACCCACTGGATGCCGACCGCCGAGGATTCGAACGGCGCGAAGATCGAGTCCGTCGCCGACGGCTACGGCTACGACGCGCGCGTCCTGCCGCGCAAGAACGTCATGCTGTCCACGTCGTTCACCGGCTGGTCGAACTACATGATGGACTTCGGCAAGATGCTGCAGGACGCCGACGCGATGAAGCGCTTCGGCCAGACGGCCGTGCTCTGGGACTTCCACGCGCGCACGCCGAAGAAGGTGTTCCACGTCCCGGGCGCGCCTTTGGAGGTCCGCTGGGCTTGGGGACCGCGCAACAACTACGCCTTCACCACGACGGCGCTGACCTCGCAGCTCTGGCTGATCTATGAGGACGAGGCCGGCGAGTGGCAGGCCAAGGCGGTCGCCGACATCGGCGATCCCTCGAAGATCCCCTTGCCGGTCGACATCAGCCTGAGCGCCGACGACTCGTTGCTGTGGATCGACAGCTTCATGGACGGCACGGTCCGTGCCTTCGACGTGAGCGATCCGCACCAGCCCAAGCAGGTCTACGAGAAGGTGATCGGCAAGCAGCTCAACATGGTCTCGCAAAGCTGGGACGGCGAGCGGCTCTACTTCACCACCTCGCTTCTGGCCAACTGGGACAAGAAGGGCGCCGACAACGAGCAGTTCCTGAAGGCCTACGACTGGGACGGCACGGAGCTGAAGCACCGCTTCAGCATCGACTTCAACGACGCGGGCCTGGGCCGGCCGCACATCATGCGGTTCGGCGCCAAGAGCCTCTATTCGAACTGAGGAGGCGGCGGGCCGGGCGCGAGGCCGCGTCCGGCCCGCCTCCGCGTTGCTATGGGCACGATCCGACCTCGACTGCGGTGCAGGGCCATGGCGACCTTGGCCGGCGCCCTGATCATGGCGGGCGCGGTCCCGGCGGCGCAGGCCCACGACCCGGAGGCGCTGACGGCAGGGCATGAGCGGCCCGAGCTGTCCTTCGGCCGGTCCGAGCAGTACGACTACGACCCGCCCCTTCCGGGCAGCTATCGCCTGCCCGCCATCAAGCCGGCGCCGGACGGCCGGGTGCTCGATTCCAAGGAGCGGCTGCACCAGTTGCACGCGCTGATGGACGGCCGCATCACGGTCCTGGCCTTCATCTACACCCGCTGCAGCGATCCTCGGGGCTGTCCCTTGGCCATATCCCTGCTCTACGACCTGCTGTTCGTCGCGCGCCGGGATCCCGCGATCGGCGGCAGCCTGCGCCTCATGGCCTTGAGCTTCGATGTCGAGAACGACACGCCCGAGGTCTTGGCCGACTACGCCGGCGCCGCGCAGAAGGACCATGGCGCGGCCGGCGAGCTGCTGTTCCTGACCACGCGCGGCGAGGCCGAGCTGGACCCGATCCTGGAGGCCTACGGCCAGCCGATCGGCCGCAAGCTGGACGCGGCCGATCCCTTCGGCCCCTATACCCATCAGCTGAGGGTCTTTTTGATCGATCCCGAGCGGCGGATCCGCAACATCTACAGCCTCGGTTTTCTCGACCCGCGCCTGGTCGCGACGGATATCCGGACCCTTTTGCTCGAGCGGCGCGGCCAAAGCCCGGGGGGTTGAGGACATGCGGCTGCGCATCGCCATCGCCGCTGTCCTTCTCGGCCTTGCCGCCGCAATGCCGGCGCGGGGCGATCCGGCCGCCGTCGACGCCGCCGCTCTTGCCCGGATCGCCCGGCCGCCGCTTGGTCTGCCGCCGGTCCCTTTGCCCGCGGACAATCCGCCCAGCGCGGCGAAGATCGACCTGGGCCGCAAGTTGTTCTTCGACCGGCGGCTGTCGCACAACGGCACCATGTCCTGCGCCATGTGCCACGTCCCGGAGCAGGGCTTCACCAACAACGAGCTGGCCACCCCCATCGGAGTCGAGGGCCGCGGCCTACGGCGCAACGCGCCGACCATCCTGAACATCGCCTACCAGAAACGCTTGTTCCACGACGGCCGAGAGACGGCGCTGGAGACCCAGGTCATCAGCCCGCTGCTGGCCAGCGACGAGATGGCGAACCCGTCGATCGGCTACGTCATCGCCAAGATCGCCGCGCTGCCCGATTATGCCGGCCTGTTCGAGCGCGCCTTCGGCGCCGGCCCGACCATCGGACGCCTCGGCCAGGCCATCGCAAGCTGGGAGCGCGGCCTGCTGGCCGCCGACGCGCCCTTCGACCGCTGGTATTACGGTGGCGAGGCCGGGGCCTTGAGCGAACGCCAGCGGCAAGGATACGATCTCTTCATCGGCAAGGCCGGCTGCGCGCGGTGCCACCTGATCGGCGAGCGCGCGGCGCTGTTCACGGACGGGGCGTTCCACAATACCGGCCTCGGCTATCACGCCGACGAGGTCGTGGCGCGTACGACCGCGCCCGTACCGGTCGAGATCGCGCCCGGGCGTACGGTCATGCTCGACCGTGCCGCGGTCGAGAGCGTCGGCTTGCCGCCCCGGACCGACCTCGGCCGCCACGAGGTCACCCTCGATCCGGCCGACCTCTGGCGCTTCAAGACGCCGAGCCTGCGCAACGTCGCGCTGACCGCCCCCTACATGCACGACGGCTCGCTGCGCAGCCTCGATGCGGTGGTCCGTTTTTACGACCGCGGCGCCGTGCCCCACGAGGCGCTGGACCCGATGATCCGGCCGCTCGGCCTCGGCGAGGACGAGGTCGCCGCCCTGGTCGCCTTCCTCGAGAGTTTGACTTCGGCGGACATTGCTGCGCTGATCGCCGATGCGCGCAGCGCCCCCGTGGGCAACTGACCGGGTCTTGGCCGAGCGGCCAGGCCGCGCAGGCGGATCGTTGACGCGCCGCCCCGGCACGCCTAGGGTCGCGCGCGTCGCCGCCACTCCGGAGAGAGCATGACCAGCGAACGAGACCTGGCCCAGCAGGCGCGGGCCTGGCCCTTCGAGGAGGCGCGCCGGCTGCTCGCGCGGTTCGGCGGCGAGGCGCCGGACAAGGGCTACGTGCTGCTGCAGACCGGCTACGGCCCGTCCGGCCTGCCGCACATCGGCACCTTCGGCGAGGTCGTGCGCACGACCATGGTGCGCCAGGCCTTCGCCCGCCTCTCGGACGTGCCGACCCGCCTGTTCTGCTTCTCCGACGACATGGACGGCCTGCGCAAGGTGCCGGACAACATCCCCAACCAGGACATGGTGGCGGCGCACCTGGGCAGGCCGCTGACCGCGATCCCCGATCCCTTCGGCACGCACGAGAGCTTCGGCCACCACAACAACGCGCGGCTCTGCGCCTTCCTCGACGACTTCGGCTTCGACTACGAGCTCCGGTCGGCGACCGAGCTGTACCGCGCCGGCCGCTTCGACCAGGCGCTCTTGAAGGTGCTCGAGCACTACGACAAGGTCATGGAGATCATGCTGCCGACCCTGGGGCCGGAGCGGCGCGAGACCTACAGCCCCTTCCTGCCGGTCTGCGCCAGGACCGGCCGGGTACTCCAGGTGCCGGTGCTCGAGCGGGATCTGGCCGCCGGCACCATCGTCTACCGGGACGAAGACGGCACGAAGGTCGAGACGCCGGTCACCGGCGGCCGTTGCAAGCTGCAGTGGAAGCCGGACTGGGCCATGCGCTGGGCCGCGCTCGGCGTCGACTACGAGATGTCCGGCAAGGACCTGATCGACTCGGTCAAGGCGAGCGGGCGCATCTGCCGGGTGCTGGGCGGCCGGCCGCCCGAGGGCTTCACCTACGAGCTGTTCCTGGACGAAAAGGCCGAGAAGATCTCCAAGTCCAAGGGCAACGGCCTCTCGGTCGAGGAGTGGCTGACCTATGCGCCGCCGGACAGCCTGGCGCTGTTCATGTTCCAGAAGCCGCGCGCGGCCAAGCGGCTCTACTTCGACATCATCCCGCGCACGGTCGACGACTACCTGAGCTTCCTCGCGCGCTTTGCCGGGGAGGAGCCGGCCAAGCGCCTGGAGAACCCGGTCTGGCACATCCACGACGGCGCGCCGCCGGCGCCCGCGACCGCGGGCCTGAGCTTCGCCCTGCTGCTGAACCTGGCGGGCGTCTGCAACACCGAGGACCCGGCCGTGCTCTGGGGCTTCATCTCGCGCTATGCCCCGGACGCGGGGCCCGAAAGCGCCCCGCTCCTGGACCGGATGGTCGGCTATGCGATCGCCTACTATCGGGACTTCGTCAAGCCGCAGAAGCGCTATAGGGCGCCGACCGACAGCGAGCGCGCCGCGCTCGAGGACCTGTTGGGCGAGCTCGAGACCCTGCCCGAGGACGCCGAGGCCGAAGCGATCCAGACCCAGGTCTACGAGGTCGGCAAGCGCCACGACTTCGAGAGCCTGCGCGCCTGGTTCAAGGCCCTCTACGAGATCCGGAAATTAGGGTCTGACCCTATTTGTCGCTTACCCCCCGTGGGCCCACTCCCAGTAGAGCTCGCGGGCCTTGGCGAAGATCGGGCCGGGCTGCAGGTCGCGGCCGTCGATCCGGGTGATCGGCACGACCTTGACCAGGTTGCCGGTCGAGAAGATCTCGTCGGCGTCGAGCAGCTCCTCGTAGGTGATGGTCCGCTCGTGAACGGCGATGCCCGCCCTGCGCAGCAGCGCGATGGTGCGCTGGCGCGTGACGCCGTTCAGGAAGGTGCCGTTGGTCACCGGGGTATGGGCCGCGCCGTCCTTGGCCATCCAGATGTTGGCGGTCGCCAGTTCCGCCACGTTGCCGATGGCGTCCAGCACCACGGCGTTGTCGAAGCCCTTGTCGTCCGCCTCCTTGAGCGCGCGGCCCGAATTCGGGTAGAGGCAGGCGGCCTTGGCGTCGGTCGGCGCCATGTTGGGCAGCGGCCGGCGGTAGCTCGACAGGCAGATCGAGAAGCCGGTCGGCTCGATCATCGGCACCTCGAACACGGAGCAGCAGAAACGCGTGCTCTCCGGGTCGGGCATGACGAAGAACTTGCCGCCGCCGTTTTCCGCCCAGCACATCGGCCGGATATAGAGCGCCGCATCCTTCGGGAAGCGGGTGCAGCCCTCTTCCGCGATCTCCTGAACCTCGCCGGCCGAAAGAACCGGCTTCAGTCCGAAGGCGTTGGCCGAATGGACCAGCCGCTCGCAGTGGCGGTCCAGGTCCGGCGCGACGCCCTCGAAGGCCCGCGCGCCGTCGAACACCACCGAGGCCATCCAGGTGGCGTGGCTCATGGCGCCGAGGATCAAAGGATTGCCTTCGATCCACTTGCCGTCGATGTAGTGAATCGCGGTCATCGGCTCGCCTCGTTCGCTCCGGCAAGCCGGAATTGGCCGCCGATCGCTGACAGGGTAGCATAGCTGTTCCGTTTCGCTAGGCAATGGCTCACCAAACACGCCGAAAATGCCGGGCGGACGCCGGAACGGGCTCCCCGGGCTCTCGTGTTCAAGTGCAGATTGTGTGGCGGTCCAGGCGGTGCCGGGAAAATGCTCCTAGACCGGCGCGCGCCCGGACGCGGGTCCGCCCGGCCTCCGGTCTTACTGGCTGGCCCAGATAATTCTGGACATCCAGGCGATCTCCCGGGTCTCCAGGGTCCGGTCCGGGTGGTCGCGATTGACCGATACCAGCTCCACCTTCAGGGCGGTTTGCCGGATCAGCTGCTTGGCCATGACCTCGCCTTCCCGGGTCTTGACCACGACCCGGTCGCCACGCCGCACCCCGGCGGCCGGCGACACGATGATGACGTCGCCGTCGCGGTAGACCGGCTCCATGCTCTGGCCGCTGATTTCCAGGGCATAGGCATTGGTGTCGCCGATCTGCGGAAACAGGACTTCGTCCCAACCGCTGCCGGCCGGATACCCGGCATCGTCGAAGAATCCCGCCTGGCCGGCCTGGGCGTAGCCGATCACCGGGACGCGCTGCGCCAGGGCGCTCGCGTTGGCTTCGCTGATCAGGGCGACGAATTCGGCCATGGAGGCCCCCGTCGCGTTCAGGACCTTGGACACCGACTCCGTGCTGGGCCAGCGGTGCTTGCCGTCCTTGGTGATCCGCTTGCTCTTGTTGAAGGTGGTCGGGTCGAGTCCCGCATGGCGCGCGAGGCCCGAAGCCGACATGTCGTACTTCGCCGCCAGCCGATCGATCGCTCGCCAGATATCGGAGTGCCTGAGCATGGGAACATGGTCTTATAGTTTCCGGAAAATTGCATCAGGAACATAATCAGTCAAGCGGTTTNNNCCGGGGCAAACCGGGCCGTCCGTCTGTTCAAGGGCCCTCCGCTCGACTAGGCTCTCGGCCATGGGCCAGGCGGTCACCAAGGACACCTTGCGGCGCGGGCATTTGGCCGTGGCGCGCCTTTCAGGACTGCCGGCCGACCGGTGCGGCGGCCACCGGTCCGGAGCCGTCGCATGATGCAGGCGTTTCGCTTCGTCGGGCCCCTGCTCAGGCGGCTCGATCCGGAGGTGGCGCACGGCCTCACGCTGCGCGCGTTGGAGCGGGGCTTCGGCCCGCGCAGCCCCGGGCCGGACGACCCGATCCTGGCGACCCGGGTCTGGGGCCGCGACTTCGCGAACCCGGTCGGCTTGGCCGCCGGTTTCGACAAGGACGCCGCCGTGATCGGGCCGCTCTTCGACCTCGGCTTCGGTTTCGTCGAGGTCGGCACGATCACGCCGCGCCCCCAGGCCGGCAACCCCCGACCGCGTGTCTTTCGGCTGCCCGAGGACGGGGCCGTGATCAATCGGCTCGGCTTCGCCGGCGCGGGCGCGGACGCCGCGGCCCGGCGGCTCGCGCGCTGGCGGGCCGGCGGGATTTCGCGCGGCATCCTGGGCGTCAACCTGGGCAAGAACCGGGCGAGCGAGGACGCGGCGGCGGACTACGCCGCCGGGGCCCGGGCGCTCGGCCGCTACGCCGACTACCTGGTGATCAACGTGTCCTCGCCCAACACACCCGGCCTGCGCGCG
>CAMYKD010000112.1:0-4132 GCA_947258885.1 uncultured Kiloniellales bacterium | reverse complement strand
CGGCTGGTCGAAGCGGTCCGCCAGGCCCTCGCCGAGACTCTGCCCGCGCGCGCGCCGCCGCTGCTGATCAAGATCGCCCCGGACCTGGAGGCGGCCGACCTGGACGACATCGCGGCGGTCGCGATGGAACGCGGGGTCGACGGCCTGATCGCGACCAACACCACGGTCGCCCGGCCGGCGGAGCTCCTGGGCCGCCACAGGGCCGAGGCGGGCGGCCTGTCCGGCCGGCCGCTCTTCGCTCCGGCGACGCGCGTGCTGGCCGAGATGTACCGGCTGACCGGCGGGCGCATCCCCCTGATCGGCGTCGGCGGCGTGGCCGGCGGCGCCGAGGCCTATGCCAAGATCCGCGCCGGCGCGTCGCTGGTGCAGCTCTACACCGGCTTGATCTACCAGGGTCCGGCGCTGCTCCCGCGGATCAAGGCGGAGCTCGCCGGACTGCTGCGCCGTGACGGCTTCGACAGTGTCGGCGCGGCGGTCGGCGCTGGAAATGATATGAAATAGCTATGTAATTCCGGGGTTATAAGGGTCTGTTAACCATATCATAAGACTAGAATATAACAGTAGGAACCGTTTCGAACCCCCCGTGAATCGGTGTCCGGCTTGCGCCACGTCGTCCTGCTCCTGTGCTATGCCCTTCCCGCCGCGGCGCTGGGTCTGTACCTGCCGCACTGGCTGCCCGTGATCGACCGCGGCATGGCGATCGGCGCCGGCGTGACCGTGCTGCTGGCGGGCGCCCTGGCGCACGAGGTCCGCGCCCGGCTGGCGCGCGACGTTCGCTTTACCGACCAGATGGTCGAGCTGCGCCGGGCCTTGTTTCGCCTGCAGGAGGAGCTGAGCTGGTCGCGGCGCGAGGCCAGGGGCCTGGGCGAGGCCCTGGAAGCGGTCGCCCGTTCGGGCCGCGGGGGGCGGGACGGGCGCGCCGTCGAGGAGGTGATGGCCGAGGTCAAGGCCTTGAAATCGCTGGTCGAACGAGTCTCGGACGGTGCCGGCCGGCTGGTCCGGGAGGGAGAGCCGCAGGGCGCCGTCGCCGTGGCGGGGGGCGGCCGGGCCCTGTCCGCCATCGCCGCCGGGACGTCCGGGCGGCCGCGCGGCACGCCGTTGATGCTGGTGCCGCTGGCGGGCGAGATGGACGAGGCCGCGCTGCTCGACGCGGTGCGCAGCGCCCTGCGCGACGACCGGATCGACTTGGCGCTGCAGCCCGTGGTCAGCCTGCCGCAGCGCAAGCCCTGCTTCTACGAATGCTTCTCGCGGCTCAGGAGCGAGGACGGCACGACGCTGCTGCCCGAGCAGTACATCCGGATCGCCGAGCGCGAGGGCTACATCACGGCGATCGACAACATGCTGCTGCTGCGCTGCATTCAGCTGGTGCGCAAGATCCAGAAGAAGAAGAGCCGGATCGGCTTCTTCTGCAACGTCTCGCCCTACACCTTCCGGGACGAGGACTTTTTCGCCGACTTCGTCGACTTCCTGGAGCGCAACGAGGAGCTGGCGCCCAACCTGATCTTCGAGTTCGCCCAAGGCGACATGGTCGGCCGCGACCGGGTCGAAAGCCGGCAGCTCGACCGCCTGGCGATGCTCGGCTGCCGCTTCTCGGTCGACCAGGTGCGGGACCTGGATCTGGATCCGGGCGGCCTGGCGCGGCGCCGGGTCCGCTTCGTCAGGATCGAGGCCGGGATGCTGCTGGCCGCGGCGGCCGAGGACGAGGCCGCGCCGGACAGGCTGAGGGCAAGCCTCGCGCGCGACGGCGTCGACCTGATCGTCGAGAAGGTGGAAAGCGAGGAGACGCTGGTCGAGCTGCTCGACCACAAGATCGAGTACGGCCAGGGCTTCCTGTTCGGCGAGCCCCGCCCGCCCCGCCCGGCCGAGTGACCCCGTCCGCCCGGGCCACCCTCCCAAACGCGCCCTTGACTGCGCCGGGGGCAGGACCAATGCTCCCGGGCATCGTGAGCGACGTGCCGATCCACCGCGGACTGTCCCGCCTCGCCGGGAGCTACGACGTCTTCATCGTCGACCTCTGGGGCGTGCTGCATGATGGCGTGCGCGCCTTTCCCGAGGCGGTCGCCTGTCTCGAGCAGCTCAAGGCCAGGGGCAAGCGGGTGCTGATTCTGTCCAACGCGCCGCGCCGCGCCGCGGAGGTGGCCCGGCGCACCGTCGAGCTGGGCGTCGCGCCCCGGCTGTTCGACGCGGTCGTGTCCTCCGGCGAGGCGGTCTGGCGGAACCTCGAGGCGCGCCGCGATCCCTGGTACCGGGCGCTCGGCCGGCGCTGCTACCACCTCGGGCCCGAGCGCGATCTCGGCATGCGCGAGGGGCTCGACCTCGACTTCGTCGCGGAACTCGCCGCGGCCGACTTCATCCTCAACACCGGCGCGCTCTCCTCCGAGGACACGGCCGAGGACTACGCTCCGCTGCTAAAGGCGGCGCTCGGCCGCGGCCTGGCGATGGTCTGCGCCAATCCGGACCTCGAGGTGATCCGCGGCGGCCGGCGCGAGATCTGCGCCGGCGCGGTGGCGGCGCTCTACGAGCGGCTGGGCGGCCAGGTGCGCTACGACGGCAAGCCGCACCGCTCGATCTACGAGGCCTGCTTCGAGGCGCTCGACCTCGACCGGCCCCCCCTGCGCCCGGAGGCGATGCTGGCGATCGGCGATTCCCTGCGCACCGACATCGCCGGCGCCCAGGCGGTCGGCATCGCCGGCCTCTTCGTCGCCGGCGGCATCCACGCCGAGGAGCTCGGCATGGCCGGCGGCGCGCCGCCCGACGAAGCCGCCCTGGCCGCCCTGTTCCAGGCGCGCGACATGTATCCGCTTGCCGTCCTCGACGCCCTGCGCTGGTAGACGCTCAGCCCACAACGATAAGAATCCACCACAGAGACGCAGAGACACAGAGAAACAACGGAGGTTTCTTGGGGCCCAAAAAAGGGAACACCCAAAAAAGGGGACATTCTACTTTTCGGGAAAAGTTGAATGTCCCCTTCTTCTCTGGTGGAAATGCGTTTTTGGTGGCTCCAGTGCAGCCGCCCACTCCGTGGCCTCGTTCGACCCCTTTTTCGGTTGCTTGGCGAGAACGCCCTCAGGGCCGTACGTAGCTCCAGCCCTGCTCCTGCAGCTCCATCAGGCGCACCACGCCCGAGGGCACCTTGGTCGCCTCGGACATCAGCGGCACCGGCTTGCCCTCCTTCTGGGACATTTTTTCGTGGGTGTTGCCGCAGGCGGCAAACGACAGGTTCTCGAGCTCCAGGCTCATCTGCTCGACCCGCGGCTTCACCGGCGAGGTGTCCTCCCGCAGCATGTGCAGGCCGGGGCCGTAGGCGACGATCTCGATCGCCACGGTCTCGCCCTTGGCCTGGTAGTACTTGTTGATGTTGTAGGCGTTGTTGAGCGCCATGTTCATGCGCTGGGGGTCGTTCTCGTCGACGTGGATCGCGACCCTGTGGGCCGCGGTCTCGCCGCCGAGGCCCGGCTGCGCCGCGCCCAGCACCGCCAGCGTGCCGACGAACAGCATCGCGAGCGTGGACAGGATCTTCCTCATGGGTGTCGCCTCCTTCTGACCGGTTTGCCACCGTTCGTTACACATTCGCGTTCGAGCATATGACCCGGCGCCCCGCAACGCGAGTCGCTTTCCCGCCCCTCACGCACACGTGAAGGGCGGCCGCAGGGCGCTGCAGCGCGTGGCAATGCGGCAACACAAAACCCTCTGTCGTTGGGCCTACCGTGTGCGCCCATCTTTTGCAGGGATGTCAGGGACATGGTGTCGATCGAGGCCATGTCCTTAGTGTTCGGGTCGCGAAGATGGTCACCGGGGGCCGAGGGACGCCCCGCCGCGCCAGGTTTCACCCCCCACCCTGGCCCTCCCCCGCAAGGGGGGAGGGGATGAACGGCGAGGGACTTCAATGCTTTGCTCCCTCCCCCTTGACGGGGGAGGGTTGGGGTGGGGGTGACAAAGCCATTCAACCCCCGGCCCAGGAAATGTGTGAATCTGCTAGCCCCCTGGGAGAGGGTGGCGAGGCGCAGCCGAGCGGGTGAGCAACCTTCGGCGCCGCTCCATGGACTCGTCCCGCCCCGCGGCGTATCTTGCGTTGCAGCACGGGGTGGCGAGGAAGCGGACCATGGCCGAGTTCGACGACAAGACCCTGGAC
>CAMYKD010000111.1 GCA_947258885.1 uncultured Kiloniellales bacterium | reverse complement strand
TGAGTTCAGGAAGGCCTCCAGATCGGCCCTGCGGCAGGCGCCGAGGCCACCGTCGTACCGACGACGTCACGTCCGCATGGGGCAAGAACCAGCCGGCGGATCAGACCCGGCCTGCTCGCCTGGGCTCCGCGGTCCTCAAGGACGCTGTCAACGTGCGGAAGAGTGTGCAAGCACCTGATCAGGCGGCTCGGTTCGACCGACAGCCGCATCGGTTCGGCGAAGCGGTAGAGCGGGAATGTCTCCTCGAAGGTCTTCATCTTCGCCATGCGGGTTCTTTCAATACTCCGCAAGGGCGTCCACTAACTTCTACAAACGATATTTTTGAAATTGATGCATTGCACAATAAGAAGATATGCAGCTTATCAACAATTCAACCAGCGATGTGCACAAACCATCCATGCCCGCGGTACCTGAATTTCTGCATCGCGAAAAAGATCTGAAGGTGCGACCGGTCGAGGGCGGTCGGCTCGCGGATCAGCGGGTCAGCGCCTGGCGCATGGTCGCCCCGACCTCCGCCGCCGAGGGCGCGACGCGAACACCGGCGGCCTCGAGCGCCGCCATCTTCTCCGCCGCGCCGCCCCTGCCCAGCACGTCGACCGTGCCGGCGTGGCCCATGCGACGCTCGGCCGGGGCATAGATACCGGCGATATAGGCGACGACTGGCTTGCGCGGCTTTTCGGCCTTGAGGAACTCGGCCGCCTCCTCCTCCGCGGTGCCGCCGATTTCGCCGACCAGTATCACGCCCGCGGTGTCCGGGTCGGCGAAGAACAGCTCGAGACAGTCGATGAAGCCCATGCCATAGACCGGGTCGCCGCCGATTCCGATCGATGTCGACTGGCCGAGCCGCGCGGCCGTGGTCTGTTCCACCACCTCGGACGCCAGCGAGGCCGAGCGCGAGGCGATGCCGATCCTGCCGGGGCGGTCGTGGTGCGCCGGCATGACGCCGATCTTGCAGACGCCCGGCGTGATGATGCCCTGCGAGTTGGGGCCGATCAGACGGGTGGCGGTGCCTTCCAGCGCCCGCTTGACCCTGACCATGTCGAGCACCGGAACGCGCTCGGTCACGCAGACCACCAGGGGCACTTCCGCCTCGATCGCCTCGACCATGGCGTCCGCGGCAGTCGGCGGCGGCACGAAAACCGCGCTGGCGTTGGCGCCGGTGGCCTCGACCGCCTCGGCCACGGTGTCGAAGACCGGCAAGCCGAGGTGCTTGCGGCCGCCCTTGCCGGGCACCACGCCGCCGACCACGTTGGTGCCGTAGGCGATCGCCCGTTCCATATGATAAGTCGCCTGGGCGCCGGTCAGGCCCTGGCAGAGCACCTTGGTCTCGGCATCGATCAGGACCGCCATCACGCCGCCTCCCGCTTCACCGCCGCCACCACCTCGGCGGCGGCCTCGGCCATGTCCTCGGCAAAGGTCACCGGAATGCCCTGGCCGACCAGGATTTTCCGGCACATCTCCATGTTCGTGCCGGCGGCCCGCACCACCAGGGGCACCCCGAGGCCGATGTCCCGGCAGGCCGACGCCACGCCCTCGGCCACGGTGTCGCAGCGCAGGATGCCGCCGCCGTAGATGTTGACCAGGATGGCCTTCACCTTGGGATTCGTGAGCAGCATCCCGAAGCCGGTGGCGATCTGCGCGCGGGTCGCGACGGGCCGCACGTCCATGAAGTCCGCCGGCTCGCCGCCGTGCTGCTTCAGGATGTCGACCGTCGCCAGGGCCAGCCCGGCGCCGTTGACCATGACGCCGATGTTGCCGTCCAGTCTGACGTAGTTGAGCTCGAAACGCTTGGCCTCCAGCTCCGAGGGATCGACTTCGTCCTCGTCCCTGAGTGCCTCCAGTTCGGGATGCCGGAACAGCGCGTTGTCGTCGAGGCTCATCTTGACGTCGAGCGCCCGAAGCGCGCCGTCACCGGTCACCGCCAGGGGGTTGATCTCGATCAGGCTGGCGTCCGTGTCCGTGAAGGCCGCGTAAAGGCCGGTCAGCAGGTCGACGGCGGCCGCCTCCAGGGCACCGTCCAGGCCGAGACCGGCGGCCAGTCGTGCCGCCTGGGCACGCTCCAAGCCCTTCGCCGGGTCGATCGCCGCTCGCAAGATCTCGTCCGGCGCGTGGGCCGCCGCGTCTTCGATATCCGTGCCCCCCGCCTTCGAGGCCATGACCGCCACCCGGCCCACCGAACGGTCGACCAGCAGGGCCAGATAGCATTCCCGCGCGACGTCGCAGGCCTGTTCGACGTAAACCTGCTTGACCGCCTTGCCCTCGGAACCGGTCTGGCTGGTGACCAGGCGGGACCCCAGCAACCTCTCGGCAACCTCTCTGACTTCGTCTTGGCTGTCGACCAACCTGATGCCACCGGCCTTGCCCCGGCCGCCGGCGTGCACCTGAGCCTTGACGACCCAACGCGCGCCGCCCAGGCTGCGCGCTGCCGCCTCGGCGGCGTCCGCGGTCTCGGCCACGGCACCATCCGGCACCGGCAAGCCATACTCCCTCAGGAGCTGCTTTGCCTGGTATTCGTGAATCTTCATGCCAGTCTCCTCCCGCCGGAGGGCCCGCTTCGACCGCGGCGGGGCCGGCGCCAAACTCGCTTGCCGAGTCGTCCTGCTTTCTCGCAGGCTGTGGTATACCATATACCAACGGTGCTTCGCGGGCAATCCAGCTTTGCCGAGTCGCACCCTATGACCTGCCCGACCATTCTCCGTGGCCAAGTCCAAGCATCATACCAAGTGTCGGTGATAATGTCCTGTGGCAGACGGGGCGCCGCGGTTCGGAACTCTTCTCGATCCG
Source organism: uncultured Kiloniellales bacterium (assembly GCA_947258885.1). Classification (GTDB taxonomy): domain Bacteria; phylum Pseudomonadota; class Alphaproteobacteria; order Kiloniellales; family JAKSDN01; genus CAMYKD01. The sequence goes on along the minus strand of CAMYKD010000111.1, from coordinate 13,979 downwards.
CACCCAAAAGGACGGGCCGGCCTTGGCGGCCCGAACTTTTCTCAGGCGGCCCTGATCTTCTTCAGGAAGCCGTCGACCTTGCCGTCGAGCGACTCCGCCTGCTTCGACAAGTCCTCGGCGGCCGCCACCACCTGGCCGGCCGCCTGGCCGGTCGACGAAGCGGCCTCCTGGACCTCGGAGATGGTGTTGGAAACCTCCAGCGTGCCCTGCGCCGCCTGCTGGGCGTTGCGGGCGATCTCCTGGGTCGAGGCGCTCTGCTCTTCCACCGCCGAGGCGATCGCCGTGGCGATCTCGCCCATCCGCCCGATCACCCGGCGGATCTCCTCGATCGCGCCCACCGTCTCGCGGGTCACGTTCTGCATGCCGTCGATCTGCGTTGCGATGTCCTCGGTGGCCCTGGCGGTCTGGGTGGCCAGCGACTTGACCTCGTTGGCGACCACCGCGAAGCCCTTGCCCATCTCGCCGGCGCGCGCCGCCTCGATGGTCGCGTTGAGCGCCAGGAGGTTGGTCTGCTTGGCGATGTCCGAGATCAGGTTCACCACCTCGCCGACCTTCTGGCCCATCTCGGCCAGGGTCTGAACCGTCGCGTTGGTCTGCTCGGCCGTCTGGACGGCCTCCGCCGCGATCTCGGTCGAGCGCACCACCTGGCGGCCGATCTCCTGGATCGAGCCGGACAGCTCCTCGGCCGCCGCAGCGACGATCTGCACGCTCGCCGAGGCCTGATCGGAGGCCGTCGCCACCGTGGTCGAGCGTGCGCCGGTCCGCTCGACGTCGGCCAGCATGCTCTTGGCCGTCGCCTGCAACTCGCCGGCCGCCGCGGCGACCGCCTCGATGACCTTCTTGACGCCGGCCTCCAGGTCGTCGGCCAGCGCGATCACCGCGCGATGCTTTTCCTCGTTGGAGCGCCGCTCCTGCTCCGCCCGCTCGGCTGCCGCCCGCCGATCCGATGCAGTCCTTTCCTCGCCGCTCATACGCTCCTGTTCCGCCTTGTCTTCGGCGGCCCGCTTCTGTTGCTCCGCGGCACGCCGCTCGGCTTCCTGCTGTGCCGTCTGCAACGCCTCATGCTCGACGGCATTATCCTTGAAGATCTTGAGCGCGGCAGCCATATCGCCCAACTCGTCCTTCCTCGTCAGAGCGTCGATGCTGACGGCATAGTTGCCGTTGGCAATTTGCTTCATGACCGCGATCATCGCCGCGATCGGCCGGACAAGGCTGTTCGAGCCGAACCAACCCAGACCGACACTGGCGGCGCAAGCGATCGCTGCTATGATGAAAACCTGCAGCAGTAGCCTGCCGACACCGGCAAAGGCGGCGTCCGTCGAAATCGCGGCATACAGGCCCCAAACCGGATCGGCGAAGACGCCCGTTCCGTGCGACAGAGCTGAACTGGCCAGATAGGGGTTCGCGTTGGGCACGAGCTGGACGATCCCGTCGTCCTGTTCGCGGACCGCGTTCAGGCTATCTACGTCGAGCCTTTCGGCGATCGAGGACGTGGCATAAAGAACCGTGTGGTCTTTCTGCCGGGTCAGGACGAGAATGTGGTTGGCATCCTGCGCACCGCCACCCATCGCGATCGCGGCCAGCCTGGCTTGGACCTGCGCCCAGTCCATGACACCGACCAAGGCGCCGATGTTGGTGCCCTGATCGTAAGCGGCCTGAATCGGCGCGGCGATGATCAGCGCCTCAGCCCCGGCCAAGTCGGACCGTGCCATCGATCCCTGATAAGTCTCGCCGCGGCGGACCACGGCATAGAGATCCAGACCGGACAGATCTTTTTCTCGGTTGCCCTCTCGCGTCGCCGCAACGACCACGCCGTTCGGGTTCACGACCAGAAGTTCGGCGTAATAGGGGTACTGCTGGCGAAGCTTGGCGAGTTCTTCGGCGATGGTCTTCTCAAGGTCATCGACCAGGACATCCTGCATGACGGTCAGGTGGCTCCAGGTCCGGAGGTCGACGATGGCGTCGGAGAAGAAGGACTCCAACTGGTCGAGCGCATCGCGGCTCAACTGCGCCAGATTGGAAGAAATCCTATCGCTCAGAGCATTCTTCGAAAAATAGAACGATTGAACCGATATGATGGCAATCGGCAACAAGGAGGACAGCAGAAAAAGGGCAACCGCCTTTTCTCTGAGCTTGATTGTCATCGCAGGTTCAATGCGAGGGCTTGAGAGCTATTGTTGTTTATGTTTTTTCCAGTACGACAATCGTCCAACGATGTCCGGTCTTGTACGCGAAGGCGTACTTTTCGCCGCCCGCCGATAGAGTGCCGGAGCCATGGTTGGGATCCCCGGATTCGTCCTTGAGCTGATCGATGGACTTGTTCCCCAAGGCAAACCGCTCGAAGTAGGTTTGCGGATTCTCCGAATCCTCGCGCCGAGCGATCGCGACCGGCCGGCGGCTGTCTGAGACGATCCAGCCGTCGGCATTGACCGCGAGGACGAAGCGGTCGGCGCCGTTCATGTTCTTGTTGAGGATCTTCTGAAAGAACTCCAGGCCGTGCTCGTAATGCAGGATGGCCTTTTTCTCGCCGTCTTTAGTGACGGGCGTCGTGTAGGCCACGACCCACTTATCGGCGTCCGCCGACATGTAGATCGGCGAAACGTGGACGGTTCGCGGATCTTGTGCGAATCCCGGCCTGAAGAATATGGCTTCAGTTTCGTCGTCGGCCAAGTCGTCGGCGACCGCGCTACCGACGATGCGGGAGATCTCCTTGCCCTGAGGGTCGATCAGGCACATCTCGTCGACGCGGAACCGGCTCTGGACGCTGAGAGAAATTTGGTCGATGCGATCCTTGAGCCTCGACTTCTCCTCGTGGCTGGGCGCGGCGAAATAGTCGCCAAAATGCCTGTCCTGCGCTGCGTTCACCAGCGCCTTCATCGCCTTCGTGTGCAGCCGTTCAACGATGGCGGATTTCTGAGCTGCCAGGGCCTCGACCCCGGCCTGATCGGCCAGTGCCTGTGTCGAGAGCACGACGATGGCGCTTGTTGCCAAGAATCTGAAAGCAGGTCGCATGACATTCCTCATCTATTTCGGTTATGCGCATCTCCTAGAGTTAGCCTACAGGAGCTAGTCTTAAAAGGTTAATTTAGTATTACGGGGCGTTCCGACAATACGAGATCCTGATGAACGAGCCTCATTCCAGAGGTTGTGCGGCGAGGAGTGGATGTGATTCACCATCGCGAATCAAAAGAGGTTTGCCATGGTGGCAGAGGTTCAGCTTCGCGACGATTTCGATGCGACGGCGCTTCGAGATTTGCCGAAGGCTTCGCGTGACCCGGGTCAACTTCGTCGTCTCTTGTCCGTGGCCGAGATTCTTGACGGCGGCTCGCGCGGTGGTGCGACCAAGATCGGCGGCCTGGAGACCGACTCCAGAAGCCTGAGGGATGTTCGAGGTGGGGCTGCCAGGTCACCGGCACATAACAGCAGGGCTAAACGCGGATCGAAGCGTGGATTATTCGATGCTTGAATGTCCGTTGGCTAGGAAGAGCCTATCTGAGATGCCGCCGGCCGCGACACCAATACCCCCGATAGCTGAAGCACGAGCCTGAAAGTCAGCTTTCGACGGGTTCCTTCCGCTCGACCCCTAGCAGCCGACTCGCCCTGGGGCGAGTAGGCAGGGCCGGGAGGTGACCCCATTCGGAAGTTGACCTCTGATCAACTATTCGATAATCGGCTGCGCCAATATCCATAAACTCAACACCGTATAGCCGATCATCAAGACCAACAGAGGATACTGGCTGCGCAACGCCAGACGAATATCCTGGAAAAAATTGAGCGCGACGATGTGGGCGACGTAGATGGCAAAGACGTGGCCACTAACGATCGCAATTATGGAACTGTACCAGGCAAAACGGGCATCGACGATACCGATGTCGATGCGGTAATAGGCAGTGCCAAACAGGTTCCAGCCGAACCCAAATGGGTCGGAGGCCAACGCGATAATGCCCTGCCCGTTGATCAGAAAGAAAGAAAGATAATGGGCAAGATGATAGGCGATCGCAATTGGCAGAAGACTAAGCACAAACAGACAAGCCATTTGTGATGCGGACGTTACCGGTTGCGATGCTTCATAGTACGTCAACGAAAGAACGACAAGCTGCGCGAAACCGAAATAGATCAGAATGAAAAGAGCCTGCAGCGCAAACAGTGCGATAGTAATGATGACCACAAGAGTATCGCCACCGGCCGCCTCGACGGCCGAAGCAAAAGGCACAAGACTTTCCGACTCCAGCAATGCGTTCACAATATTGCTTGCCACAGGCGTTTCGAGTAAGCCGTCAAACGCCAGCGTGGCGAGCATCAACAAGACGAAAACCAAAACCGATGGGTGCACCGGCTTGTCATTTGCCAAGCCGAGGGCAAGGGGACGAAGATTCCATTCACAGGCTTCCGGTGGCGCGCGGCCATAGCAATCGAAACAATTGATACAACCAGCGGCACCTTGGCGACATTCGCTGTTGGCACAGGCCTCGCAGATGTCGACTGCCGAAACGCGAAATTCCAAGGGGGCAAACCGGGCAAACAGAGAAAAGATCACAGAAAACACCTCGCCATGGCGGAGCCATGGTTGGGCGCCAAACAGAAACATTCCGGTCCACGTAATGCCGCTGTAAACCAGGGCTGCTTGAGCGATATTGTCTGGTTCGGCATTGCCGGGATAGGCATGTTCCGTCCATGAAAAGGCAATAAAAAGCAAGACGGCCGGATAGGCCCCGAGCCAATCTGGATACGGTATCCGAAGAGAAAGACTCTTGCCACCTGATAGGCCGGCAAACAAGCCATCGACCCAGCCAAAGATGATCTTCCATGGATTGATCAACGCCCAAATGTCGCCGATCAGAGCACAGAAATAAGCCAGTCCCACCCACCATATGATCCATACGAAGGTGGGTGTCAGATTGTACTGGATGACAGGCATGCCATAGAACCCTGTCAGCAGAACCAGAACGAAGAGCGCAACCGCGACAACGCGAAAACATGTCAGAACGCCGGAATGGGACATAACGCGGAACAATCTCCAGCGCAGCAGGTTCAGCCTTGGATACGTCTGCAGATCCGACGTTATGCGAACAAATATCGCGACGACCAAGAATGATAAGGCGACGGCTGCGGCCGCCCCGACTAGGTAGAGCGAAAGCGGTATCGGCAAATCATAGCGGCTGCCGAATGCGTGGGCATCGGCCAACGACGGCAATGCCAGGGCAAATACTGCAACACCGGTCAAGACTAGGATGCGGAAGCGCGCCGACATTCAGGCTCTAGCGCGGCAGGACTTCAAGATACATCAGGGCACTGCCGTGATCATGCGAACCACCCTGACCATGGGCACCATGAATGCTGACGGGGAACCGGCCGGTTGCATGGACCTCGAAGCTCATTTCCGTTGATTGGCCGGGATTGAGCGTTAATTCGATATCATAGCCATGCAGGTGGACGACCGTCACCTTATCCGTTTTCCAATGCAGGCGAACGGTATCTCCCTTTGTAACTCTGATGACTTTGTCGGAGCGAACAAGATCTCCGTTGTCCACCGTCAGTTCGAACGTCTGCACATCGCCTTGAGCTGCCGCTGGCGCGCCGGCAAGCCCGGTCGCCAGAACAACCGCCATCGCCACACAGGATCGGTGGGCGCCGGTCGCTTTGCGAATTTCCCTGTGTCGCATGTCGAAATCGAATTTGGCGCTGGATCAACAGGCCCGAGACAAGCTCAAGTTGTTATACAGTTGGAGACTACGATGGCGGCTTTCTGAGCTGCCAGGGCCTCGACCCCGGCCTGATCGGCCAGTGCCTGTGTCGAGAGCACGACAATGGTGCTTGCCGCCAAGATACTGAAAGTAGGTCGCATGACATTTCTCATCCATTTCTGTTAGATGAGCCATCCAAAATAGCCTAAAAGCTCTAGCCTACAATGGTTAATCCAATGTTAAAGGGCATCCGAAAAGAAGGCACTCAACATTTGCTGCAAGGTTCGACCGCCTTGCCAGATGCCGTCATCTGACAGCGTCGCCAGATGGTGATCGCTAGATCGTGCGGCGCGCCTAGTTGCGGGCTGGATCCTTGAACGGCGTTTGGGGAGCCGAGTCGAGGCATCCGGCCATTGCACAAGGCCTCGCGGTTCAGCGCATGTGGCGGCGTGGGGGCTTTTCTCAGGCGGCCCTGATTTTCTTCAGGAAGCCGTCGACCTTGCCGTCGAGCGCCTCCGCCTGCTTCGACAGGTCGCTGGTGGCTTCGGCGACCTGGCTGGCCGCGGCACCGGTGGACTTGGTCCCCGCCTGGACGTCGCTTATGGTATTGGAGACCGACTGGGTGCCCTCCGCGGCCTGCTGGGCGTTGCGGGCGATCTCCTGGGTCGAGGCGCTCTGCTCTTCCACCGCCGAGGCGATCGCCGTGGCGATTTCGCCCATCCGCCCGATCACCCGGCGGATCTCCTCGATCGCGCCCACCGTACTCTGGGTCACGTCTTGCATGCCCTCGATCTGCGAGGCGATCTCCTCGGTGGCCTGGGCGGTTTGGTTGGCCAGGGACTTGACCTCGTTGGCGACCACCGCGAAGCCCTTGCCCATCTCGCCGGCGCGCGCCGCCTCGATGGTCGCGTTGAGCGCCAGAAGGTTCGTCTGCTTGGCGATGTCGGAGATCAGGCTCACGACGGCGCCGACCTTCTGGCCCATCTCAGCCAAGCTCTGAACCGTCTCGTTGGTCCGCTCGGCCGTCTCGACGACCTCGCCCATGATCTCGGTGGACTGGACCACCTGACGACTGATCTCTTGGATCGAGCTGGACAGCTCCTCGGCGGAGGAGGCCACCACCTGCACGCTGGCCGTGGCCTCTTCGGAGGCCGCCGCCACGGTGGTGGACTGCTCGCCGGTCTGCTCGACGTTCGTCAACATGCTGCTGGCGCTCGATTGCAGCTGGTTGGCGGCCGAGGCGACCACCTCGACGACTTTCTTGACGCTGGCCTCCAGATCATCGGCCAGCGTCATCAGGGCACGCTGTTTTTCCGTGGCCGCTTGACGCTCCTGCTCTGCCCGCTCGGCCGTCGCCCGTTGCTCGAGCTCCGCCTTTTCCTCGGCGGCCCGACGCTCGTGATCCGCCTTTTCCGCGGCGGCGCGCGCCTCTTGGGCCGAGGCGCGCTTTTCGGCTTCCTCCTGCTCCTTCTGCAGCGCTTCCTTGTCGATGGCGTTTTGCTTGAAAACCTGCACCGCGCGGGCCATGGCCCCGATGTCGTCCTGTCTGCCGGTCGCCGGTATCTCGGCGGAAATGTCGCCGTTGGCCAGCGCCCCCATGGCGTCGGTTACCAGGGCGAGCGGCTTCCCGACCAATTTGCTCATCACAAGGGCGACCGTCACGACCACGAGGCCGAGGGCGACCAGCGCAACGATCAATTGCTGCATCAGCGCGGCCGACACCTCCTTCTCGAGAGCCGCCAGACTCCAAGCGACGGAAAGCGTGCCGAAGCTGTTTCCGTCCTTGCCGCGCCCAGCCGGCATCGCGATGACGAAATGGCCAGGGGTTTGCAGGGTTTTCGGGCTCTCGATGGTTCCGACCGCAACGCCGTCGCCGAACGCATCCGTCAGATCGAAAGGCACTTCGATCGAAGACTCGAACTCGGTGAGAACCTGACCGTCCTTGGTGAAGGTCATAACGCTGGCGATCGCCGAGCCTTCGGCGGTCGCGAAGTCGATATAGGCCTTCTCGACCGCGTCGGACTTCTTCCAGCGCAGTCCACCGGCAACGTTGTCGGCGAGCAGTTCCGTCATGCGCAGGAACGACTCCTGCCCATGCGTGAAAAGGGTCGCGCGTTGGTTGCCGATGCTGATCGTCACCATGGCCGCGATGCCCGCGACGACCGCCAAGGCGGCGATCAGCGCCACCTTGCGGGCCACGGTCAAACGAGAAAGCTTGCCGGACCCGCCTCCAGAAGACGGAGAATTTTCACCGAAACCGGTCGTCATAGTTCAAAGCCCACCCTGAAGAGATTTTTTTCACGACGGCCAATTGGGCGCCCATCGGATTTCGTCGGATCCGAATGGACGCCCATGTTGAATAGGCCCGTTCTACTGAAGCAGCGCATCCACGTTGACGCCGACGGTGATCGCGCCGATGACCTCGCCCGAGGCCGGATCGACCACCGACATGCTCAGCTGGGACTGGAACATCTGGGTCGATTCGTCCTGCTCGACCTCGTCGATGAACATGGCGGTCGGGCCGGCCAGATAGGTCTTCTTCCACTTGGCCTCGTCGCCCTGCCAGTAGTCGGAGGTGACGTCGCTCTGACCGACGTTCAGGCCCTTGTTGTCCATGACGAAGACTTCTGTCACGAGACCCCCCGTGCCGTTCTTGGCCCCCGCCAGGAACTTGGACAGTTCGTTGGCGAGGATCTGGTCGATCATGGGCCGCGAGGAGGCGCCGGTCTCGGCGCGCCACTGCTTGTCCATCCGATCGATCTGGGTCTGGCTCAAACTGGAGTGCTTTGCGTTCTGGGCCTTGACCGCTTGGATCAGGGTCGGATTACTGAGCCAGCTCTTGACCGTGCTGGTCGCGAACTGCTCAATCGGCTGCACATGGGGTTCCGCGGCGGCAACCGCCGTCGCCAATCCACCAAACATTGCTGTCAAGATTCGACTATTGGGCATAATCCGGGGTGCTCCATTGGTTGGGTCTCGAGCCGCCTAGAAATCAGGTGCGAGTCCGGGGCCCGACGACGAGTTTGTTGTTACGCTTTATGGAATAGCTATAAAAGCTTAAACAAAAGTAATAGTGCTCTTTGGTGGATTGATTTGGTCTCCACCGCTGGCGGAGTCCGGCGGTTGTTGAACGCACGGCCGCCGGCTTGGCTCGGCGAGCAAGCACAGCAACGCTCCCGAAGACATCCGCCCCACGGGAGGGCAGATACTTTACCCTCAGCCGTGTAGAGTGGGGCGTGCCTCGAGGCGGCCAAGAACCGTCCCGGCAAATGAAATCAGGCTCAATGATTCTTGGGGTCAGTGCAACATCAGCACCGGCAGGTCGGATTCGGCGAGCAGATAGCCCGTCACGCTGCCCATGATGATGCCCCGGGCCCGGCTCTTGCCATAGCCGCCCAGCACCAGGACGTCGGCGCCCAGCGCCTTGGCCTCGGCCAGCAGGGCGGTCCCGACCGGCCGCTCGCCCGCATCGAAGGCATGAGCCTCGGCGGAGATGCCGTGCCAGGCGAGTTCCTCGACCATGTCCTCGGCCGAAGCCGTGGCGCCATCGGATGCGGTGAGAACCACAACCCGCTCGGCTCTGGCCAAGATCGGCCGGATGGCCACGGCGACCTTGGCGGCCACCTCCGAGCCGTTCCAGCCGAGAGCGATCTTGCTACCGATCTTCTCCGGGGGATCGGGCGGCAGGAACAGCACCGGCCGGCCGGTATGCAGGAGCGCGGCCTCCAACGTCTCCAGCATTGGACTTTCCTTGTCCGGCTGCGCCATCACGATGAGATCGCTCAAGCGGCCGCGGCGGGCGACGATGAGGTCTTCCTTGCCGGTCTCCTCCCGCCAGGAGGCGGACACCCCGCCCGGCCCCGGCGGGTCCTGGGCGACGGAAACCCCGTTGGCGGCGCAATACTCGTCGAACAGCGCCCGGACCGCGTCGGCCGCCTCGGCCGCATGGCGCTCGCCCAGTTCGAGGACCGATCGGCGCATGCTGCCGGACAATTCCATGCCGGCCGTATGCAGGGCTTCGGCCAAGTTCGACCGTACGTGCAGGACCCGCACGTGGCCGTCGAAACGCCCTGCGATGGCGAAGGCCGCTTTCAGGATGGCCTCGCCGCCTTCGGGCCTGCTGAGCGGCACCAGGATGGTTATCATCGTTCTCTCCCCAAAGGCCGCCTAGAACAGCCCTTCGATCTGCCCCCTGTCGTTCAGGCTGATGCTGTTGGCCGCCGGCACCCGAGGCAGGCCGGGCATGGTCATGATCTCGCCGGTGATCGCCACGATGAATTCGGCGCCGGCCGAGACGCGAACCTCGCGGATCGGCACGATGTGGCCGGAGGGGGCGCCTTTCGCATTGGGGTCGGTGGAGAAACTATACTGGGTCTTGGCCATGCAGATCGGGAAGTGGCCGAAACCGCCCTGCTGAAGATCGTCCAGTTGCTGGCGCACCTTCTTGTCGGCGCTGATGTCCCGGGCCCCGTAGAGCTTGGTCGCGACCGTTTTGATCTTGTCCCAAAGCGGCATGTCGTCGGGATAGAGCGGGGCGAAATTGCTCTGGCCGTTGTCGACCAGGTCGACCACGTGCCTTGCCAGGTCTTCGCAGCCGGCGCCGCCGTCGGACCAGTGCGAACAGAGCACGGCCTTGGCCCCCATGTCCTCGGTGGCCGCGCGGACCGCCTCCAGCTCCGCTTCGCTGTCGGTAATGAACCGGTTGATCGCGACCACGGTCTGGACACCGAAGGACTTCACGTTGTCGATATGCTTCGCCAGGTTCTCGCAGCCCTTCCCGACCGCCTCGGCGTTCTCGGCCCCCAGGTCCTGCTTGGCGACCCCGCCGTGCATCTTGAGCGCCCGCACGGTGGCGACGATCACCACGGCCTCGGGCTTGAGGCCCGCCTTGCGACACTTGATGTCGAAGAACTTCTCGGCGCCCAGGTCGGCGCCGAAGCCCGCCTCGGTCACCACGTAGTCGGCCAGCTTGAGCCCGGCCCGGGTGGCGATCACGGAGTTGCAGCCGTGGGCGATGTTGGCGAAGGGTCCGCCGTGTATGAAGGTCGGGTTGTTCTCCAGGGTCTGCACCAGGTTCGGCGCCAGCGCGTCCTTGAGCAGCACGCTCATGGGCCCCGGCGCCTTCAGCTCGCGCGCGTGGATCGGCTTGCGCTCCCGGGTGTAGCCGACGACGATGTTGCCCAGGCGCGCTTCCAGATCGGCCAGGTCCTTCGAAAGGCAGAAGATCGCCATGACCTCGGAGGCCACGGTGATGTCGAAGCCGTCCTCGCGCGGATAGCCGTTGGCCACGCCGCCCAGCGAATTTGTGATCGACCTGAGCGCCCGGTCGTTCATATCGACGACGCGGCGCCAGGCGACCCGACGCGAGTCGAAACCGAGCTCGTTGCCCCAATAGATGTGGTTGTCGACCAAGGCGGAGAGCAGGTTGTGGGCCGTGCCGATGGCGTGGAAATCACCGGTGAAGTGGAGATTGATATCCTCCATCGGGACCACCTGCGCATAGCCGCCCCCGGCCGCTCCGCCCTTGACGCCGAAGCACGGGCCGAGCGAGGGCTCGCGCAGACACATGACCGCCTTCTTGCCGATCCGGTTGAGCGCGTCGCCGAGGCCGACCGTCGTCGTGGTCTTGCCCTCGCCCGCAGGGGTCGGCGTGATCGCGGTCACCAGGATCAATTTGCCGTCGGGGCGACCCTCGAGCGAATTGATGAAATCGAAGGAAACCTTGGCCTTGTACGGGCCGTATTGAAGGATCTCGGCGCGCGGAATGTCGAGCTTCGCCGCAATCTCCTCGATCGGCTGCATGGTCGCTTCGCGAGCGATCTCGATGTCGCTTTTCGGCATAGCGTTCCCCTTTACAAGATGTCCCGTTTTCTAACTGCCCGGTCAGGGCAGTCTCGCTCAAGCGCGACCCGGGCCGTCTTGGGCGCGACGGTGGGCCCGAGGGTGGGCCCGAGGGCTCATCCGAGGCGGCTCCCCTCGACGAGCCCGCTGGATGCCGCGTAGTCGCCGGCCGTGGCCTTGCCCTCCCCGGCGGGGCGGACCCGCTTGACCAGGATCTGGCCGCCGGAAGCCGCGACTGTGAAGCCGGCGGCGCTCACCCCGGTCACCTCGCCGGGCACGCCGCCCGTCGCGGCGGCCTTGGCGCAATCGAAGATGTCCAGATTTTTGCCGTCGCGGGTCGTCCAGGCGCCGGGCTGCGGGTTGGTCCCGCGGATCAGGTTGTAGACCTGGTCGACCGGCTTGGACCAATCGATCTGGGCGTGCTCCTTCTTGCACCAGGATTCGTAAGTCGCCTTCGACTCGTCCTGCTTGATCCTGGGCGCCTTGCCTTCCCGAATCAGGTCGACCGATTCGAGGACCGCCTGGATCCCGAGCGGAAAGATCTTGTCGAAATAGACGCTGCCAAGCGTGTCGTCCGGGCCGATCTCGATCTCCTTCTGCAGCAGGATGTCGCCCTCGTCGAGGCCGTCGTCCGGGTAGAAGATGGTCAGGCCCGTCCTGGTCGCACCCCCGATGATCGGCCAGTTGATCGAACTGGGTCCGCGATGCAGCGGCAGCAGCGAGGGGTGGAAGCAGATCGAGCCGTGGGTCGGGATGCTGCGCGCCGCCTCGGGAATGAAGATCACGACATAGGCCAGCACGCAAAGGTCGGGCTTCAGCGCCCTGATCCGCTCGAGCGTCTCCGGGTCCTTGTAGGAGGCGGGCTGGTATACCGGCAGGCCCTTGGACAGCGCGAACTCCTTGATCGGATCGACCGGCCTGCCCTCCTTGTCGGGCGCGCAGAAGACGCCGACCACCTCGTCGCCCCGCTCGAGCAGCGCCTCGAGCGCCGCCTTGCCGAAGGCCTGCTGTCCGTTCACGATGATACGCATCGCCTTTTCCCTCCGAAATACCGAGGCATGCCCCTCAGACCGCACCTTCCGCCTTCGCCGCCCCGATCTCGTCGCGGCTGAGGCCGATCTCGCTCAAGATCTCGTCGGTATGCTCGCCCAGAAGCGGCGAACGCGTCACCTCCGACGGGCTGTCCGAGAGCTTGATCGGGTTGCCCACGGTCAGGTACTTGCCGCGCTCCGGGTGATCGACCTCGACGACGGTGCCGGTCGCCCGCAGGCTCGGCTCCGCGGCCAGCTCCTTCATGCTGAGGATCGGTCCGCAGGGCACGTTGAGCGGATTGAGGATCTCCATGACCTCGAACTTGGTCTTGGTCATGGTCCACTTCTCGATCTCGTCGAACACTTGCTCGAGCTTCGGCAGACGCGCCTCCGGCGTGTTCCACTCCGGATCCTCGAGCCAGTCCTCGTGGCCGATCACCTTTGCGAAGGCCGGGAACGCGGCGGCTTGGGTGATGACGTAGATGTAGGCGTCGGGATCGCTCTCCCAGCCCTTGCACTTGACGATCCAGCCCGGTTGGCCGCCGCCCGAGGCGTTGCCGGCGCGCGGCACGGCCACGCCGAACTCGCCGTTCGGGTATTGCGGATACTCCTTCAGCGGGCCGTGGGCGAGGCGCTGCTGATCGCGCATCTTGACCCGGCAGAGGTTCAGCACGCCGTCCTGCATGGCGCAGGTGACCCGCTGGCCCCGGCCGCTCCGCTCGCGGTGGAACAGCGCCGTGACGATGCCGAGCGCCAGGTTGAGGCCCGTGCCCGTGTCGCCGATCTGGGCGCCCGTGACCATGGGAAAGCCGTCCAGTTCGCCGGTCGTCGAAGCCGAGCCGCCCGTACACTGGGCGACGTTCTCGTAGACCTTGCAGTCCTCGTAGGGGCCGGGGCCGAAGCCCTTGACCGAGGCATAGACCATGCGCGGGTTGATCGCCTGGATGCGCTCCCAGGTGAAGCCCATGCGGTCCAGCGCGCCGGGCGCGAAGTTCTCCACCATCACGTCGCAGTGCTCGATCAGCTTGGTGAAGATCTCCTTGCCCGTGTCGGCCTTGGTGTTGAGCGTGACGCTGCGCTTGTTATGGTTCAGCATCGTGAAGTAGAGGCTGTCCACGTCCGGAATGTCGCGCAACTGGCCGCGCGTCGCGTCGCCCGTTCCCGGCCGTTCCACCTTGATCACGTCGGCGCCGAACCAGGCCAGAAGCTGCGTGCAGGTCGGTCCCGACTGCACGTGGGTCATGTCGAGAATACGAACGCCCTCAAGCGCCTTGGTCATACCTTCACCTTCACGCTGTTGCAGGTTTCGAGGTTGAGCTTGATGGTCACTTGTACATGGTCTGGGCCTTGGTGCCCGGCGCGTACTCGTTCGGGTCGACCCAGATATTGATCACGGCGGACTTGCCGTCCCGCCGCACGGCTT
>CAMYKD010000110.1 GCA_947258885.1 uncultured Kiloniellales bacterium | reverse complement strand
TGGGGATCTCCATTTGGCGCTTACCGGCTTTGTCTTCCGCCCGTTGGCGATAGGTGCGGACCGCGTCGACGGCCCTTCCCACGACCAGGGTCAGCGCGAGGATGATCGCCGCCGCCAGGAGCGGGTCGAATTTTAGAAAACCGGCGAGATTATCGAACATGCGGGATTCTCCCTATGCTTCCTGCACCCGAACCGCCACGCGGATCGAGCCTCACCCAGAGGCTGCCGCCAGGACCATGACCGCCGCACGTGCTCTCACTCGTGTCTCTCCCGATTGCATCGGTTGTTGACTCTTAATTCCAATTTGTTTGAAGAAAAATATACAAACATATTGTTACCAGGAAATTAAGCATGGCGGTTAATATCCTTAGAGTAGTATATTATACATACGTATTACTTGTTAATCCAAGATTCAAGCCGCCCAGTACAGTAGAAACCTCATTGCTCACAACACCTTGTGGGGGTTCATGATCCCTTTCGGATCAAGCAATTGCTTGAGCGCGTCCATGAGCGAAAGCTCCACCGGCGCCTTGTAGCGGCGCAGGTCGCTTCTCTTCAATCGGCCGATGCCGTGCTCGGCGCTGAAGCTGCCGTCGAGCTCCGCGGCCAGGGCGTGGACCGCGTCGGTGATACTCTCGCCATGCGCCAGAAAAGCCGCGCGCTCGGACTGTCGGGGCTGGGTCAGGTTGAAATGGACGTTGCCGTCGCCCAGGTGGCCGAAGGGCGCCACCCGGACCCCGACGATGGCCTCCTCGGCCAGCGCCGTGGCCTTGGCCAGGAACTCTGGCACCCGCGAAACCGGTACGGAAACGTCGTGCTTGATGCAACCGCCGGCGTGTTTCTGCGCCTCCGGGATGCTCTCGCGCAGGGCCCAGAGCCGTTCGCGCTGCGCGGTGCTGGCGGCAATGACGGCGTCCAGCGCCTCGCCCGCCTCGAAGGCTTCGCCCAACACGCGTTCGGCCAGGTCCCGGAGCCCGCCGCCGCCCCGGCCCGAGGCCAGATCGACCAGGACGTAATGCTCGTAGGGCTGGTCGAAGGGGTCGGTATTTCCGGGCAGGTGCTCGAGGACCAGCTCCATGCAGACGCGATTCAGGTACTCGAAACTGGTGACGGCGTCGCCAGTCCGGTCCCGGAAGCGCGCGAGCAGCCTCGTGGCCGAGGCCGGATCGGCGACGGCCACCAAGGCGGTGCAGCTCTCGCTCGGTTGCGGAAAGAGCTTCAGGACCGCGGCGGTGATGATGCCCAGCGTCCCCTCCGCGCCGAGGAAGAGCTGCTTCAGGTCGTAGCCCCGGTTGTCCTTGCGCAGGCGGCGCAGGCCGTCCCAGACCGTGCCGTCGGGCAGCACGACCTCGAGCCCCAACACCAGGTCGCGGGCGTTGCCGTAGCGCAGTACCGTGGTGCCGCCGGCGTTGGTCGACAGGTTGCCGCCGATCTGGCAGCTGCCCTCGGCGGCCAGGCTCAAGGGAAACAGCCGGTCCACGGCGGCGGCGGCCCGCTGGACCTCGGCCAGGATGCAGCCGGCCTCGACCGTGACCGTGAAGTCGAGCGGGTCGACCTCGCGCACCCGGTTCATGCGTCCGAGCGAGACCAGCAGCTCGCCGCCCTCCTCCCCGGGGACCGAGCCGCCGACATAGCCGGTGTTGCCGCCCTGCGGCACGATACCGACCCCGGCCTCGGCACAGATCCGCACGATCTCGGCCACCTCGCCGGTCGAGGCCGGGCGCAGCACGAGGGGCGTCTTGCCGTGGAACAGCTCGCGCGCGTCGACCAGGTAAGGTGTCTTCTCGGCCTCCGCGGCGATCCAGCCCTTGGGGCCGACGACCGCCTTCAGGGCCTCGATCACGCGCTCCGGTACGGTCCGCGCCGGCATGTCAGCCGGACCTCACCAGTAGGCCATGGCGTCTTGGAACAGCCCGGACAAGGCGTCCCGGCTGATCTCCCGGGGGGCGTTCTCGAGCAGGCGGCGCTGCGGATAGGAGCCCTCGGTCAGCGCCGGGATGTCGTCGGGTCCGTAGCCCACCCCGGACAGGCCGTTCGGGATCTCGGTCGCCTTCATGAGCGAGACGATCTGGCCGGACAGCACTTCCGCGGCGTCGTCCTCGCCCGCGCCCCGGATGTCCGCGCCCAGCCATTGGGCCCCCTCCAGATGCCGGTCCGGGCAGGCCGGCGCGGTGAAACGGAACACCGAAGGCGCATTGACGATGACCGACATGCCGTGCGGCACGATGGGCGCGCCCTGCGGATAACCCTCGGGGCAGAAGTCGCGCACCAGCCCGGAGACCGAGTAGGACATGCCGTGCGGCGCGTGGCAGCCGGCGTTGCCGAAGGCGATCCCGGCCAGCGTCGCCGCCCACATGAGCTGCGTGCGTCCCTCGTGGTCGTCGGCGTCGCCGACCGCGCGCACGAGGTGCTTGCCGAGGATGGTGAGCGCCTCGCGGCAGCCCAGGTCGCTCCAGGGGTTGGCGCCCTGGCTCATGGGCCGCAGGCTGGGCCGGCCCGGTGCCTTTCTTTGCGAGTAGGGCAAGGCGGTATAGGATTCCAGGGCATGGCTCAGCACGTCGAAGGCGCTGGCCGCCAGGACCCGGGTCGGCAGGGTGTAGGTCGTGGTCGGATCGATCAGCGCCTGGGTCGGGCGCAGCCGCCGGGAGACGATGCCGGTCTTGGCCTTCATAGAGAGCAAGTCGAAGATCGCGATGCCGGTGCATTCGCTGCCGGTTCCCGAGGTCGTCGGACAGGCGATATGCGGTTTCAAGGGGCCCGGGATCGCCTGGCCGCCGCCGATCGGCGCGTTGACGTAGGTCAGGAAGTCGGCCGGATAGGTCGAATAGAGGTTGGCCGCCTTGCAGGTGTCGATGACCGAACCGCCGCCGACCGAGATGAAGCCGCCGAAATCGCCCTCCTGCGCGAAGCGGGTCGCGGCCGTGAAGGACTCGTCGGTCGGCTCGACCCGGACCTCGTCGTAGACCGCGACGTCGATGCCGGCGGCCTTCAACGACCGCTCCACCGCGGCCACGTGCCCCGCTGCCACGAGGCCCTTGTCGGTCATCAGAGCGATCCGGCGGATGCCCTGGGCCTTTGCATGATCTCCGGCCTCGGCGAGGACGCCGGAGCCGAAAGTGATCGCGGAGACGTCGACGGAAAAGGCGTCGTCGCCGCCTTCGCTGGGTGCGAAATAGTGACAGCAGGCCATGTCTGCTTTCCTCCCGTTAAGCCGGTCGCGGAACCGATCTTATATCAAAGGGCTCCGGTAGTGACCTTTGACATAAGCCGAGGCCGGCCGCAATTCCCATGACCAGGTTTGTGGGCGGCGGCGTGTTGCGAAATCGGTCATCCCCGTTGCCACTCCCGCTTCGCCCCGAACTTGTCGACCAGGATCGCCCGTCGCGCCCCGCCCCGGCGCAAGATCGTCTCCGCCGCCGAAACCGGCGCCGCGGCAATCGCCGTGGACAGTCCATCCGCGCACGCCGCCGTTCCGGCCAGCACGGTCACCAGTTGCCACTCGCCGGCCGGCAGAGCCGTCCGGGGATCGAGAACATGCCCGGTCGGGGCCTCTCCCGGTCGATCGCGTCTGAAAGTGAGAGCCCCAGGGCTGGTCGTCGCCACCGCTCCGTCGAGCAGGCTTATGGTCTCGACCAAACGGCCGCCGGGTTCGGCGACGCCGATTCGCCAAGGCCGGGGGCCGAGTCCGCGAAATTCGCCGACATTGACCAGCAGGCGCCGGAACCCCCGGGCCGCGAGCAGTTCGGCGATGCGGTCCGTCGCAAAGCCCTGGGCAATTCCGTTGAAGGTCAGCGCCATGCCCGACCGACGAAGCCTCACGACGCCGGGATCGGCCCGGACATACTGCCAGCCGAGCAATTCCCGCACCGCCGCCAGTGCCTGGGGATCGGGCCGGCCGCGGGTCCGGGCAAGGAGCGACCAAAGGGGCTGAATCGTCGGGTCGAAGGCACCGTCGCTCGCCCGGTATACAGCGTCGGCCTCGGCCATGAGCGCAAGGACGTCGGGTGGCGGCGCGGACAAGACTCCGTGCTGGTTGAGACGGTTCAGCGCCGAGCTCGGCTCGTGAAGGCTGAACAGCGCTTCGAGCCGTGCAAGTTCCGCCCGTGCCGCCGCAAGCGCGGTTCGGGCCCGGGCGCGGTCGTCGGCCACCAGGGTGATCTCGGCCTCGGCGCCAAGCGCGACGCCGCGCCAGGCTTCCCGCACTTCGGGAACCGCGCCGCCCGTCACAAGCGCCGCGGCCGTTATCTGCAGAACGCGCCGGCGAGAGATCTTCATGGTCTTACCTCGCGCTTCGCCGCAAGGACGAGCGGCACGCATTGCCCTGGATCGTCGTGGATCGTCACGCAATCGAGACACTGGAAACACTCGTCATAGCGGATCCTGCCATCGCGTTCGATAGCCCCGTAGTTGCAGCGGACCTTGCAAAGCCGGCAGGGGCTGCCGCAGTCCGGCCGCCGAGCGATCCAGTCGCGCCTGCGCAGCAGCCCGCCGAGCGCCATGACCGCGCCCAGCGGGCAGACATAGCGGCAGAACCCCTTGAACAGCCAAAGCCCCAGCACCAGCCAGCCGGCGGCATAGGCCACGAAGTACCACTCGCGCACGAAGTTCACGGTGATCGCCGTCTTGAAGGGCTCGACCTCGACCAGCATGTCGGTCAGCGCGGGCGAGATGAGGGCCGCAAGGACCAAGACAGCCAATATACCGTATTTCAACCACTTCAGCCGGCGGTCCCAAGCGTCCGGTACGCGGATCTGCCGCAAGCCCAATACCCTGCCCGCATGATGCGTGAATTCCTGCAGGGCCCCGTAGGGGCAGAGCCAGCCGCAGAAGAATCCGCGCCCCCAGATCACGAACGAGACCAGCACGACCGCCCAGATGAGCAGCGAGAAGGGGTCGTAGAGCAGGAACGCGAAACTCTGGCCTTCGATCGCGGCGCGCAGCACGCCCAGGACCGTAACGATGGAAAGCTGCCCCTGGCCCCACCAGCCGACGAAGACCGCGACGAAGCCGAGAACCGCAAGGCGGATCGGCGTGAAGCGGCGAAGCCCGGCGAGCCGGTTCATCCCGGCCAGCAACGCGGCAAGAAGTCCCACCAAAAACACGGTGAGAACAGCGAGGTCCGCCCGCCGGGCCAGCAGGCTCTCGACCCAGACCGGACGCGGCGCCGCGACCTCCGGCGTCACGAAGAAACGCGCATCGGTCGCGTGGACAGTGGTGAAGTCATGGCTGCCGAGCTGCGGCATGAACTGGCCGTGCGCCCGCACGGCGCGGATGGACAGCGCCCACTCCCGTGTCGGATCGAAGCCCAACCGCCGATCGATACGCAGGATCATCCGATGCTCGAAGTCCGGCACGCTGTCGCGCAATCCGACATCCAAATCGGCATCGCGCAGGGCCACCGGAAATCCGTCTTGCTCCGCGAAGATCAGATCGGGGCTCGTATTGCGGACGAAATCCTCCGAGACGAGGCCGCCCCGCCCATCGGCGATCAGCAGGATCGGCTCGTCGTGGCCCGAAATCGTCAGAAAATCTTCGCGCGCCTGCATGGTCTCCGCATCAAGCACGGCACGCGCGATACTCGGCGGGCCGATATCGACGATCCAGAGGTCGAGATAATGGCCATTCGGATCGTCGCGGGCTTCCGGGTCGTCATCCTCCCAGAGGGTTCCGGCGAAGACCTTTTCGACCTCGGCATTGGCGATCAACCGCCGCTGCGCCAAGCCCTGATCGACTAGGTCCTGCCAGTCGAGCGCCTCCTCGTATTCGGGATCTGGATAGGCGGGCGCCGCGGCGGCCAAGCCCTGCATGCGCTCCCGCGCGACCTTCAGGGTCGCAGCCAAGATCGACTCGTGGGCGATGCGCACCGAGGCGGTCGCCTTGGTCACTCCGTCGAGGTACACGTGAGCCGAACTCGCCTTGTTCGCCCCGCCATAGGGCACCCCCACCATGATCGAGTCCGTAATCGACAGCCCGCGATATTGGCGCACGAACTCGTGGAACGGCGCCACGCCGAGGCCGGATACGAAGATCGGCTCGTTCTGCTCCAGGATTTCGGCGGCGATGAAGCGGCCGTCGCGGTCGAGGGTGACGAGGACGTTGATCGGCTCGCCCGAAAACCCGGGCAGCGGGGCGAGCGGCCGCGTCTCGAAGATATACCCCCCGGCGACGCCGCTGCGGTCCAGGATCGACCAGACCCCGTCATCGGTCAGGCGTTCGCCGAGCTCGTAGGGCGGGTCGATGTGTCGGGCGAGGTCTTCCGCGCCGAGCGTTTCGCCTGCCGCAACGGATGGCGGAAGCCACGTTGCAAGCCAGGTAATGAGAAGCAACGCGGCCCGGGTCATCTTCGCCTACAGCAGATGACTCTTCATTGGTCCCCGCCCGTCGGGCCGCGCCGGACGACCGTGGCAAAGGGCACGGGCAGAATTGCCTGCATTACTGTCCCCGCCGCGTTCAGCCCCCGGCGGCCCCTTGGCTGTCCAGCAAAGCGCGCGCATCGTCGTCACCCTGTTCGGCGGCGCGCTTCAGCCAAGCCAGGGCCTGTTTTCGCTCGTCTGCGTTCTCGGCCTCCTCGAGCAGTTCCGAGCCGAGCAGATATTGCGCCACGGAATAGCCCTGTTCAGCGGCCCGCAGAACCAAGGCGCGGGCCTTGGCTTGATCCGGCTGGGTGCCGATTCCTTCCTCGTAGAAGAACGAAAGGTAGATCATCGCGGCCGGATTCTGCGCGCTCTCGACACAGCGGTTCAGGATTCGATGCGCGGTCGCGTGATCGCCGGTCTTCGAGGCGAAGTAGCCGTACATGCAATAGAGCGGATGGTCCGGTCCCTGGTCCTCGGCAAAGCGCTGGTAGCTGAGTTCACTCGTCTCTTGGGCGCCGGCCGTGCTTGCGACCAGAGCCGCCAGAAACGCGGCAAGGCAAATTCCCGTGGACCGCATTGTCAAATCTCCTGCCGTTGCGCCTGGAGTGGCACCAGTGGTTCTTGATAAAGACCTTTGAGTCGGCTGGTAAGGGCCAACTTCGAACGGGGAAATGGGCGCCCGGCCGGAGCGCCCATTCCGATAGCACACCTCGGCAGGGTCAGTTGCCGGAAGCAAGCCCCTTGGGCAGCTTGAAGACCCAGATCGAGCCGCCCTGGTTCAGGTACTTGACCTTCTTGGCGACCTCGCCGCCCCAGAGCGGGACCGCGCCACCCCAGCCCGAGGCCACGGCCAGATACTGCTCGCCGTCCATCTCCCAGGTGACCGGCTGGCCGACGATGCCCGAGCCGGTCTGGAACTTCCACAGCACCTTGCCGGTCTCGTCGTCCAAGGCCACCAGGAAGCCCTCGGGCGTGCCGGTGAAGACCAGGCCGCCCGCGGTCGCCATGACGCCGGCCCAGAGCGGCGCGTTGTTCTTGTACTCCCACTTGATCGAGCCGTCGTTCGGGTCGATCGCCTTGAGCGAGCCGATATGGTCCTTGAACAGCGGCTTGATGGTGAAGCCCGCGCCCAGGTAGGCGGCGCCCTTCTTGTAGGAGATCGGCTCGTTCCAGATGTCCATGCCCCATTCGTTGGAGGGGACATAGAAGAGGCCGGTCTTCGGGCTGTGCGCCATCGGATTCCAGTTCTTGCCGCCGAGGAAGGACGGCACGGCGAAGACCATCTTGCCCTTCTTGCCTTCCGCCGCGGCGGAGGGGTCGCCGGGCCGGTTCGCCTCGATGAAGACGGGGCGGCCCTTCTCGTCGATCCGCTCGGCCCAGTTGATGTTTTGGACGAAGGGGGTCGCTTGAACGAATGCGCCGTCCTCGCGGTTCAGAACATAGAAGAAGCCGTTGCGGTCGGCTGTGGCGAAACGCTTGTTGCCGTTCTTGTCGACGAAGGGAATGACCTCGTTGACCCCGTCGTAATCCCAGCCTTCGCGCGGCGTGGTCTGGAAGTGCCATTTGATTTCGCCGTTGGCAGGGTCGATCCCCAGGCGCGAGGAGGCATAGAGGTTGTCCCCCGGCCGAAGATGGCTGTTCCAGGGCGCCGGCTGGCCAACGCCGAAGATCAGGGTGTCCGTGTCAATGTCGTAGGAGCCGCCGAGCCAAGTGGCGCCGCCGCCGGTCTTCCACATGTCACCCGGCCAGGATGCGTTCAACTTGCCGGTCATGGTCGAGGGCTTGCCCTTGAAGGTGCCCATGTGGCCCTCGATCGTCGGACGTTCCCAGACCAGCTCTCCCGACTCGGCGTCCCGGGCCTGCACGGCGCCGACGATGCCGAACTCGCCGCCCGAATTGCCGGTGATCACCAGGCCGTTCACGATGAGCGGCGCCGCGGTCAGGGAGTATCCGGCCTTGTAGTCGGCGATCTTCTTCCGCCACTTGACCTTGCCGGACTTGGCATCCAACGCGACCACCCTGGCATCCAGCGTGCCGAAATAGACGGTGTCGCCATAGATCGCGGCGCCGCGGTTGATGACATCGCAGCACGGCAAGATGCCCTCGGGCAAACGCGCATCGTACTGCCAGATCTCTTCGCCGGTTCTTGCGTCCATGGCGAAGACCCTCGAGTAGGAGGCGGTGGCATACATGATGCCGTCATAGACGAGCGGCTGTGTCTCTTGTCCGCGTTGCTTCTCGCCGCCGAAAGAAAAGGCCCAGGCGGGATACACGTTCTTCACGGTGTTCTTGTTGATCGTCTTCAACGGGCTGTAGCGCTGCAGGTGGCGGCCCATGCCGTTGGTAACCACTTGGGTCGTCACGGACTGGTCGTTGGCCAGATCCTGCTCGGTCACACCCGCTTGCGCCGATTGCGCCACGAGCAGAGCGACCGCGGCTGCGCACAGAATTTTTCTCATGTCTTCCTCCCTCTTGTGCCTTGCTTGTCCATTGATGCGATCCCGCCCCAGGACCACTGTCAATAACCCTACTATCAGTGAACACGGTGGACAATAGAGATGCGAGCTGGACGCTTTCCAGAGCGTTGTCGTCCGAGAGACGATCCTTTCGCGACACTAGGGCCGGAATGCCGCGCCCCAGGGATACCGGCCGACCTTGATCGACTTCACGGCTTTGAGATTGGCCACATCGATGACCGTCACGTCGCCCGAAACGCCGTTGGTCGTGAACAGGTTCTTCTCGTCACCGGTAAACGCCATGTGCCACACCCGGTGGCCGACCAGAAGGTACTTCTCCACCTCGAAGGTCGTCGCATCGACCACGGCGACGCGGTTGGCGGGGCCGAGCGCGACGAAGGCCCGCTTGTCGTCGCCGGTGAAGCGGATACCCACGGGCTGGATCCGGTCGGGATGTACCCCCCTCACCTGGAAACCGATCTTGGCGATCTCGGCTTGGCTCGCGGTATCGAAGACCGTGACCGTACCTCCGATCTCCGCGCTGACCCAAAGCTGCTCGCCGTCGTGTGTGAATTCCGCGTGGCGCGGTCTCTGGTCCACCAGGCTGTTGGCGAAGAGCGAGAGTTTCTCCGTGTCGATCCAGTGCGCCATGTTGGTCGTCTCGGAGGTGGTGATGACGATCTTGCCGTCCGGGCTGACAGCCATGCCCTCCGGCTCCACCCCCACGTCGATCTGGGCGACGACGGTCCGGGTCTCGGTGTCGACGACCGTCGTGACCGCGTCGTCCTCGTTGGCTATGTAGAGATGGCGGTCGTCGGGGTGCAGCACGAACTGCTCGGGATCCTCTCCCGAAGGCAGGTCGTAGAGAATTCGTCCGGTTTCGGCATCCATCACCTGCACGCTGTCGCTGTCGGAGGCGCAGATGTAGAGGCGGCTGAAGTCCCGCGAGAAGGTGATGCCGCGCGGACGGTCGCCGGTCTCATAGGTCCGCACGACCTCCAGGCTGTCGACGTCTATCACGCTGATCGTATTGTCCTTCTCGTTCGACACCCAGATCTCGCCCGCCCCCGCCGAAAGAGGAACAGACATCAGCCAAGCCGTCAGCATCAGGATAAGGCGTCTCATGCTTCCTCCGCTCGCTAGACCACGCCGCAAATGCCTGCGGCCTTGCAGCGCCCGGGCAGGCGCTTGACGTGCGCCTTCAGATGGAACGTTGAACCATCGAGAGGCGGGGCAAGATCGGGCGGGTCTGGCGCAGCTGGCATCGTCGCAATCAAGGCAATCTGGTCGACCGGACGCTGGGTCCAAACCCTGTCGATCCTCGTGCTGAGGGTGCAGGCCGGCAGACCCAAGGATATTGACACAGGACTATCTTCAAAGGCGTAATTCCCCAGCGTCTGCCGCGCAGACTAATAGAACGAAGAGAGATAACAAGGGGAGGAAGTCGATGAAGCCGAAGAATTTCCTTATCTTCCTTGCCGTCGCTCTGGCCGCTGGCCAGTCGTTTGGCCATAGCGACATAGGAACGCAGCCGGTCAAGACCGACGCGCTGCCCGACCTGGGTGAGGAATGGCTCGAAGAAAATCCGTACCGCGCGGAAGCGGCCGGTGAGGAAGTGTGGAAGACCGCCGTCGAAATCGGCGCCTCCGGCTACAACCAGAATTGTGCGCGCTGCCACGGGCTCGAGGCGGTCTCGGGTGGGCTTGCCTCAGATCTTCGTTTTCTCGAAGCGAACCTGGACGGCGACGAATGGTATATTGAACGGTTTCGTCACGGCTACACGCAGAGCGGCGTCACGAAGATGCCGGCCTATGGCGAGCTGCTCGGGCAAAAAGCGGCCTGGGCTATCCGCACCTATATCGAGACCCGTCCCGACGATGGTGCACTGGACGAGTTCCGCGACCAGCTTGCTGCGATCCGCGACGCCCTCACCAAGATCGCCGAGGCGTTGGCGGCGGGCGCCACGGCCTATGCCGACATCTCGGCGGAAGTCAATGCCCATAAGGCCGCACTGAGCAAGGTCGCCGGCCAAGTGAACACGGCCTCAGGCGCGCCGACGGCGGACTCGGCGGCCTCGCGGGCCCATGGTTCGCTCGATGCCAGTGCCGATGGCGTCGCGAAGGCGGCCGAGTTCCTGACGGTCGGGCTCTCGATCGCGCAGTGACGAGGCGATGTGGCGACCTTGGTTCCTGTGCCTGCTGATCTGCGCGGCCGCCTTGGCCCCGCGCCCGGGCGCGGGGCAGACGCCCGGCGCCAGCTATGACCGCATCATCGAACGCGGCTGGATCAGCTTCGGCGTCTACCGGGACTTTGCACCCTACTCGTGGCAGGAGGGCGAAACCTTGCGCGGCACGGACGTCGAGCTCGGCCGGCTGATCGCCGAGGCGCTGGGCGTGGAGGCCCGGTTCCGGGCCATGGGCGCGGACGAGACCGTCGACGACGATCTGCGCAACTACGTGTGGAAGGGCCCGCTGATCGGCGGCGGCGTGGTCAACGTCATGCTCCACGTCCCCTACGACCGCGAGCTGGCGATTCGCAACGAGCTGGTCGTCTTGACCGGCCTTTACATGATCGAGAACGTCGCCATCGCCTACCGCGAGGAGGCGTATCCGGATGCGGCGCCGACACCCGCCTATTTTCGCTTCGATACCGTCGGTGTCGAGAACGATTCGCTGGCCGATTTCTACCTTTCCAGCTTCGCGCGCGGGCAGCTCATCGCGAACATGCGCCGTTATCCCACGCCGGCCGCCGCCATGGCGGCATTGCGCTCGGGCGAAGTTTCGGCGGTGATGGGCGCCCGCGCGCAGCTCGAACACGGCTTGGCCGCGGGGCTCGCGCTGCACCAGCCG
>CAMYKD010000109.1:7501-22817 GCA_947258885.1 uncultured Kiloniellales bacterium | reverse complement strand
CTCAGTCCCTCCAGGCGCTTCAGCTCCTGGCCGGCGAGCTCGAGCTCGGCCAGGGCCGTGGCCTTTCTGGCCCGGGCCTTGGCCAGCTCGGCCGCCGCCTGGTCGCGCTGGGCCAGCAGGTAGGTCCGGTTGAGCTGGGCGATGACCTGCTCCGCCTCGACCCGGTCGCCCACCTCGACGAGGAAGGCCTCGACCGGGCCGTTGATCCGCGCCGCCACCTCGCCGGCCTGGCGGGCCACGAGGCGGCCCAGGACCGGCACCTTCTGGGCGAGCGGCTCGAGCCGCACCTGGTCGACGCGGACCAGCGTCTGGTCCTCCTGCGCCCCCGCGGGCGCGCTTGCGACCGCCCAAGCGAGAGCGATCAGCCATACCGACATCGAACGCCTAGCCGAGACCCGCAAGCTCGAAACCTCCACCATGCAAAGGTACCCTGCCCGGGACACGCGTGCCGCCGGGTGCCAGTGAGATATGGTCGCCATGAGGGCGTGCGCCAACACCAAACACCACCGGCCGACGTTTCGGCCGGAAGCGCGCATTCTACAGCAACGCGGGCGAATTGCCACGCTCGGGCCAATCACATCCTGGCGAGCGCAAATCGTTGTGGCGTTTGCGTACCTGGCCGACTAACACTTAGGGCGTTTGGTCGCGGCGCAATCGGCCCGCTGTTAGGAGCGAGGAGGACGGACATGCCGGGCATATTCGACGACGAGCGACGCGGCAGCGGGCCGATTGCGCCCGATCCCCGCGGGACGGGGCCAGTTCCCGCCAAACGTATCGACAATTCCGTTCCAGACCCTGAGGCCGGAGAGGACGCGATGCCATGACAACCCTTCTGTACACTCACCCGGCCTGTTTCGACCACGACCCCGGGCGCATGCACCCGGAGAGTCCGGCGCGCCTGAAAGCGGTCTTGAGCGCCTTCGACGCGCCGGAATTCAAGGACCTGGAGCGCCGCGAGGCCCCGCGGGCCGAGCGGGCCCAGATCGCCCGGGTCCACGACGAGGCCTACGTGGACGGCGCGCTGGCGGCGGTTCCGGAAACGGGGCACCAGGGCCTGGACCCCGATACCATCGTCTCGCCCGGCTCGGGGGAGGCGGCGCTGCGCGCGGCCGGCGCCCTCTGCGCGGCGGTGGACGCGGTCATGGCCGGCGAGGCCGCCAATGCCTTCTGCGCGGTCCGGCCGCCCGGCCATCACGCCGAGCCGGCCCGGGCGATGGGGTTCTGCCTGTTCAACAACATCGCGGTCGGCGCGGCCCAGGCGCGCGAGGTGCACGGCCTTCACCGGATCGCGGCGGTCGATTTCGACGTCCACCACGGCAACGGCACCCAGGCGATGTTCTGGAACGACCCGGACCTGTTCTTCGGCTCGACCCATCAGATGCCCCTCTATCCGGGGACCGGAAGCACTCAGGAGCGCGGCGTCGGAAACAACATCGTCAACGCGCCGCTGCCGCCAATGGCCGGGTCGGCCGAGTTCCGCGCGGCGATGCGCGACCGGATCCTGCCGGCCCTGACCAAGTTCGGACCGGATTTCGTTCTGGTCTCGGCCGGTTTCGACGCCCACGAAGACGATCCTCTGGCCGGTCTGAGGTTTCACGAGGACGACTTCGCCTGGGCCACCACCGAGGTGCTGCACATCGCGCAGCACAGCTGTGCAGGACGGCTGGTTTCGACCCTGGAAGGCGGCTACAACCTCCAGGCGCTGGCCCGGAGCAGCGCGGCGCACGTGCGTGCGCTCATGGCCGCTTGACGTTGACATGTGGCCGATGGCGGTTGAGGCCCTGGCTCCATGCGCTTAAAGTCCGGCCCGGTTCATAGGGAGGGATCATGGCCGAGGGTAAACTACCAGCCGACATCCAGGCGATGAACTTCGAGGACGCGCTGCAGGAATTGCAGCGGATCGTCGGTCAGCTCGAAAAGGGGGAGGGCAAGCTGGATCAGGCCATCGAGGCCTACAAGCGCGGGGCCGCGCTCAAGCAGCACTGCGAAAACAGGCTGCGCGAAGCCAAGCAGCAGATCGACAAGATCACCCTGGGCCCCGGGGGCGAAGCCAAGACCGAGCCCTTCGAGGTCGACTGAGGACACTGGACAATGGGCGAGTTGAAACACGCGCTGGCCGAGACGGCAGAGGCCACGGCGCAGGTGCTCGACGCCTGGCTGGCGCCGGTGCCGGGCGCGGTCGGCCGCGTCGTCGAGGCGATGCGCTATGGCGCGCTCGGCGGCGGCAAGCGGCTGCGCCCCTTTCTGGTGGTGCAGAGCGCCGCGCTGTTCGACGTCCCGCGGCAGCAGGCTCTCCATGCCGCCGCGGCCCTCGAGATGGTGCACTGCTACAGCCTGATACACGACGATCTGCCGGCCATGGACGACAGCGATCTCAGGCGCGGCCGGCCGACCGTGCACCGGGAGTTCGACGACGCGACGGCGGTTCTCGCGGGCGACGGCCTGTTGACCGAAGCCTTCGCGGTCCTGGCGGACCCCCGGACCCATCCGGATGCCGCGGTGCGGGTCGAACTGGTCGCCGCGCTTGCGGCGGCCTCCGGTTCGGCTGGCATGGTGGGCGGCCAGATGATCGACCTTTCGCCGGAAAGGTCCGGGCTCGACCTCGATGGGATCACCCATCTGCAGCGCCTGAAGACCGGGGCGCTGATCACATTTGCGTGTGAGGCGGGGGCGATCCTGGGGCGCGCGCCGGCGGACGCTCGGGCGGCCCTGGCGGCCTATGCCGGTGAGCTGGGGCTTGCCTTCCAAATCGTCGATGATCTGCTCGACGCGGCGGGCTCCGCCGAGGAGCTGGGCAAGCCGACCGGCCAGGACGCGGCGTTGGGCAAGGCGACCTTCGTCGGCCAGCTGGGCCTGGACGGCGCCCGTGTCAAAGCCGAGGCCTTGATCGAAACCGCTCGTACGCGGCTTGACCTTTTCGGAGAAAAGGCTGACTTTCTTCGGGAAACCGCGACCTTTGTGTTACAACGGCGGTCCTGACCGCTCTGCGTCGGTATCGGGTGCGAGAATTCGCGGGAATGGGAAAAGAGGTGGCTCGTGGGTCAGATCGGACATAACAGCCGGACGCCGTTGCTGGACGGCATCAGTACTCCTGGAGACCTGCGCAAACTGAAGGAAGGCGACCTGCGTCAGGTCGCCGACGAGTTGCGCGAGGAGATGATCGACGCGGTTTCGGTCACTGGCGGCCACCTGGGTGCCGGCCTCGGGGTCGTGGAGCTGACCGTCGCCCTGCATTACGTTTTCGATACGCCGCGCGACAAGCTGATCTGGGACGTCAGCCACCAGTGCTATCCGCACAAGATCCTGACCGGCCGGCGCGACCGCATCCGCACCCTGCGCCAGGGCGGTGGGCTGTCCGGTTTCACCAGCCGCAAGGAGAGCGAATACGATCCCTTCGGCGCGGCGCACAGCTCGACCTCGATCTCGGCCGGCTTGGGCTATGCCGTGGCGCGCGACTTCGACGGGCGGGACAGCAACGTCATCGCGGTGATCGGCGACGGCGCGATGAGCGCCGGCATGGCCTACGAGGCCATGAACAACGCCGGTGCCATGAACAGCCGGCTGATCGTGATCCTCAACGACACCGGTCGGCGCGATGAGCGCCTATCTGTCGAAGCTGATCTCCTCCAAGCCCTATGCCTCGATGCGCCACTTGGCCAAGGACCTGGCCAAGAAGTTCCCCAAGCCCATCGAGAAGGCGGCCAAGCGGGCCGAGGAATACGCCCGCGGCATGCTGACCGGCGGCACCCTGTTCGAGGAGCTGGGCTTCTTCTATGTCGGGCCGTTCGACGGCCACAACCTGGATCACCTGTTGCCGGTGCTCAGGAACGTGCGCGACACGGACCACGACGGGCCGGTGCTGATCCACTGCGTGACCAAGAAAGGCAAGGGCTACGAGCCGGCCGAAGCGGCCGCCGACAAGTACCATGGCGTCGCGAGATTCGACGTCGTGACCGGCAAGCAGGACAAGCCCGCGCCCAAGGCCATGGCCTATCAGAACGTCTTCGCAAAGGCCTTGATCGCCGAGGCGGAGCGCGACGACAAGATCGTCGCGGTGACCGCCGCCATGCCTTCGGGCACCGGCCTCAACAAGTTCGCCGAAGCCTTCCCCGAGCGCTGCTTCGACACCGGTATCGCCGAGCAGCACGCCGTGACCTTCTGCGGCGGGCTGGCCTGCGAGGGCTACAAGCCCTTCGCGGCGATCTATTCGACCTTCCTGCAGCGCGGCTACGACCAGGTGGTGCACGACATCGCGATTCAGAGCCTGCCGGTGCGCTTCGCCATCGACCGCGCCGGCATGGTCGGCGCCGACGGCGTGACCCACCAGGGCAGCTACGACATCGCCTATCTGGGGTGCCTGCCGGGCTTCGTCCTGATGGCGGCCTCGGACGAGGTCGAGCTCATGCACATGGTGGCGACCCAGGCGCAGATCGACGACCGGCCCTCGGCCTGCCGCTTTCCGCGCGGCGAGGCGCTGGGCCTCGAGATGCCCGCGCGCGGCAACCCGCTGGAGATCGGCAAGGGCCGCATCGTGCGCGAAGGCACCAAGGCTGCCATCCTGTCCTACGGCACGCGCCTGGCCGACGCGCTCAAGGCGGCCGACGCGCTGGCGGCGCGCGGTCTCTCGACCACCGTGGCCGATGCCCGCTTCGCCAAGCCGATCGACCGAGACCTGGTGCGCCGCCTGGCGCGCGAGCACGAGGTGCTGGTGACGGTGGAGGAGGGCGCGATCGGCGGCTTCGCCACGCAGGTCATGCAGTTCATGGCGGGCGAGGGCCTGCTCGACAACGGCCTCAAGTTCCGGCCGCTGACCCTGCCCGACACTTTCATCGATCACGACAAGCCCGCGGTCCAGATTCAACAGGCCGGGCTCGACGCCCCGGCCATCGTGGCCGCTGTGCTCTCCGCCTTCGGCATCGAGGACGAGGCCCTGGAGACCCCGGCCCGCGCGTGACCCGCGCCGGTGCCCGCTTGCGCAACGGGAGGCTTTTCCCAATAGTCCGGTGGACTGCCCGTGTGGGGCATTTGACCCCTCCGGCTGCGGCGCGCTTGCGCAATTGCCGGGATTTCCCAATAGTCCGACCATGCGCAAGACGGCTTCGAGCGATAGCGGGAGCGCGCCTTTGCCGGCCGCGTCTCCGGCGGCCGGCCCCTGGCGAGGCGAGGCCTGGGACACGCTGAGGCTGGCCACGCCGCTGATGCTCTCGCAGCTGGCGGCGGTCGCGATCGGCACCACGGACATCGTGATGATGGGCTGGCTGGGGCCGGAGAAGCTCGCGGCCGGGGCGCTCGGCGTCAATTTCTACTTCCCGATCTATCTCTTCGGCGTCGGCCTGGTCAACGCGGTGACGCCGATGACGGCCCAGGCCCTGGGCGCGCGCCGCTTCCGGGCGGTGCGGCGCACCCTGCGCCAGGGCCTGTGGATCGTCCTGGCCTACACCCTTCCGATCAGCCTGCTGATCTGGGAGGCCAGGCCGGTTCTGATCGGGTTCGGCCAGACCGAGGCCAACGCGCTTCTGGCCGAGGGCTATCTGCGGGCCGCGGTCTGGGGCCTCGGGCCGAGCCTGGGCGTGGTCACCCTGCGCTGCTTCCTCTCGGCGCATTCCAGGCCGCGCTCGGTCCTCGTGGTCACGCTGCTGGGCGTGGGTGTAAACGCGCTCGGCAACTATGCGCTGATGTTCGGCCATTTCGGATTTCCCGCGCTCGGCCTGGTCGGGGCCGGCATCAGCAGCGCCCTGGTCAACGTCTTCATGTTCCTGGCGTTGCTCGGTTTCGTCGCGCGGGACCGGCGGCTTGGCCGCTATGCCCCGCTCACCCGATTCTGGCGCGCCGACTGGCCCCGCTTCCGCGAGATGCTCAGGATCGGGGCGCCGATCGGCCTCACGATAATGTCCGAGTCCGGCATGTTCTCGGCGGCTGCGTTTCTCATGGGCGTGCTCGGCACGACGCAGCTGGCGGCCCACGCGATCGCCCTGCAATGCGCGGCCGTCGCCTTCATGGTGCCGCTCGGCATCAGCCAGGCGGCCACCGTGCGGGTCGGGTTGGCCGTCGGGGCCGGCGACCGGGCGGGCGTGGGGCGCGCCGGCTGGGCGGCGTTGGCGCTGGGCGCCTGCTTCGCGGTCCTCGGCGCGTTGGTGTTCTGGCTGCTGCCGCGCCCGCTGGTCGACCTGTTCCTGGACCTGGGCGCGCCCGAGCACTTGCCGGTGGTCGAGCTGGCGGTCTCGCTGCTCGGGATCGTAGCCCTGTTCCAGGTCTTCGATGGGGCGCAGATCATCGCCGGCGGCGCCCTGCGCGGGCTCAAGGACACCCGCGTGCCCATGATCCTGGCCACGCTCGGCTATTGGCCGATCGGCTTCGGCAGCGGCGCCCTGCTCGGATTTGCGTTCGGTTTCGGCGGCCTCGGCGTTTGGGCCGGGCTGGCGCTCGGGCTCATGGTGGTGGCGGTTCTGGCGATCTGGCGCTTCCACCGCCGGGACCGCTGGTCGGCGGCCTTTGACGGGCCGGCCCCGGCCGGATCCTGAGCGCCGCGGGCAGCGCGTTACGGCAGCCAGAGCCACATGATCATCGGAACGGCGACCGCGACGATCAGGATGTCGAGCGGGATGCCCATTCGCGCGTAATCGCCGAAGCGATACCCCCCCGGCCCCATGACCAGGGTATTCGATTGATGGCCGATCGGCGTCAGGTACGGGGACGCGCTGCCGACCGCCACGGCCATCAGGAAGGGATCGATGGGCAGGCCCAGCTGTTGCGCGATGCCGACGGCGACCGGGGCCATCAGTACGGCCGTGGGCGTGTTGTGTATCAGGTCGGACAACAGCATCGACGCGACCATCAGCAGCGCCAGCATCGCCCAGGTCGGCACCGCCCCGGCCAGGGAGACGATCGCCTCGGCGATCAGCACCGTCCCACCGGTCGCCTGCAGCGCCTCGCCGACCGGGATCAGGGCGCCGAGCAGCAAGATGATCGGCCATTCGACGGCTTCGTATACGTCGCGGATCGAAAGCGTCTTGGTGAGGATGAGCGCGGCGACCGCGGTGACGAAGGCGATCTGCACCGGCACGAAGCCATGGGCGGCGGCCGCGATGGCGGCGCCGAAGATCCCCATCGGCAGGAGGATTCGCCGTCGGCGGGCGACTTTCAGGCCGCGCTCCGCGAGGGGAAGGCACCCCAGGGCGGCCAGGACCTGCTGCAGGGTGTTCCGTTCGCCCTGGAGCAGCAGGACATCGCCGGTCTTGAACCGGATGCTGCCGAGACGCGTCCTCGGGGCCTGGCCGCGGCGGGCCACCGCCAAGAGGTTGATGCCGTAGCGGTCGTGCATTCTCAGGCCACGCATCGACTGCCCCTCGATCGGCGAGTTGGGCATGAGCACGGCCTCGACCACCCGCACATCGTCGGAGCGCAGCTGTTCGGCGCGGACTTCCTGGTGGCCCGTCTGCTCCAGCTTGGCGCCGTCGAACAGCGGCTCCAGCGCGGCGGGGTCGCCTTCCAGGAGAAGTATGTCGTTCGGCCGCAGGCGTTCGACGCCCGACGGGGCGAGCACCCGGCGCTTGCCGCGGATGATCGCCATCACGGTCACCTCGTTCTCGCAGAGCTGCTCGATCTTGCGGACCTGCTCGCCGGCGAGAGTCGATTCCTTTGGCACGACGGCCTCGGTGATGTAGGCCTCGATCTGGAAGCGGTCGTTCTCGTCGGTCTCGCCGCGCCGGTGCCGTGGAATGAGGCGCCAGCCGACGGTCGTGATGTAGACGAGTCCGACCGCCGCCACGGCGAGGCCGACCGGCGCAAAGTCGAACATCTTGAAGGCTGTGCCGGTGTATTGCTCGCGGAAGGTCGCAATGACGATATTCGGCGGCGTGCCGATCAGCGTGATCAACCCGCCGAGCAGCGTCGCGAAGGACAGCGGCATCAGCACCTGGGACGGGGGCCGGCCGGCCCGGTAAGCGTTGCGCAGGGTGACGGGCAGCATCAGCGCCAGGGCACCGACGTTGTTCATGAAGGCCGAAAGAACCGCGGCAAGGCTGGTCGTCGCGGCGATCTGGTGACGCGTGCTTCCGCGCGTCGGCGCGAGAAGCCGCGCCAAGTGATTGACCACGCCGGAGACCTGCAGCGCCCGGCTGATCACGAGGACCGCCGCGACGGTGATCACCGCCGGGTGGCCGAAGCCCGAGAAGGCGGCCTCCGGCGGCACGATGCCGAGATAGACCACCGCCAGCAGGGCGAGCAAGGCGACGATGTCGTAGCGCCAGCGGCCCCAGATGAAGAGGGCCATCGCGGCGGCCAGGACAACGAAGACGGCTGCCTGTTCGAAGGTCATCACGGCCCGGACTCAACCTCTGGCTTCCACCGTCGCCAGCGTAGCAAGCACGGCGAAGTAGGGCCATAGGGGACGATGCGGGCGGCCCAGGCGGTCGACGGCCGCGCGAGGGACCGGCAGAGAAAATGGGAAAATGGGGTGGACTGCACCCTTTTTTGGTTTCGGCGGGCCCGGATAGCCTCTCCGACCGTCTGCCGCCGCGCTTGCCAAGCGGCGGCAATTTCCCCAAGACTGTTCCATGACCGCACCGCCTCCCAGCGACGCCGCCGCCCCTGCCGTGCCGGCCGCCGCCGCGCCCGCCGCGCCGTGGCGCGCCGAGGTCCGGGCGACCGTCCACCTGGCCCTGCCGTTGATCGTGACGCAGCTGGGGCAGGTCGCGATCCGCACCATCGACACCGTGATGCTGGGCTGGCTTGGTCCCGAGCAGCTGGCCGGCGGCGCGCTCGGCATCAACTTCTATTTTCCGCTCTACCTCTTCGGCCTCGGCGTCGGCGTCGCGGTCTCGCCCATGGCGGCCCAGGCGCTGGGGGCCCGCGACTTCCGCGCCGTGCGCCACAGCGTGCGCCAGGGTTTTTGGGCGGTCACCCTGATCGGTCTTCTGTTCGCCGTGCTGATATGGAACGCGGCGCCCCTGCTACGGGCCCTGGGTCAGGCGGAAGGCAGCATCGTCCTGGCCGAGGCCTATCTCCATGCCGCCGTGTGGGGCCTGGTTCCGAGCCTGTGGGTGATCGTGCTGCGGGCCTTCGTCGTGGCCCATTCCCGGCCGCGCGCCGCCCTCGTCGTGATCGTCGCCGGCGCCTGCCTGCATGCGCTCGGCGACTACACCCTGATGTTCGGCCATTTCGGCTTTCCCGCCCTCGGCGTTGCCGGTGCCGGCATCAGCAACAGCCTGGTCCAGTGGCTCATGCTCCTGGCCCTGCTGGTCTACACCCAGTGGGACCGGCGGTTTCGCCGCTACGCCCTGCTCTCCCGCTTCTGGCGCGCCAACTGGCCGCGCTTCCGGGAAGTGCTGCGGATCGGCATGCCGATCGGCCTGACCATCCTCGCCGAATCGGGCCTCTTCGCCGCCGCCCTCTACGTCATGGGCGTACTCGGCACGGAGCAGCTGGCGGCCCACGCCATCGCCCTCCAGTGCGCCGCCGTGGCCTTCATGGTGCCGCTCGGTATCGGCCAGGCGGCCACGGTCCGGGTCGGGCTGGCGGCGGGCCGGGGCGATCGTCCGGCGGTCGGCCGGGCCGGCTGGATCGCGCTCGCCCTGGGCGCCGGCTTCAGCTTCGCGCCGGCCGTCGTGTTCTGGGTGCTGCCGCACGCGGTCATCGACCTCTTCCTCGACCTGAGCGCGCCCGGCAGCCTCGAGGTCGCGGCCATCGCCGTGGCCTTCCTCGCGGTTGCCGCCGTCTTCCAGCTGTTCGACGGATTGCAGATCATCGCGGCCGGCGCCCTGCGCGGCCTGAAGGACACCCGCACGCCCATGCTGGTCGCGCTCGTCAGCTACTGGCCGATCGGCTTCGGCGCTTGCCTGTTGCTGGCCTTTCCGGCGGGACTGGGCGGACTCGGCATCTGGCTCGGCCTGGCGCTCGGCCTGGTGATGGTGGCCGGCCTGCTCGTCCTGCGCTTCCACCGCCGCGAGCGGTTCTGGCGTCCGCCGGCCGCGGTCAGCCCCCGGGTCGGCGGATGACGGCACGTAGCAAGCAGCGGGCCGATCAGCTGCTCGTCGAACGTGGCCTCGCGGAGAGCCGGGCGAAGGCGCAGGCCCTGATCCTGGCGGGCAAGGTCTACTCCGGGACCCGGCGCGTCGATAAGGCCGGCCAGCAGGTTCCGGAGGACGCGCGGCTCGACGTCAAGGGACAGGACCACCCCTGGGCCAGCCGCGGCGGTCTCAAGCTGGTGCAGGCCCTGGACCGCTTCGCGATCGATCCGGCGGGCCTGGTCTGCCTGGATATCGGTGCCTCGACCGGCGGCTTTACCGACGTTCTGCTCGCCCGCGGGGCCGCCCGCGTCTACGCGGTCGACGTGGGCCACGGCCAGCTGGCCTGGAGGCTGCGCCAGGAGCCCCGGGTCGTCGTGCTGGAGCGGACCAACGCCCGCCATCTCGGCGCCGGGCAGGTGCCGGAGCCGGTCGACCTGGTGGTCTGCGACGCCAGCTTCATCGGCCTGGAGACCGTGCTGCCGGCGCCGCTCGCGCTGACCCGCCCGGGCGCGCGGCTGGTCGCTCTCATCAAGCCGCAGTTCGAGGTCGGCAAGGGCCGGGTCGGCAAGGGCGGCGTGGTGCGCGACCCGGCGCTGCACGAAGAGGTCTGCCGGCGCATCGAGGCCTGGCTCGACGGCCGGCCGGGGTGGTCCGTGCTGGGCCTCGTCGAGAGCCCGATCACCGGTCCCGAGGGCAACAAGGAGTTCCTGATCGCCGCCCGGCGCGAGGGGCCGCGGGACAGGCTTTTTTAACGATTTGTCCTCTATTGTTGTCCCCTTATGTCCTTACCCGCCCTGGATTTTCCCCGGGTGGCGCTGAGATGGAGGGGCAACGATGCGCCTGGTTTCCCTTGCCGTGCTTTGTACGGCCCTTCTGCTGCCCGGCCTCGCCGCGGCGCAAGAAGCTGCGGCCCCGAATGTACGCGTACGAGTGGGCGAGCACGGGGGCTTCAACCGCGTGGTCTTCGACTGGCGGACCCGGGTACCCTATCGCGTGGAGAACGGATCGAACCAGGTGACCGTGCACTTCGAACGGCTGGCCACGCTCGACCTGTCGGGCTATCGGCACAATCCTCCGCCCCTGGTCAAGAGCCTGGCATCGCGGCCGGACGGCGGCAAGCTGGCCGTTCAGATCGGGATTCCGACGGGCGCCACGCTGCGCCATTTCGAGCACGGCACCAAGGTGGTGATCGACGTCTATGCGCCGCCGATCAACGCCGCAATGACCGGGGCCGTCCAGCCGATGCCGGCAATGCCCGAGAAGACGGCGACTCCCGCGAAACCGGCCGAGCCCGCTGCGAAGCCCGCCGGCTGAGCGCGGCAGCCGGTCCTCGCTGTCCGGCTAGGCCCGCAGCGTCTCGAAGCGCGCGTCCTTGGTCCTGAAGTGCTTGTGGAACCAGGACGACAGGCATTCGTCCAGGGTCTTCCCGCAGGTCTCGCAGGCGCCGGCCTCGAAGGCGTCCATCATGAAGCGCAGTTCCTCGAGCAGCGTCTCGTGGTCGGTCTTGTGGAGGTCGTAGAGTTCGTACTTCTTCTCGCGCATGAGCCGTTCTTCCAGCGCGAAGTGCGCGCAGATCTGGGCATAGAGGTCGCCCAGGCACTCCGCGACCCGATCCTCCGAGCTCTCCGGGCCCAGGTTGGCGCAGGTCCGGTTGATCAACTCGACGAGGCGCCGGTGCTCGTAGTCGATGTAGACGATGCCGGTCTCGAACTCGTCCTTCCAGTCCAGGAGAGGCATGGCCGATCTCCTTGCAGTCGCTGACGGCCCCCAGTGTGCCACGTCCGCGGGCAGGCGGCGAGCGCCGAATGGGAGCGCCGCCATGGTGCCGATCGGCGGGGAGGGGGCCTGGGCGCGCGTGCGATGCCTAGAGTCAATATCAAGGACCCTTGGCCTCGGACGTTCCGGGCCTTGTTTCGGCAGGATTTCGAACTGACCGGACCGAATGAATCCATGCGAAAGGGCAGGCGCGGCAAGGCCGTTGCCGCCTGGCCGCTTTGCCGCTAAAGAAGCGCCATGAAGAAGAGAAGCACCCTGGAGAGCGCCCAGCCCCTGCCCGGCGCGAGCGCGCCCAGCGAATCCGCGCAGATCACCGCCGGCACCCTGCTCGGCATCCAGGCCGTGCTGATCCGCCCCGAGGAGCCCTTCGTGCTGACCTCGGGCCGGGCCAGCCCGGTCTATGTCGACTGCCGCCGGATCATCTCCTTCCCGCGCGCCCGGGACCAGCTCATGGACCTTGCGATCGAGACCCTCGAGCGCGCGGCCGGCGCCAGGGCCTTCGACGTGGTGGCCGGCGGCGAGACGGCTGGCATCCCCTTCGCCGCCTGGATCGCCGAGCGCCTGGACCTGCCGATGATCTACGTGCGCAAGAAGCCGAAAGGCTTCGGCCGCAACGCCCAGATCGAAGGCACGTTCGAGGAGGGCGCCCGCGTGCTGCTGGTCGAGGACCTGGCGACCGACGGCGGCTCCAAGCTCAACTTCGTCGAGGCGATCCGCCAGGCCGGCGGCGAGATCGCGCACTGCTTCGTGATCTTCCACTACGGCATCTTCCCGCAGTCCACCGCGGCGCTCGGCGAAGCCGGGGTCGCGCTGCATGCGCTCGCCACCTGGTGGGACGTGCTGCAGGTCGCCGAGGACCGGGGCGACCTGTCCGAGCAGGCCGCCCAGGAAGTGCGCGCCTTCCTCGAGGACCCGGACGGCTGGTCCGCGGCCCACGGCGGCAAGACCGGCGCGAAGGGTTAGAGTATCATCAAGGCGCGCCGGTCATCCTTCGGTTTCGCCCTGGCTCTCGATCAACCGCCACCCGAACCGCTCCTTGAAGTCCTTGAAGCATTGTTCGCAAATCCAGCGGTAATTGTCGGCCGTGGCATATCCCTTGTGCAGGGCATCGGGAATCAGGTCTTCCTCTGCGAACTTCGCCCAACAGAACTCGCAATGATCATGATCCCAGGATTCGCTGTAACGCTCGTACCGCTTCCGGCAAAGCTCAGCGCCCTTGAGATACTCCTCTTGCCCTCGTAGCCGCCAATCCTGGTCCACCGTCTCGCCCGCCTACTCGAGGTGGCCGGCGGGCTCCGGCTCCGGCAACGGCTGGCCCTGGAGGTAGGCCAGCGTGCCGGGGTGGAGCGGCAAGGCGCCCTCGCCGGCCGCGAGCGTGCGGGCGCCGGGGATCAGCGCGCGGTGCTCGGCCAGGGTGCGGGTGACCAGATAGGCGTGGCGCTCGGGGAAATCGGCGCGGGCGACCAGCAGGTGGCCGCCGAGCCCGAACAGGCCGGAGAGCGCCACCCCGCCGAAGTCGGCGAAGGGCGCGCGCCCATGGAGCAGGGCGGCCGCATCCGCGGCGGAGAGGATCGCGACGTCGAGCTGGGCGGTGCTCAGAAGGCTCGCCAGGCGCCAGGGATCGGGCGCGCGGCTGGCCCGCGCCCTGCTCTCGGGCAGGTAGGCCAGAAGCGTCTCGGCCACCTGCTTGCCGAGCGGATAGCTCGGCGCATCGGCCCGGCTGGTGCCGATCAGGAGGCGCCGCTTGCGGTAGACCACCCACTGCCGATAGGGCGTGTGTCCGGAGGTCAGGACCAGCGCGGCGCCCCCCAAGCCTGCGGTGAGAAAGCGGCGACGGTTCACCGGGCATCCCTCCGGCCCAAACACACCAACCGGCCCTCACCCTGTCCCTCTCCCGATGGGAGAGGGGACGCTGTAGCACGTAGCGGTGCACGACTTCCCCTCTCCCATCGGGAGAGGGAGGGGCCCGGCCACCAAAGGGTGGCCGGGAGGGTGAGGGCGCGTTGTTCTGAGCGGTCCCGCCGCATAGCGCTACGCCCTCGTCATTTGTCCTCGAAGACCGTCAGGGGCAGGATCGCCGAGACGGTGTAGTTGGGCACGTCGACGACCTGGCCGATGCGCAGGTCGACCGCGACGCTGCACAGGATGTAGGCCTGCTCGCGGGTCAGGCCCTTCTCGCGCACCAGGTAGTCGATCATCTCGATCAGCGCGTTGCGCGCGGCCAGGGTGAGGTCCTCGTTCAGGTTCTCGAGATCGGTGATCTTGCGCGAGTCGAGGTAGCTGACGTAGGGCGGGATCGTGCCCTTGGCCTTAAGGGGGAAGCCCAGGGTCGCGTAGAACTCGCCCGGGGCCAGCGCCTTCAGCTCCTGGCCGCCCTCGAAGTGCGGCGAGGTGATGTCCTTGCCCTTGCCCCTCAGAATCTCGGTGGTCACGGTGACCTTGGCGCCCATCTCGACCGCCGTGCCGGAGACCTCGCCGTCGCCCTGGGCGAAGTGCACGTCGCCGACGAAGAGTCCGCAGCCCTCTACGAAACAGGGCAGCAGCAGCGTGGTGCCG
This sequence comes from uncultured Kiloniellales bacterium, assembly GCA_947258885.1. Taxonomy (GTDB): domain Bacteria; phylum Pseudomonadota; class Alphaproteobacteria; order Kiloniellales; family JAKSDN01; genus CAMYKD01. Next base: position 8,478 of record CAMYKD010000109.1, on the reverse strand, counting down.
ATCTGCATCTGCTTCACGTCCATGTTGCCGCCGTTCTCGCGCGGCGGGATGGTGCGCAGGCACTTGTCCTTGTGGCTGCCCTGGGGGCCGCAGACCGCGTCCGGCTGCCCGCCGATCGGCTGGGGCATGAGGGCGACGCCGCCGGCCTCGGCCAGCGCGCCCTCGCGCGCCAGCCACTTGTCGACCTCGGGCTCGCCGGGCAGCACGCCGACCGAGCCCATGAAGGGCGCGAAGGGCACGCGGATGCCCGGCATCTGCTCGGAGACCGCGCCCAGCCTGGACAGCCGCCAGTTGACCACGTGCGGCTCGGTGAACAGGTCGCGCAGGAAGCCGAAGCCGGGCACGATCACCGTATAGCCGTACTGGTCGGGCTCGATGTCGATCAGGGTGACCGCCAGGACGTCGCCGCGCAGGGCGCCGTTGATGTGCACCGGCCCGGTCATCGGGTGCACCAGGTTGAGATCGATCGCCGTGACGTCGTCGGCGGTCGAATCCAGCGCGAGGTCGCTGTCCAGCGCGTCGCGCGTCTCGAAGGTGATGACGTCGCCGGGATCGGCGCGCGACACCGGTTGGATGGCGGGATGATAGCGGTTGAAACAGTTCGCGTCGTCCCGGCAGTTCGCGCCCGCCTTGGGCACGAGAATCCGCTTGTGCCATGTGACGTCCGTGGTATCGGCCAGGGCCGCGGCGCCGAATGTGACCAGTGCGGCAAACCCCAAGACTAGAGAAACGATCTTCGGCATGACTCCCTCCCCGATATCGATCACGCGGCGCCTTGGCGCCGCTTCGCCCGCGGTCGCGTAGTCCTTCCGCGGGAATTCTTGATTGATTCAAACTGTAGGGCATCCCGCGAACGACGATCAAGTGGCCGTTTTTCGGTGGCCGTCTTCGCGCGACGACGGCAAAGGTTCGCAGGCGCCCCGAGGTCGGGTAGGATCGGCGGCGAATCGATCGAACGAGCGGAGGCGGCACATGCG
>CAMYKD010000109.1:0-7468 GCA_947258885.1 uncultured Kiloniellales bacterium | reverse complement strand
CTACGTGCTGGCCATGGCGCGGCGGCCGATCACCGCCTACGACCAGGACTGGACGCTGATCTGCCTGCTCTGCACCGCGCTGCCGACCATCGAGAACGGGCTGGCCGTGCGCGAGACGACGCCCGACGGCAAGCCGGGCATCGCGGTCACCTACGAGCTGCATCCCGAGGCCACCTGGGGCGACGGCACGCCGGTCACCACGGACGACGTGATCTTCACCTGGGAGGTCGGGCGCCATCCGCTCTCCGGCGTCAGCAGCATCGAGGCCTACCGGCGGATCCTCTCGATCGACCGGATCGACGACAAGCGCTTCACGGCGCATGTCGACCGCATCACCTTCGACTACAACGCCTCGGCCAGCTTCGACCTGCTGCCCGCGCACGTCGAGCGGCCGATCTTCGAGGCCGGCCCCGGCGAGTACCGCAACCGCACCGCCTTCGACGCCGAGCCGGCGAACCCCGGGCTCTATTTCGGGCCCTACCGGATCGTCGAGGTGGTCTCGGGCTCGCACATCGCGCTCGAGCCGAACCCGACCTGGTACGGCAAGGCTCCGGCCTTCGAGCGCATCGTCGTGCGCGTCATCGAGAACACCGCGGCGCTGGAGGCCAACCTGCTGTCGGGCGGCATCGACATGATCGCCGGCGAGCTCGGCCTGACCATCGACCAGGCGCTCGCCTTCGAGAAGCGTCACGGCGCGCGCTTCGACATCAGCTACAAGCCGGGGCTGATCTACGAGCACATCGACCTGAACCTCGACAACCCCCTTCTAAAGGACATCCGGGTGCGCCGGGCGCTGATCCACGCCCTCGACCGCGAGGTCCTGAACCAGCAGCTCTTCGCGGGAAGGCAGCCGGTCGCCCACGCCTCGGTCAGCCCGCTGGACTGGGTCCACACGGACGAGATCCGCACCTATCCCTACGATCCCGAGGCGGCCGCCCGGCTGCTCGACGAGGCCGGCTGGAACGTCATGAAGGGCGGCCTGCGCCACAACCAGGCCGGAGAGCGCTTGACCCTCGAGATCATGACCACGGCGGGCAACCGGACCCGCGAGCTGGTCGAGCAGGTGTTGCAGAGCCAGTGGCGCGAGGTCGGCATCGACGCGCGCATCCGCAACGAGCCGGCCCGGGTCTTCTTCGGCGAGACGGTGCGCAAGCGCAAGTTCCCGCACATGGCCATGTTCGCCTGGATCTCCAGCCCCGAGAGCGTGCCGCGCACGACCCTGCACTCGGAGGAGATCCCGAGCGAGGCCAACAACTGGGCGGGCCAGAACAACACGGGCTACAAGAGCGCGGAGATGGACGGTCTGATCGACGCCATCGAGACCGAGCTCGACCGCGACCAGCGCGCCCGGCTCTGGCACCGCCTGCAAAGGCTCTATACCGAGGACCTGCCGGTCATCCCGCTCTACTGGCGCGCCAACCCCTACGTCCTGCCCAAGTGGCTGAAGGGCCTCCGCCCCACCGGCCACCAGTACACCACGACGCTCTGGGTCGAAGAGTGGACGCGAAGATAGATGACAGGTATCAGGGATCAGGGATCAGATGTCGAACCAACGAATTTCTGATCCCTGATGCCTGACATCTGATATCTGAGTCCCATGACTCGTTACATCGTCCAGCGCCTGGCCGAGTCGGCGGTCGTCCTGCTGATCATGTCCTTCGTCATCTATGGGCTGATCGGGCTGATGCCCGGCGACCCCATCGACCTCATGGTGAGCGCCGACCCGGACCTGACGCCGGCCGACGCGGAGCGCCTGCGCGCGCTCTACGGCCTCGACCGGCCGATCCTCGAGCGCTACCTCAACTGGCTCGGGGCGGCCTTGTCCGGCGACCTCGGCTATTCGCGCATCCACGCCCGGCCGGTCATGGCGGTGCTGCTGCCGGCGCTCGTCAAGACGGTCTGGCTGATGGGCCTCAGCTTCGCCCTGGCGCTGGCGATCGCCCTGCCGGCGGGGATCCTGGCCGCGCTCCGGCCGCGGTCCCTGCTCGACAACGCGATCAACCTGCTGGCCTTCGCCGGCATCTCGATCCCGCCGTTCTGGCTTGCCATCCTGCTGATCATCCTCTTCGCCGTGATCCTCGGCTGGCTGCCGGCCGGCGGCATGGGCGGCGCCGGCCTGGGCAGCGCGATCGCCCATCTCGCGCTGCCGGTCGCGACCCTGACGCTGGTCACGGTCGGCGGCATCGTGCGCTTCGTGCGCGCGGCCATGATGGAGGCACTGCGCCAGGACTATGTGCGCACCGCCCAGGCCAAGGGCCTGAGTGCGCGCCAAGTCGTGCTCGGCCACGCCTTGAGGAACGCGATGATCCCGGTGGTCACGATCCTGGCGCTCAATTTCGGCACCTTGTTCTCCGGCGCGCTGATCACCGAGACCATGTTCGGCTGGCTCGGCATGGGCAAGACGATCTACGACGCCATCATGGGCAACGACTTCAACCTGGCCCTGGTCGGCCTGCTCTTCGCGACGCTCACGACCCTGCTCGCCAACCTGGCGGCCGACGTGACCTATGCCTGGCTCGACCCGAGGATCTCCTATAAATGAGCGGCGGGGAGAAATTCGACCTGACCGCCGGCGCCGCCTATGCCGGCGGGCCGCCGCAGACCGTGCGGGCCATCCTGTGGCAGCGGTTCCTGAGGCACCGCTTGGCGGTCGCCAGCCTGATCGTGCTCGCGCTCCTGGTCCTGGCCGCCCTGGCCGCGCCGCTGGCCGAGGCCGCGTTCGGGCTGGACGCCACCAGGGTGAGCCTGCTGGAGCGCTTCCAGCCGCCCTCGGCGAAGCACTGGCTGGGCACCGACGAGCTGGGCCGCGACCTGCTGCTGCGCCTGCTCTATGGCGGCCGGGTGTCGCTGCTGGTGGGCCTGGCCGCGGCCTTCTGCGCGGCGCTGATCGGCACGGCGCTGGGGCTCCTGGCCGGCTACTACGGCGGCACGCTGGACGCTTTTGTGATGCGCCTCGCCGACGGCGTCATCGCCTTGCCGCTGCTCCCTCTGCTGATCGTCCTGGCGGCGGTCGACCTTTCCAAGCTCGGCCTGCCGGCGGCGCTCGCCACCTCCGAGGACGTCAGCTTCTACCGCATCGTGATCCTGATCTCGATCGTCGGCTGGACCACCGTCGCGCGCCTGGTGCGCGGCGCCACGCTCACCATGCGCACGCGCGAGTTCGTGCGCGCCGCCGAGGCGCTGGGCGCCCGCGCCCCGCGCATCATGCTGGTGCACATCCTGCCCAACGTGGTCTCGCCGATCATCGTCGCGACCACGCTCTCGGCCGGCGGCATCATCCTGCTGGAATCGGTCCTGAGCTTCCTCGGGCTCGGCATCCAGCCGCCGATCGCCTCCTGGGGCAACATGCTGACCGGCGCGCAGGAGCTGATCTGGTCGGACCCGGCGCTGGCCGTCTGGCCGGGCCTGCTGATCTTCGTCACCGTGATCGCCTTCAACTTCCTGGGCGACGGCCTGCAGGACGCCCTCGATCCGCGCGCGATCCAGGGATGATACCGGCCGAACGGCTGAGCGGAAAGTCGTCGGACGGCCGTTTATACGGAGGGGTCATGACCCGAATTTCCGGCTCGCGGCCTTCGCCGTTTCGTCGGACGCGGCATCCTCCTTCGGAAGAGATACGATTCGCCGCGCGGGGAAGCGGATCGTGACCCTGGTGCCGGCCCCGACCTCGCTCTGCAGGTCCAGGGACCCGTCGTGCATTTCGATAAAGGCCTTGCAGAGCGGCAGGCCGAGCCCGGTTCCTTCGTACTTGCGGTTGATCTGGTTTGCGACTTGTCCGAAGGACGCCAGGGCCGTGGGCATGTCCTCCGGCGCGATGCCGATGCCGGGGTCCGACACCTCGATGAAACAACCCTCGTTCCGGTCGACCCTGGACCGGACCGTGATGGCGCCGCCGTCGGGGGAGAATTTCACCGCATTGGCCAGCAGGTTCATCAGGATCTGTTTGAGCTTCCGGCCATCGGCATGGAGCGGCGGCAGCGTCTCGGGGACGTCCAGCTCGATCGCCAGGCCGGTGCCGTGTGCCCGGCCGCTCATCAGCGTGACGCAGGAGCGAATGGTTTCCGTGACGTCGAGCGTCCCCTCGTGGAGCTCGTCCTTGCCGGCCTGGATCTTCGACATATCGAGAATGTCGTTTATCAGCCTCAGCAGGTGTTGGCCGGAATCGTGGATGTCGTCCGCGAACTCGCGGTAGCCGGAGACGCCGACGGGCCCGAGAATCTCGTTCTTGATGATCTCCGAGAAGCCTATGATCGCGTTCAGGGGCGTGCGCAGCTCGTAGCTGATGTTGGCCAGGAACTCCGACTTCGCCCGGTTGGCGAGCTCGGCCTCCTCCTTGGCGGCGAGCATGGAGTCCTCGGCCTGTTTGCGTTCCGTAATATCGGTCTGGATGCCGACGATGCCGCCGTCCCGGGTTCTGCGTTCGCGGAGGGTGATCCACCGCCCGTCCGCCAGGTGAACGTCGAACGACCCCTCGAACCGCCGGCGGTATTCGATGCGTTGGCGGATGTAGTCCTCTCCGCCGGTCCCGTCGTCTGCGATCGCGCCGAGTTCCACGTCCAGGCGAACCAGGTCCTCGTAGAGAATGCCCGGGCGAACCCGCGTCTCCGAATAGCCGTAGAGATCCAGCCACTTCTTGTTGCACAGGACGAGGCGGTCCTCGGAATCGTAGAGCACGAAGCCGTCGGAGATGCTCTCGATGGCGTCCGACAGGAGCTGCTCGGCCGCCTTGGCCCGCGCTTCGCTCTGGCGCAGCGCCGTGTCCGTCCGTTCCCGCTCGGCGATCTGCTCCTCCAGGTCCGCCGTTCGGTCCCGAACGCGCAGCTCCAGCAAGTCGTGCGCCCTGCGAAGCGCCTTCTCGGCCTGTTGGCGCTGGTCGATCTCGTGCTCGAGCGCGGTGTTCTTCGTCCTGATCCGCTCCTCGTCGCCCCGCAGCTCGGCATACTGCGTCTTAAGAATGCGGTCGGCGCGCCGGACGATCAGGAACAGCGCCCCGTACATCACGCCCAGAGACAGCAGGAGCCCGGCCGCGAACTCGGCCGTCCGGCGGTTGATCCGGGCGACAAGTGGGGTGACGTCCGCGTGGAGCTCGAAGACCCCCTCCACGTCGCCGTCGGCGCCGCGGATCGGCAAGTAGCTTTCGACCAGGTCCCGGTTCGTGACGATCCCCGAGATCGCACTCATGGCGTTGCGGAACGAAAGCTCGCTCGCCGGCGTCCCCTGCCGCGCCGACGCCTCGAACCCCGGGTCGCCGCTCTTGTTCTCGCCGATCTCGCCGGGTTGCGAGGAGTAGACGGTAACCCCCTCCAGATCGTGGACCCTGATCTTGAGGATCGGCAGCCCGGCCGTCAGCTCCTCGACGGCCTGGCGGAACTCCCCGGTTTCCGGGCGCGCCCGCATTTCGTCGCCGCCGAGCGCGGAGGCCGATCCGACATACGAGGAGAAACGCGGCCAGACGGCGTTGGCGAAGGATTGCGCGAGCATCAGGTTCTGCTTTTCCGTCCATTCGATCAGCCCCCGCGCCGCATGCCAATGGTGGTAGGCCCCCAGCGCGATGGTGACCACCAGCACGAGAGCCGCACTCGTCATCGAAAAATGGCGAAGAAGACCGAACATCGACGCTCGCCCACACGTTATGCGTGAGTCAATTCTTGAAAAATGATCCCGCTGCTAGCGTTTATGGTGTAGCAAATTCGTTAAGACACAGTGAGTCGGGCGGGACGACGGCCCCGGGTAGTGTCTCAGCCGAAATTCTAAGTGGCTTAAATCGACCCTTCTCGGTCCTTCATGCCCTGGCCGCGAAGGACAGCTTTCGAATCCGAAACCGGTCGTCCCTCAGTAGCAGGGCAAGCCGTAGCCAATTCGCATCGTCACCCGAGGTCGCCGTGCACATCCGGCACAATGTCAATCCGGAAGAGATCGAGACGATTCCCGACACTGAGTCACCGAGGTCCGGAGTCGGGGGTATTCTCACCGTCGGGCTGACACGGCCGTCACGGGGAAAAGTAGCCATGTGTGGACGGCTCCCTGTTGGCAAGGGATTTTTGGACGGTGATGCAGCGTCGGTCGGTGCTGCCATGTGTCCGGCCTTTGGGTGCGGCGCTCTCAGGTGGCCGCTGGCCATAATGCTCTCCGCAGATCAGGTCCCGGTCAAAAGCACGCAGTCGCAATGCTGCAATGGCTACAGTGGGGTGTCCTGATCTCCGGATCGACCGGTTTGGTGCATTATCCGTCACTTGCCCTTTCCAACCTCGTCAGCGCAGGTGGTTGCCCGCGCGTGTCTCATGCCGCTCGAGGGAGCGGCTCTTGGTAGCAGGTGCCATGGGCCATCATCGCCCAAGCCGTGCGCGCGATCTTGTTGGCCAACGCGATGGCGGCCACCTTGGTGGCGCGCCGGGCCAACAGACCGGCCAACCAAGGCCGGCGCCGGCAGCCGGTCAGCTTGGCCCGCTTGATCACCGAGAACGCGCCGATCATCAGCAACGACCTGAGATAACGGTTGCCCGCCTTTGAGATCTTGCCCAGGCGCTGCTTGCCGCCGGTCGAGTTCTGTTTCGGCACCAGACCAATCCAGGCCGACAGATCACGACCAGATCGGAAGGCGTGGGGATCGGGGATCGAGGCCACCAAGGCGGTGGCGATCAGCGGGCCAACCCCGGGGATCTCGGCAAGGCGCCGGCTCACCTCGCTGGCGCGATGCCAGGCAAGGATGCGCCGATCCGCCTCCAGGATCTGCTGTTTCACCGAGGCAAGCTGATCGCGCAAAGCCAGCAAACAAGCGTGTGCTGAGGCCGGCACGCGCTCATCACGGTCATCCTCGATGACCCTCATCAACCTCTCGACACCATTGCGGCCGACCCCGGCGACGATGCCGAACTCCGCCAGGTGCGCCCGCAACGCGTTGACCAGCATGATGCGCTGGCGAACCAGCAGCTGCCGGGTCCGGTGCTCGACAAGCACCGCCTGCTGCTCGGGCGTCTTGATCGGAACAAAGCGCATGGAAGGCCGCGTCACCGCCTCGCAGATCGCCTCCGCGTCGGCCGCATCGTTCTTGTTGCGCTTGACATAAGGCTTCACGTAGCGCGCCGGCATCATGCGAACCTCATGGCCCAGCGCCGCGATCTCGCGCGCCCAATAGTGCGAGCTCGCGCAGGCCTCCAGGCCCACCAAACACGGCGCCAGCTTCTTGAAGAAGGCGAGAACCTGGCGCCGGCGCAGTTGGCGGCGGACAACAACCTTGCCCGCCCCATCAACCCCATGGACCTGGAAAACGGACTTCGCAACATCCAGCCCGATCGTGGTAACTTCTGTCATAGGACGGCTCCCTTCCTAGCGGTTCATTCAGCAACCGCACTTTGGCACCTAGATGCCGGTGGCGGGAGCCGTCCACTGCATCATGACCGGACCTGCGGCGAAGTTAAAACAGCCCCAAAATTCCTAAGGTCGGAACACCCTTGACGGCAACACAGGC
>CAMYKD010000108.1 GCA_947258885.1 uncultured Kiloniellales bacterium | reverse complement strand
CCCGCCGAGCCGGAGACCGGCTCGTGACAGACAAAAAGGGGGCCGACCCTAATTTCGGTGCCACCGCGGCCGGGGAGACGAGGGCGACATGAAGCTCGGCCTCTCCGGTGTCCTGACGCGGGCCTTCATCGACTCGCCGCTCTCGCCGCTGTTCCTGATCGCGGCTTTCCTGGTCGGCGCCCTGGCGCTGGCCAGCCTGCCGCGCGAGGAGGAGCCGCAGATCTCGGTGCCGATGGTCGACGTGCACGTGCGCGCCGACGGCCTCAAGGCCGGCGACGCGGTCGAGCTGGTGACCAAGCCGCTCGAGGACGTCGTCAAGGGCATCGACGGCGTCGAGCACGTCTACTCTCAGACGGTCGACGACAACGTGACGGTCACCGCCCGCTTCTTCGTCGGCACGGACGAGGACGACGCCATCCTGCGCGTCCACGAGGAGTTGCGCGCCAACTTTGGGCGCATCCCCAAGGGCATTCCCGAGCCCCTGGTGGTCGGCCGCGGCATCAACGACGTGCCGATCGTGGCCCTCGTGCTGACCCCGCGGCCCGAGGTCGCTGCGCGCTGGGACGACAGCGCGCTGACCACGATCGCCCGCAAGCTCCAGCACGAGTTGATCAAGGTCGAGAACCTTGGCCTCAGCTTCATCGTCGGCGACCGCGGCGATCAGATCCGCGTCGAGCCCGACCCCGAGCGCCTGTCGCTCTACGGCATCACGTTGAACAAGTTGGTCGAGAAGCTGGAGAACGCCAACCGCTCGTTCCAGGTGGGCGCGCTGCGGCGCCTGGATGCCCACCTGCCCGCGGTGGCCGGCCAGACGCTGCAGGGCATTCCCGACATCGGCCTGCTGCTGCTGACCACGCGCGACGGCCGGCCGGTCTACGTCAAGGACGTGGCCCGGATCGTCATGGGCGCCGCCCCCGCCGAGCATCGCGTCTGGCACATCGGCAAGACCGAGGACGGCGGCCTCTCGCCGCCGCGCCCGGCCGTGGTCCTCGCGCTGGCCAAGCGCAAGGGGGCGAACGCGATGACCGTGGCCGAGCAGGTCCTGGAGCATCTCGAGCGGGTGCGCGGGCGCCTGGTCCCCGAGGCCGTCGAGGTCGTGCTGGTCCGCGATTACGGCGAGACGGCGCGCGAGAAGGCCGACGAGCTGCTGTTCCACTTGGCCCTGGCGACCGTGGCCATCGTGATCATCGTCGCGCTGTTCATCGGCTGGCGCGAAGGCGTGGTGGTGCTGGCCGTGGTGCCGGCGATCATCCTGCTGACCTTCTTCGCCTCCTGGCTGATGGGCTACACGATCAACCGGGTCAGCCTCTTCGCGCTGATCTTCTCGATCGGCATCCTGGTCGACGACGCTATCGTCGTGGTCGAGAACATCGTGCGCCACTGGCGCGAGACGCCGGGCGAGAACCCGGCGGCCGTCGCCGTGCGCGCCGTGGCCGAGGTCGGCAATCCGACCATCGTCGCTACCCTTACCGTGATCGCGGCCCTGCTGCCGATGATGTTCGTCTCGGGCCTGATGGGCCCCTACATGAGCCCGATCCCGGCCAATGCCAGCGCCGCCATGCTGTTCTCCTTCTTCGTGGCGGTCATGATCACGCCCTGGTTCATGCTGCGTCTGCGCTCCCGCCGGGCGGAGGCGGGGGCGGCTGCGGCGGGGGCGGCCGGGGCACACGAATCGGGCGGCGTTCTGGGTCGGCTTTACCTCTGGGCCGCGCGGCCGCTGCTGAAGGGCCGGCTGCGCTCCATCGTCTTCCTGGCGGTGGTCGGCGCCGGCACGTTGGCCTCGACGGTGCTCTTCGGGACGCGCGACGTCACGGTGAAGCTCCTGCCCTTCGACAACAAGTCGGAGCTACAGGTCGTCGTCGACCTGCCCGAGGGCAGCTCGCTCGAGGCGACCGAGCGCGCGCTCGTCGCGCTCGCCGGGCGGCTCGCCGGGATGCCGGAGCTGACCCACATCCAGGCCTACGCCGGCACCGCGGCGCCCTTCAACTTCAACGGCCTGGTGCGCCACTACTACCTGCGCCGGGCTCCCGAGCAGGGCGACCTGCAGGTCAACTTCCTGCCCAAGGACGCGCGCGGCCGGAGCAGCCACGAGCTGGCGCTTGCGGTGCGCGAACGGCTGAAGGGCGCCCCGCTGCCCGAGGGCACGACGGTGAAGGTCGCCGAGGTGCCGCCCGGCCCGCCGGTGCTCGCGACCCTCCTGGCCGAGGTCTACGGCCCCGATGCCGAGACCCGGCGCGAGGCGGCGCGGCGCCTGCGCGGCGTCTTCGACGAAGTCGATTTCATCGTCGACACCGACGACTCCTTCGGACAGCCGGCCGAGCGCCTGCGCTTTGCCATCGATCAGGACAATCTGGAATTCCACCGCGTCGAGGAGGAAGCGGTCTACGACACGCTGATCGCGCTCCTGGGCGGGGTCCGGGTCGGCTACTCGCAACGCGGCGAGGAGGTCTACCCGATCGAGATCGCCTTGCGGCTGCCGCGCGCGGCGCTGTTCCTCTCCGAGCGCCTGCTGGCCACGCCGGTGCCCGGGCTGGACGGCGTGGTCGAGCTGGGCGACGTCGTGACCTTCGGGCGCGAGCGCGCGTCCTATCCGATCTTCCGCCACAACGGGCGCTTTGCCGAGATGGTGAGCGGCGAGCTGGCAGGACGCTTCGAGGCGCCGATCTATGGCATGCTCGCGGTCGAGGACGCGATCCAATCCGTCGACTGGGGCGACCTGGGCGGCCCGCCCACGGTCGCCTACCACGGCCAGCCGCTCGACGAGTCGCGCCTGACCCTGCTGTGGGACGGCGAGTGGGAAGTCACTTACGTGACCTTCCGCGACATGGGCCTTGCCTTCGCCGTCGCGATCCTCGGCATCTACCTGCTGGTCGTCGGGCAGTTCTCCAACTTCAAGCTGCCGCTGGTCGTCCTGGTGCCGGTGCCCTTGACCCTGCCCGGTATCGTGCTCGGCCACTGGGCCTTCTCCGCGGCCTTCACGGCGACCTCGATGATTGGCTTCATCGCCTTGGCCGGCATCATCGTGCGCAACTCGATCCTGCTGGTCGACTTCGTCCAGGCGCGCCGCGCCGAAGGCCTGGCTTTGCGGCCCAGCTTGCTCGCCGCCGGCGCGATCCGCTTCCGGCCGATCTTCCTGACCGCCATCGCGGCCATGGTCGGCGCCGGTTTCATCCTTTTGGACCCGATCTTCAAGGGCCTGGCGATCTCGCTGATCTTCGGCCTGGCCTCCTCGACGATCCTCACCGTCCTGGTCATCCCGGCGATCTACCTCCTGCTGAGGGATGACGGCAAGGGACTGGAGGAGGATGCGAAAGAGGCGCCCGCGGAGACCGGCGCGAGGTGACTGGCGGGTCTTTGAAGGCGGCCGCCCTCGCACCCCCCTTGCCTAAGCTACGCGAACATTTCGCGCGTGATGCTGTCGTACCAGCCCCGGGCGTAGTCGGCCTCGCGCTTGCGCACCGCCGCCGGCGCGCCCGAGGGGCTCAGCCCGCCGGAGCCCTTGATCTTGACGATCTTGCCCTTATCGAAGCCGTAGACCATGGCGACGGAGATGCCGTAGTCCGGCGCCACGAGGCTGTAGCAGGTGTTCACGAACTTCGGCGTGCCGGGGTCTTCGCCCTTCAGCATGGCCGCCAGGGCCGCGGCGCAGACCTTCGCCTGGGTGTTGGCGGCGAAGCCCGATTTCGGCATCGGGCTGGCGATGCTGGTGTCGCCGATCACGTGGATGCCCTTGTGGACCGTGGACTCGAAGGTCCTTTGATCGACCGGGCACCAGCCGCTGTCGTTGGTCAGCCCCGCGGTCTCGGCGATCGCGCCCGCCTTCTGCGGCGGGATGAAGTTGATCACGTCGCCCTTGTGCTCGGCGAAATCGGTGTGCAGCGTCATGCCCTTGGCGTCGACGCGCAGAACCCGACCGTCGTTGCTCAGGTTCATGTAGTCGATCATGCCCGGGTAGAGCTGCTTCCAGCCCTCCGTGAACAAACCCTGCTTGGAAAACTTCTCCTTGGGGTCGAGCACCAGGATCTTGGAGCGCGGCTTGTGGGTCTTGAAATAACTGGCGACCAGGCTGACGCGCTCGGCCGGCCCGGGCGGGCAGCGGAACGGATTGACCGGCGGCGAAATGATGAAGACGCCGCCGTCCGGCATGGCCTCGAGCTGCTTTCTCAGCAGGAGGGTCTGGGGCCCGGCCTTCCAGGCGTGGGGAAGGGAGCCGCTGGCCTTCTCGTCGTAGCCCTCGATGGCGTCCCACTTGAAAGCGATGCCGGGAGAGAGCACCAGGCGGTCGTAGCCCAGGGTGCCGCCGCCCTTCAGGCTGACCGTCTTCTTGGCCGGATCGATGCCCGTGGCCGTGTCGTGGACCACGTCGATCCCCAGGCCCCGCAGCCCGTCGTAGCCGTGCGTGACCCGGTCGATCTTGTTCATGCCGGCGATCACGGTGTTGCTGAACGGGCAGGTCACGAAGGACTTGCTCTGCTCGATCAGCGTCATCTTGATGTTGGAGTCGAAGCCGTGCAGGTAGCGGGCCAGCGTGGCGCCGCCGAACCCGCCGCCGACGACGACGACCCGAGGGCTCGCGGCCGCGGCCATCCGCGGGTAGCCGGCCAGGGACATCGCGGCCGTCGCGCCCAGGGCGCCGGCCATTTTGCTGAAACTGCGTCGGGTGATCCTCGTCATGACGTGCGTCCCCCTCACTTGGTGCTGAAATACTGGGCGAGGGCCTTGATCTCGTCGTCCGAGAAGCCCTTGGCGATCCGCTGCATGACGGTGGAATCGATCGCGCCCGTCTTGAAATCGATCATCACCGTGGTGATGTAGTCCGTCGACTTGCCGGCGATCCAGGGCATCGCCCCCGCGCTCTTGCCATCGGGGCCGTGGCAGGAAAAGCAGGTGTTGGCCAAGACGGCGGAGCTTGCTTCCTCCGCCATGACGGGGCCCGACAAGGCGAGCGCGCCCACCGTCGCAATGAACAACGCTTTGCCGATATGTCTCATGTCGCAACTCCTCCCCTGTCGAAATCGAAGTCCTGCAACGGCAAGCCGGGCCGCGCTCCAAATGGCGCGTCAGGAAAAATGAACGCGCCCAGTTTCCATGGTATACCAGGGCCGTCCATGACCTCATTGATCTAAGTCAAATTGAATCTTGTTTCCCGGGCCGCGGCCGCAATCGCGGCGGCCACGCCGGACGGGGCACCCGATAGCGCTTTGTTCGCCCTGTGATCGCACTTCGTTCGTGGCACATCGACTAGACATATTGATCCATATCACGGCGCTGGCGCGCCTGTTGTGCAAGGGTATCGAAGAAACTGGCGTCGGCGGCTCCGTGGGTCCGGCAGAGCCGCCGGAGAAGACGGAACGCGACGTAGGCCCGACGAGCACCCCCCGGAATTTGCCGAGAATCTGGACATCCGCGGCGGGACGGTCGGCCAGGTGCCGGGGCGCCGGGGGCGGCCCGGCCTGTCACTGAAAGGAGACCAGGTGTGATGAGCAAGCGACTTTCGAAAGAAGCCCTCGCCGAAGCCGGCGCGGACGACAAGGTGACGCTGATCGACCACGCGACGGGCAAGCAGCTCGAGCTACCGGTGCTGGGCGGCACCGAGGGCCCCAAGGTCATCGACATCCGCGCCCTTTACCGGGAAACCGGCTACTTCACCTACGATCCGGGCTATACCTCGACCGGCAGCTGCGAATCCGAGCTCACCTTCATCGACGGCGAGAAGGGCATTCTGCGCCACCGCGGCTATCCCATCGAGCAGCTGGCCGAGAAAAGCGACTTCGTCGAGGTCTGCCACCTGCTGCTCTACGGCGAGCTGCCGACCAAGGCCGAGCGCGAGGAGTTCGAGCGCGACATCACCTACCACACCATGCTGCACGAGCAGTTGCAGTACTTCTATCGCGGATTCCGGCGCGACGCCCATCCCATGGCGATCATGGTCGGCGTGGTCGGCGCGCTTTCGGCCTTCTACCACGACACCACCGACATCTTCGACCGAGAGAAGCGGCGCACGGCGACCCATCAGCTGATCGCCAAGATGCCGACCATCGCGGCCATGGCCTACAAGTATTCGATCGGCCAACCCTTCGTCTATCCGCGCAACGACCTGGGCTACGCCGGGAACTTCCTCAACATGACGTTCTCGGTGCCGAGCGAGGAGTACAAGGTCAGTCCGGTGCTGGCCCGCGCCATGGACCAGATCTTCATGCTCCATGCCGACCACGAGCAGAACGCCTCGACCTCGACGGTGCGCATCGCGGGCTCGAGCCTGGCCAACCCCTTTGCCTGCATCGCGGCCGGCATCGCCTCGCTCTGGGGCCCGTCCCACGGCGGCGCCAACGAGGCCGTCTTGAACATGCTGCGCGAGATCGGCTCCAAGGACCGCATCGGCGAGTTCATCAAGCGCGCCAAGGACAAGGACGACCCCTTCCGCCTGATGGGCTTCGGTCACCGGGTCTACAAGAACTACGACCCGCGCGCCGGGGTGTTGCGCAAGGCTGCCCACGAGGTCCTGGCCGAGCTCGGCAAGGAGGACGAGCCGCTGCTGGAGCTCGCCATCGAGCTCGAGCGCATCGCGCTGGAGGACGACTACTTCGTCGACAAGAAGCTGTTCCCCAACGTCGACTTCTACTCGGGCATCACCCTGAACGCCATGGGCTTCCCCAGCTCCATGTTCACGGTGCTCTTCGCGGTCGCCCGCACGGTCGGCTGGGTCGCCCAGTGGAAAGAGATGATCAAGGACGAAGCCCTCAAGATCGGCCGTCCGCGCCAGCTCTACACCGGCCCCGCCGAGCGCGACTACGTGCCCATGGCCAAGCGGAAATGAGAATTTAAGGGCGACAGACCGGTTTGGATCGTCCGCGGGGCCGCGAAAACGGCCCCGCGGCGGCCTGAAAGGGGACGTTCAACTTTTCGAAAGGTTGAACGTCCCCTTTCTTGCACCCGCGCGCCCACCTCAGCCCGAGCCCTCGCCTCAGCCCGGGCCCTGGGCGAACCAGGCGCTCCGGGCGCGATTGACCTCGGAGTTCGCGACATGACCCGGAGACCTCGGTTGCAGGCCGCGCCTGAATTCGATAGAATGCTTGCGCCGCAAACATTGGAAACACATCATGGGAAAGATCGAGGCCAAAGAGGGTAAATCCGTTTCGCTCGCCTTCCGGGTGGCGCCGGAGAAGGCCAAACGGCTGGAGGCGCTTTCGGCCTCGACCGACCGGGCCAGGTCCTGGCTGCTCGAACAGGCGCTCGACGCGTACTTGGACGAACAGGCCTGGCAGGTTGCGCAGATCGAGGAAGGCGTGGCCGACGCCGACGCCGGGCGGACCATTCCCCACACGCGTATCCGCGAATGGCTTCTGACCTGGGGCAGTGATACTGAGGGCGAACCGCCCGTATGAGGGTCGAATGGACGTGGAGAGCCGCGCGCGATCTGCGGGAGCTTCGCGAATATATCACCCGGGACAACCCGCGCGCGGCCCAGGCGGCGGCTCTCGGGATCCTCGATGCGGTCGAGCGGCTTGCCGATTTTCCCGCCAGCGGCCGCCCGGGCCGGAAAGCGAACACCCGGGAGCTCGTCGTGGCCGGCACCCCCTTCGTCATTCCCTACCGGATCACGGCGGGGAGCGTCGAGATTCTCGCGGTCCTGCACGGTGCCCGACGGCCGCGCCGGGAGTGACGCCGAAGATCGCTGTCGTTGGCCTTTGGTCCGCGCGCTCCGACATGCTTCGGCAGGCTCAGCATGAGAGAAGGTATTGAATTTACATAGAAAAACCTCATCCTGAGCCTGTCGAAGGATGAGGCGCGCCCAAAGAACACGTCTCGAAGGATACGCCCAAGGGCCGCGACTGCGGCCCCGCGCGCTCGTGCGCGCGAAGCCAAGCGGCCGGATGGCCGCGCCCGGCGTCTGAGGGACGACCAAAGACTCACCGCGACCGCGGCTCCGCGCGCCACCTCACCCTGAGCGTGTCGAAGGGGCGCGCGAAGCCCCTTGGCGCTACGGCCGGCCGGATGGCCGCGCCCGGCGTCTGAGGGCCACCGAAAGACTCACCCCTGGGCGAACCAGGCGCTCCTCGCCTTGTTGACGTCGTGGGCGTGGTGGCGGGCGACCTTGTCGGTCGGGGCGACCGGCTCGGCGTAGAAGAAGGCCGGCAGCTCGTCGTCCTGTTCCGTGAATCCCGCGGCCTCGTTGAACTGCAGCTCGAGCTCCAGGGTCTCGCGGCCGAGCTCGGCCAGGAAGGAGACCGGCAGCTCGGTGCCGAGCGCGTCGTTCAGCGCGGTCACGATCATCTCGTGGTGGGCGTCGGTCACCGAACGCCCGAAGAGGCAGAGCCCCAAGGAGTCGGCGATGGCGGCGTTCACCTGCACGCCCAGGCTGGCCTCGGTCAGCTCCTCCGTCGTCTTGCCCTTGCAGTCCATGACCGGCAGGTTGCCCGCGGTGTGGTCGGCGCCCTGGGCGGTCAGCATCATGGAGATCCCGGTCACCTCGATGGAACGCGGGTCATAGGCGCTGATCGCCTGGCGCTTGACCACGGGCACGCGCGCGATGCCGAAGTGCGCGCCGACGCGCGCCGTGCCTTGCGCCAGAATGCGCCCCCGCTCGGTGCCCCGGCGCAGGTCCTCGAGCGCCGCCTCCATGAAGGCGATGTCGCCGAACTCGGCCTGGCCGGCGTCCATCAGGGCGCCCAGGGTCGCGCCCGCCTCGATGGTGTCGATCCCGAGGTCGTTGGCGATCGCGTTCATGCGGGCGACGTCGTCCGGATCGGAGAGGCCGCAGTTCGTGCCCATGAGGCCGATGGTCTCGTACTCCAGGGGCGAGACGATCTCCTGACCCGCCGCGTCGACGTAGACGTTGGAGCACTTGATCATGCAGCCGGGCATGCAGGCGTGCGTGGTCTCGCCGCCGCGCGCCATGTTCTGCTCGCGGATGAACTCGCCGCCCATGCGCATGGTGTCCTTCGTGGTGTCGACCAGGCGGCCGTCGCGGAAGTTGCGCACCGGCAGGCCGCCCATGTGGTTCATCACGTCGGCCATGAAGGCGGTGCCGTTGTCGCTCATGTTCTTGACCGCCGCCTCCTCGCCCAGCTTGGCGCCGTAGCTGCGCACCGCGGTCATGACCTTCTTGCGGTCGTGGAAGGTCGGCATCTTGTGCTTCTCGGCGACGATCGCCTTGACCTTCTTGCTGCCCATGACGGCGCCGACGCCGCCGCGCGCGGCGATGCGCTCGGGCCGGCCCTCGGGGTCGGTAAACGCGATGCCGGCCATCAGGCCCTGGTACTCGCCGACCGGGCCGCAGAGGGCCAGGCTGACCTTGTCGCCGTAGGTCTCGAACAGCAGTTCGGCGGCCTCGAAGTTGCTCTTGCCCATATAGGGCTCCGCGGTCTCGAAGCGGAGCGGGCCCTCCTTGGGAATGTAGATCACGGTCCAGTCGTCCGAGGCGCCATCGAGCGTAAAGCCGGCGATCTCGAGCTGGCCGAGGGCAAAGGCGAAGGTGCCGCCGGCGTTCGCCTCCTTGATGCCGCCCGTGAGCGGGCTCTTGCAGCCTATCGAGATCCGGTTGGCATTGGAGAAGTTGGTGCCGGCGAAGGGCCCGGCCGAGAAGATCAGCGGATTCTCCGGCGACAGGGGATCGACGCCGGCCGCCCCGCGTTCGAGCAGGGTCTTGGCGATGAAATGCCGGCCGACCCGGGCGATCGCCGCGCCCGTCAGCTCTTGCGTCTCGACCGAGCGGTCGTTCAGGTTGATGTGCAGGTATTTGCGCATTTGGAGAGCTCTCTTCCCTGTCGCGATGAAAACCGGCGGCCCTGGCCGCCGAGCCCGATCCTATCGCGCGCGCCGGTTGCGCGAAAGGGGTTAGGGCGCGGCGAAAAACCGGCGGAGCGTCCCTGGGCGCGCGCACTGCCGCCGGCGATCACGCCCCGTCGCCGTCCTCCGGGCGCCGAAACTCGACGGTGAGTTCCAGCCGCCGAAGGACGGCCGCGTCCAGGTCGCTGCGGCGGTTCGTGGCCAGGATCGCCAGGCCCGGGTAAGATTCGAGCCGCCGAAGGAGATGGCCCGCCGCGGTGTTGGCCGTGCGGCCCTGGGCGTCCTTGACTTCGCTTTTCCTGCCGAACAGCGCGTCCGCTTCGTCGAACAGGAGAACGGCGTCGCGAGACAGGGCCGCGGCGAAGAGCCGCCCGAGGTTCTTCTCCGTCTCGCCGATATACTTGCTCACCACGGCCGCGAGATCGACCCGGTAGAGATCGAGATCCAGCCGGCCGGCGACTAGCCGCGCCGCCAGGGTCTTGCCGGTGCCCGGCGGACCCGTGAAGAGCACCCGCGGGCCGTGACGCAGGGCGGCCCGTGCCGGGCCCTTGGCACGGTCGCAGATCTCCTCCAGGCGCCTGCGCCGGTCCTCGGAAAGACCGGCATCGTCCCAGTCGAACCGCGGCTCGACCGCCTCTATCAAGTCGGTCATCTTGTCCCCGGACTGCCCCATATCACCCTCCGTTCCCTTGGACCGCGACGCGGCCCTCGCCGGACCCGCATCTTCGCCGCGGCGACGGGCCGCTGTCGAGGGCCGGATACCCTCGGCATCGACGCCCCCCGGCCAAATGCGATCATCCGGGCCGGCCCTGGTTCCAGCGAGGTTCGATGACACGCAGGTGCAGCTCCGCGAGGGGGATGAGGATGGGAAACAGGACCAGCGCCTCGACGATCGCCCGGTAATCCCCTGCCCATGCGCCGGCGGGCGTGCAGCCGGCGGCCAGCCGCGCGGCCAGAACGGCCAGAGAAGCCCCGGCCAGCATCATCACCCCCAGCCGCAGCATCGGCCAAATTCCGGATCCGGGCTTCGGAAAGGCGCGTTGGAACGCGAGCACCGTGCTCACGATATAGACGATCGGGTCCACCGGGGTGCCCGCGCACCACTCGGCCGGTATCAGCGCCGCGAAGGCGGCCCGAACGCCAACCAGGATCGCGATGAACACCGCCGTGGTGAACAGGATCCTGCCGATGATCACGACAGCGCTCTGCGGTTGTCGCGTCCCCTCGCTCATGTGTTTCCGCCCTCCTGACCGGATTCCAGATCGCTCGGCCCAGTCACGGGATCGATGTCGAAACGTCTGCTCATAGTATCCCCCCGGCGCCGAGGCCCCACAGGACCAGAACGGCGACCGCGCCGCCGAGGATCACCGGGGCCGCCGCCAGGTTCCGCGGCCGGGCGGTCATGGTGCGCGCGAAAAGCCACGACAGCAGGACCAGGACGCCGAGCACCAGGAACTCCAGGCCCGGAACGCTCAGAATCGCGGTGTACAAGACCTCCACGGACACAGCTCCTCCCGCTAGGCGCCGAATGCCCGGTAAGCGTCGCACGATGCGGTGTAATTTGTCGTTAACTTTGGTGACGGGGCGATTCGGAGGCGGTTTATCAGGGACCTTTCACCAAAGAACAAAGGGCTTTTCACTACAGAGACACAGAGTCACAGAGGACCAAGAGAACAGGAGATGCGCGGGTTGCGCGCGACAAAACCGGTTGTTTCTCTGTGTCTCCGCCCTGCGGCCCATAGCCTTCGGGCGACGGGCCGTGTCCCTGTGGTTCGTCCTGGTTGTTTTCCCGGTGACGACGCGCGATTCCGGTTGCGCCCCCTCGGCCGCCGAAAAATGATGCGGATCAAGGCCCGCCGGGCCAAGATGGCGCGGTCTGGTCTCGCGGGGTAGCCTGCGGCCATATTCGGAGGGAAGGTATGGTCGTCATCGTCGGCGGCGGCATCACGGGGCTCTCGGCCGCCTGGTTCCTGCACCGGAAGGGCGTTCCGGTGCGCCTGCTGGAGGCCGCGCCGCGCCTGCGGCGGCATCACGGGGCTCTCGGCCGCCTGGTTCCTGCACCGGAAGGGCGTTCCGGTGCGCCTGCTGGAGGCCGCGCCGCGCCTGGGCGGGGTGATCGACAGCGCGCGCGACAACGAGGGCTTCCTGGTCGAGCGCGGCCCCAACTCGACCCTGCAGAAGCCGGGCACGGCCGACGACGCGCTGGGCCGCCTCCTGGCCGGGGCCGGGCTCGAGGACCGCCTGGTCGAGGCCGGGCAGGCGGGGCGCAAGCGCTACGTGCTGCGCGGCGGCCGGCTGCAGGCGCTGCCGGGCGGGCCGCCGGGGTTCCTGACCACCAGGCTCTTCTCCTGGCGGGCCAAGGCGCGCCTGCTGGCTGAACCCTTCATCGGCCGCGCCGCCGAGGAGGAGAGCATCGCGGACTTCGTCACCCGGCGCCTGGGCCGCGAGTTCCTCGACTACGCGGTCGAGCCGTTCATCTCCGGCGTCTATGCCGGCGACCCGGCCGCGCTCTCGGTGCGCGCCGCGGTGCCGCGGATCTACGAGCTGGAGCGGGCCCACGGCTCGCTGATCCGCGGCGCGATCGCGCTGGGCAAGGCGGCCAAGGGCGCCGGGACGCCGGCCGGGCGCATGGTC
>CAMYKD010000107.1 GCA_947258885.1 uncultured Kiloniellales bacterium | reverse complement strand
GGGCTGATCGACGTGCTGCTGCCGTCGTGGCACCACGGAGTGCCGGTGCTCGCCTGCCGCTTCCCCAAGTTCGACCCCGAGGAGGCCTTCGCGCTCATGGCCGAGTTCGGCGTCCGCAACGCCTTCATGCCGCCCACCGCGCTCAAGATGATGCGCCGGGTCGAGCGGCCGCGCGCGCGCTGGGACTATGCCCTGCGTTCGATCGGCAGCGGCGGCGAGACCCTGGGCGACGAACTGATCGAGTGGGGGCGCGAGACCTTCGGGCTCACGGTCAACGAGTTCTACGGCCAGACCGAATGCAACCTGATCGTCTCGAACTGCGCCGGGCTGATGCCGGTCCGGCCCGGGTCCATGGGCCGCGCCGTACCGGGCCACGAGGTCGCGGTGGTCGACCCGGCAGGCGATCCGGTCCCGCCCGGCACGCCCGGCACCGTCGCGGTCAAACGGCCCGATCCGGTGATGTTCCTGGAATACTGGAACAACCCGGAGGCGACCGAAAAGAAGTTCGCCGGCGACTGGCTCCTGACCGGCGACATGGCGCGGCGGGACGCCGACGGCTACTTCCACTTCCTCGGTCGCGACGACGACGTGATCACCTCGGGCGGCTACCGGATCGGCCCGGGCGAGATCGAGGACTGCCTTCTGAAACACCCGGCCGTCGCGCTGGCCGCCGCGGTCGGCGTGCCGGACGCCCAGCGCGGCGAGCGGGTCAAGGCCTTCGTGGTGCTGCAGGAGGGCGTCGAAGGCACCGCGGCCCTGGCCGCCCAGATCCAGGACCACGTCAAGACCCGCCTGGCGGCCCACGAGTACCCGCGCGAGGTCGAGTTCCTCGACGCGCTGCCCATGACCGCGACCGGCAAGATCATGCGCCGCGAGTTGAGGAATCGGGAATAAGAGGGGGCAACACCCGACGGCACAACCGGCGATGGAAATCTCTGCGGACTTCTGCTATGATTCCCAGGAAAACACTGGGGTCCGGGGAGGTAGGAATGGCGGGGCACTTCAACAAACAGGAATGGCAGAAGATAATCGGCACGCTTGAGGCTGACCCGAAGCGCTTCGGCCTGCCCGAAGGCGGCCGCGAGAAATCCCTGGTTTTCGCCTCGTTCAACATCCGTAAATTGGGTTCGCTGCGAGGCCGCAAGGCGGAGCTGGATTTCCTGGCCCGCTTCTGCGCATGCTGCGATCTCGTTGCGATTCAGGAGATCCAGGACAATCTGGACGCGCTCAGGCACCTGAAGGAGCGCACCGAGGCGCGCGTCGCCGGCCCGGGCGAGTACGCCATCGCCGTTTCGGACATCACCGGGAAAGTACCCGGCAAGAAAGGCATGGCCGAACGGCTCGCGTTCCTCTATCGGCATCGACGCGTGCGGCGGCTGGACATGGCCTCGGACTTGACCGTCGACCGCACTTCGGTGCTCGATAACCTGGTCAAGAACGAAGAAGCCTTCGACGAGGCACTGCGCAAGTTCGACCGCGACATGAAGCGCTTCGCCAGCGGCCGGCGGAAGACCAAACCGAAGTTCGTCCCGCCGCATTTCGTCACTTTCGTGAGGACCCCATATGTCGCGGCTTTCGAGGTACCGGCCGCCAACGACGCCCTGCCCCTATGTTTCACGGCGGTCAACGCCCATCTGGTTTATGGCTCCATGAACGAGCGCCGCCAGGAGTTCGAGGCGCTATTCGATTGGCTCAGCAACAGGCTCAAGGCAAAGGAGCGCCTGGTGGCGCCAAACTTTATCCTCCTGGGCGATCTCAATCTGAAATTCGACGACCCCGACAAGGATCGGGTCAAAATCAATACCTTCATGCGCGAAAGTAACGAAAGGACCTTCGGCGATCCGAACGTGAGGCGGATCTACTTCCCCTTCCTCGACCCTCATCCGGTCGAGAAGAAGGTCTTCACGACCAACGCGCGCGCCGATCAGACTTTCGACCAGACTGGGTTTTTTCTGGGGGTTGGCGAAAATCGCCTGCCCAACGACGTTTGGAAGGTCGAGATCAAACCGGACCAGCCCGACGGCTTCAACTACGGCGTCTTCGATTTCGCAGACCTTTTCGCCCGAGCAATCATGGACAAGGCTTACCATCGATTGACGAAGGAGCAAAAGAAGACCCTCGGCAAGAAGTTCGAGCATTCGGTGAGCGACCACCTGCCGATCTGGGTCCGTTTGCCGCGGCCAGGCTTCGCACCGGCCCCGGCGCCCTGAACACGTCAGTCGACCGGGAGCCGCGTTGCACCTGGGTCGGGAGGCTTGGAATCCCCTGGGGCGGAAACCGCGGAGGAAATCGACAGGTCGTGCTTGCCGCTGCCGTTGGCGGTGGACACTGTATCCTGCAGGGCCTCGATGACGGCCGCGTGGTCCTCCAGGATAGCGCGCGCCTCGGCCACGGCCTGTTTGCCAAGGCCATCGATCGTGGCCTGGGTCTTCGCGATCCCCTCCTCCCCCAGCGCCTTTTTGGATATGAACTCAGGAATCTTTTGGTCGAGCGCCTCGATCTCATCCTTTAACTCCCCTTGTCTTTTCAGGAGCTCCGCCTTGTCTTCTTCGCCTGCGGGCGTCGTGAGCTTGGCTTCCACCGTGTCGAGCTCGGTCTGTTTCGTTTTTCGGGTATCAGCGGCGTCTTGGATCTGTTTTTGCAGCTTCGTGCTCCCCGTCTTGGCCTCCGCGAGCTCCTTCTGCAAATCCTTGCTTTGCTTATCGAGCAGCTCGCGCTGGGCTTTCAACTTCCCCAGAGCGCGCGCGTGCAGTCTCCCGATATTCATTTGCCCGAAGGCCGAGTGGGCCGGGCTTTGGCCGGTCGAGAGCTGACTGGCCAAGGCAAGCAGGTCCTGGGCACCGCCGATTCCCTGCGTTCCGCTTGCGAGCGACGCCGCAGCCTCAACCGTACCGCGGACCGCGTTGTGATAGGCTGCCAGCAGCTCGCTGGGATCGTTGGCGAAGTTCTTGAGGTCCCAGTTGCCGATGTCGTCCTTGATGAAGGCCATGCTGACCTCGCCCTGGCCGCTGGCGTAGACCGTGTTGATCTTCGACCAGTAGGTGTCGTTCACCAGGCGCTCTACCAAGCGCACACGGTCGGTCGGCGTTTGGCCGGAGGGGCTGTCCTCCACGGCCGCGTTGTTCCAGTCGTAGAGGTTCAGGTAGTCGGTCGTGCTGCTGTCGCGCAGATAGAGGCTTAGGGCCAGGCGCTTGGCGACGTCGGTCCCGGGCGAGCCGTACGCGTTCTTCCCGCGGGAACTTCCAGAGAAGTTCCTCTCATCCGCATCGCGTTTCCGTAGCTGCCAGATCAGCGCGTCGGCTCGTGCCGTGATCTGGTTGCCATATTCGGCCGCATTCTGGGCGAAGTTCGCCATGTCGATACGTACACGCTGGCCATCCGGTTCGATCGCCGTATGGTCGACCGCCCAGAAGCTCGCCCGTGTGCGCAGCTTCTGACCGTACAGCGCTATATCCTTTGCGATCTCGGTGTCTGCCCCAGAGACAACACCGAAGGGCTTTCCGATCTTTGCATCCTTTAATTGGCCATAGGGTCCACGAGCCTTGGGATCCTTCGTCTCAGTGCAATCATAACCCCAAGATCCTTCCAGCGCGGCGCCTCCCAAGAGGTCGCAGGATTCCTTCGCCAATAGCAACGCATCCTCGCGCAGGTCCCCGAGGATCGGGCAGATCTTGTACTCCGAATCCGGCGATGTTCGTGACTTCACGCCTTCCGGCCAGTCCTCACAGGCAGGCGGTGCATCGTTTCGGCGCAACGTATAACGGTAGTAAGGTTCAAACGTGCGTTGGCGCTTGACCACGACATATTCGTTTTCTACATCTTCATCTCCTGTTTTTACATGTTCCCCTTTCTTCATTGCCGCCTTTTTCTTTTTGTCATTTTGGCCTTTCTTGCTTTCCGCCAACAAATCAGCGAACGGTAACGACGCGGTGTATTCCTCTCCCAATTCCTGTTTTTTCATTTCTTCGGTGACCGGAACCGTGGCCGAAAAATCAAAACAGCCGAGGCGACACATCGAGATGTCGATCTCCTTGGCCATGGACACGAGTGCGCGTCGTGAATCGAATACCTTACCGGTGAGCTCGGCCTCCTGCACCTCGATCGTCTTGGACAGCGGGCCCTTGTAGACCTCGACCTCAATCCGCATCGACGAGGCGCCGTGCAGTCCCGACTGATCGCAGGCCGCCAGCCCGAAGGCGGCGAGAAAGATGGGGACCAGGGTCCAACGCCCCGACGCGTTGCCGTCGCGGATCATGTTCGACCTCCTCGCCTCATTGCGCACCGTTGCTCAACCTCAAGATCACCTTTTCGAACACCACGTTGAAATCTGGCGGCTTCTGCTCCAGACGATCGAGCAGCCGTTGCGCGCGCGAGATCCTGAGGTCCTCGCGCACCAGTGGAAGCAAAACATCTGCCGAACTGGCCTTGGCGTTCAGAATGCGGTCGGAATATTCCTTGAGCGTATCAACCAGCGGCTGTGCGCTGGTGGTCATGGCCATGATCAAGCGCTCCTCCTGGTCGAAGGTGCGCCAGCCCTCGGGCCCAAGGATCTGGAAGCCCCGCTGCACGGATGCGCCTTCCGGACATTGAAGTGCGGTCGACGAGCTGGGGCGGTATTCCAAACCCTCGGAGCTACCGTCTTTGTCCCGCACGGCCCACTTCGCCTCCAGGGCCTTGATGGCTGGCTCTCCGGTAAGTTTGCCGTCTTTGTCTAGTTGCTGTTCGACAATGACGAGCTGCTTGTAATCGCCCGCCGACACAAAGATCGGGGTGCTGACCGACTTGGCGCCCCTCCCGGCCGCCAGTTCCCTCTTGGCTTCGCTGACCAACGTTTTCTTTGCGGCATCGAGTTCCTCGGCGCGCACCACCACGGTGGAGCCGGCGGCTCCCGTGGAGTCGGGGCCACTGCCGACGAACTCAGCCAGTTTGGTCGACAGAGCCTGGTCGAGTCTTGCCTTGGTGGCCTGGAGCCCGTTCTCATCTCCTAGATCGCGATGGAACACCAACAACTGCTTGAAGTCGGCGAGCGCAGTTTCCCGCGCCAATTCCTGTTTCGCCTCCTGCTGGGATTGGAACCTATGTCGCTTCAGCTTGTCGTCAAATACGACATTGGCGCCGAAGGGGTCGATCTGCCAGCTCTGCAGGAAACCGGATTCGAAGCGGACCTTGGTCGTGAGCGAGTGCGCCTTGCCCGTCATGCGGAACCGATAAAGCGAATCGGTTTCGGGGAGGATCAGCACCGCCTGTTGCCTATCGAGAGTCCCTCTGCCGAAACAGTAATCGAATGTACGGAAGTAATAAGTGGTGCGAAACCGGACGTCTTCGTCCTGGTTCTCCGGGTCGAGACCGGCCCGAACCTCCATGTTGTCCGGAACGCCGCAACCCGCAAGACCGAGCAGCGCAGCAAGAATCGCTATGTAATATGTGCGAAATGCGCGCGTCTCTGCCGACGCCGTCTTTACCCCATCTGCCGAACCTCCCCGATTTCCTTATTTTTCACCAGCGTACCACAATTACTGGCAGTAAATCAACGTCATATTGACCGTAGTAAATGTATCTCAGCCACGCAACGCACAGAGCAGCGACTTTCCTCTTCCGCCGATACTTGCAAGAGGCCAGGGCTCGGGGGAAACTGCCGATGACCGCGCCCCGCAAGAGCAGGCGCCACAAGCTTGGCGAGCAACGCTAGATCGGCCGTGTCGAAGACCGCGCATGGTTAACGGAGTTTTAACCAAAATATAGTAAACGTAAACGTGCAGGGGATCGTGGTGCCGCGTACTGAATGGAGAGTTCGCATGGCCCAGAATCTGGAGAATCCTTGCAGCCCCTACCTGCTCAGCGAGCGGCGCGACCTTTCTGTCGCCTGCCGGCAGATCAGCGAAGCGCACGGCCGCGCCGCACCGCCTTGCGGCACGTGTGGCCTGAGAGATGTCTGCTGGCACAGGCCGCAGGTGAATGCGACCGCCCTGCCCCGGCCTGGATGTTTTTCGTCCGGCGGACCGGGAACGGCGGAGGCGGCATAAGCCCGGAGCACCCGGTCAATCGGCCCGCACGGCCGTACCGTCCGCGCCGACCTCGACCCCGTAGTCGCGGAGCGCTCCTTCGCGGGACACGAACCCATTCCTGACGTCTTCGGCGACGCGCGCGGGCGCGCGTTCCCGCGGGTCGCCGTAGCCGCCGCCGCCCGGCATCTCGAGCACGAGGCGCGCGCCGGCCGGCACGCCCTGGCGGCCCTTGGCGCGCAGCTCGGCGCCCGAGGCGAGGCGGACCCGGCCGGTCGCGCCGTTGCCGCCGCCCTCGCGGCCGCGCGCCGGGTTGACGACCCGGTCGAACATGGTCGAGACCGCAAAGGGCGCGCCTTCGGCGTGGGCGATCTCCATGACTTGCCCGGCGCCGCCGCGGTGCCTGCCCGGCCCCCCGGAATCCCGCCGGTATTCCTTCCTCCAGATGACGATTGGTGCGACCGTCTCGTTGATCTCGACCGGTGTGTTCCGCACGCCCGAGGGAAAGGCCGTGGCCGAGAGCCCGTCCTTGCCGGGCCGACCGCCGGTACCGCCGGCGTGGAACATGGAGATCGCGAAGGCCGAGGCGTCGCGCGCGCCCTCCCCCTCCGCCATGCCGTGGCCACCCAAGAGCGTCGGGATCCACAGGCAGGACGTGCCCTCGGCCGGCACCCGGTCCTCGGTCGCCTGGGCGAGGCAGCCGAGCATGACGTCGGGCAGCATCTGGCCGATCACGTGGCGGGTCGCCACCGCGCAGGGCGGCGGCGCGTTCAGGATCGAGCCCTCGGGCGCCGTGACCCGCACCGGCGCCAGCGAGCCGGCGTTGTTGGGGATCGCGCCGCCGACGACGCAGCGCACGCCGAAGGAGGCGTAGGCCTGGGTGTAGGTGATCGGCACGTTGATGCCGTAGCCGGAGACCCCTATGGTCATGGCCGCGACCAGGTCGACCTCGTGTTCGTAGCCGTCGACCCGCATGGCGTTCCGGTAGGTGCCGAATTCGAGCCGGCCGATCTCCTCCAGCATGGCCGCCCGGGAGTGCCCGATGACGTGTTCGGCCAAGGTGTCGAGGGTCTCCAGGCCGAACTCCGCCATCATGGCGAGCAGGCGCCGGCCGCCGGTCTCGTTGCAGGCGGCGAGCGAGTAGAGGTCGCCTTCGACCTGGACCGGCTCGCGCACATTGGCCCTGACGATCTCGAGCAGCGCACCGTTCATCTCGCCGCGCCGGGCGAGCGGCATGATCGGGATCCTCAACCCCTCCTCGTAGACCTGGCGGGCATCCGGACCGAAGCCGCGGCCGCCGATGTCGACCACGTGGCTGGTCGAGGCGAAGAGCGCCACCGGCCGGCCGTCCCGGAAGGTCGGGCTGACCACGGTGAAGTCGTGTAGGTGCCCGGTGCCGAGCCAGGGGTCGTTGGTGATGTAGTGGTCGCCTTCGGCCATGGCCCCAGGCGGAAAGCGCTCGAGGAAGAAGCCGACGGAGGCGGCGGCGAGCATGCGCCCCTCGAGGTCGAAGACCCCGGCCGAGAGGTCGCCGGCCTCGCGCACCGAGGTCGAGAAGGCCGTGCGGATCAGCGTCTGGGCCTGTTCCTCGACCACCGAAAGCAGCCGGTTCCACATGATCTGCAGGCGGATCGCCTGAAGCGCGCCGGTCTCGGTCATGGTTCTTGTCCCCGCGCCACTGGCGGCGCTTTCGTGCAGAGATAGGCGGCGTAAGCGCGGTCGGAATATTCCGCCGCGTCGATCCGGAAACCGGCGCGCGTCAGCATGCCTTCCATGATCCAGCCGTAGGTGCTGAATTCCTCGTGCAGATGAGTCGCGAAGTCCTCCTCCGTAAAGCCCTCGCCCGCCGGTTTTGCCACGGCCGCGATCCAGGCCTCGACTCCGCTTCGGTATTCGGCAGGCTCGAAGGAAAACACGACGTCTTCGAGATAGAATACCCCGGCCTCCGCTAGCATCGCCGCCAAGCGTGACAGTGCCGCGATCTTCCAGAAGTCCGGCAGGTGGTGCAGGGCGTACCTCGTGATGATGAAATCGGCCGGTTCGGCCTGGTCCACATAGGTCAGGAAGCCGCCGTGATGGAACTCGATATTGTCCAGGCCGGCGGCCCCTGCCCTGGCCTGCCCAAAATCGAGCATGGCGTGGGAAACGTCGACCGCATGGACGCGTCGGCACCGCCGGGCCGGCGCCAGGGCGAAGCCGCCGGTGCCCGCACCGAAGTCGATAACGGTGTGGCCTTCGGTCATGCCCAGGCGCTCGATCAGCGCGCGGTCCCGGCCGCTGTCCGTGCCCTGGTTGCGGTCGTAGTCCGCGACCTGTGCGGCGTCCTCGAAGTCAAGGCCCGTCTGCCGCAACTCGTCGTAAACCCAGGCCGGTCGATCGGTCGTCATAGACACTTCCTCCTGCAGACTAGCGCCGGGTCAACACGATGGCGCCCAGATTGTTGACCGTGGCCGCGAAGGGCATGGAGACCACGGTCGTCGTCTGGTCCTCGACGATGAGCGCCGGGCCCTCGATGCCCATGCCGGGCCCAAGTTCGGCGCGGCGGTAAACGGGCACGCTGACGGGACCGGCGCGCTCTGGATCGAAGACCGGACGTCGGGCGGTCGGCTCCGGCAGTGGGGCCGTCGCCTCGGGCTCGCTTAACCCCCGAGGTTCGGGCACCTTGGTCGCCACCGTGACGGTCCAGCTCAGCACCTCGACGTCGAGCCCGGGGATCGTACGGCCGTAGAGCGCGGTGTAGGCGTTATCGAAGACGTCGCGGAGGAGCGTGCCATCCTCGGCCAGAAGCGGACGCACCGGAAGCTCGACGGCGATCTCGTGACCCTGGCCGATGTAACGCATGAAGGCGGTGCGCGCCTCGCCGGGCACCGCCCCCGGCGCGGCGCCGCAGACTACGGCGTGGGCCTCCTCGCTCATCTCCCCGAGCACCCGGTTGAGCGAGGCCGGATCGAAGGCGGAGAGCCGGTGATAGCGGCTGCGCGCGACCTCGTAGGCGATCGGCGCCCGCAGGAAGCCGATCGCCGAGCCGACGCCCGCGCCGGCCGGAACTACGACCTGCTCGAGGCCGAGCTTCTCGGCCAGGCGGGCGGCGTGCAGCGGCGCGGCGCCGCCGAAGACGATCAACGTACGGCCGGCGATCTCCTTGCCCCATTCCACGGCGTGGACCCTGGCGGCATTCGCCATGTTCTCGTCGACCACTTCGCCGACCGCGAAGGCGGCGAGCGAAGTGTCCAGCTCGAGCGCGGCACCCACGTCTCGGACGATCGCCTCCGCGGCCTGCTCCGGCTCGAGGGCGATCGAACCGCCGGCGAAGGCCTCCGGGTCGATACGGCCGAGCAACAGGTCCGCGTCGGTCACGGTCGCCGCCACGCCGCCGCGTCCATAGCAGGCAGGCCCCGGCTCGGCGCCCGCGCTCTCTGGCCCGACGGTGATGCGCTCGAGCGCGTCGACCCGGGCGATCGAGCCGCCGCCCGCGCCGATCTCGACCATCTCGATCGCCGGGATTCGCAAGGGAAGGCCGCTGCCCTTGAGGAAGCGGTAGACCCGCGCGACCTCGAAGTTGCGCGAGGTGAGTGGCCGCATGTCGTCGATCAGGCAGATCTTCGCCGTGGTGCCGCCCATATCGTAGGACAGGACACGGTCGAGCCCGCACTCGGCGGCGATCCGGCTGGCCAGAATGGCGCCGCCGGCGGGGCCGGATTCGACCAGGCGGATCGGGAACCTGACGGCGGTTTCGAAGCCGGTCAAGCCGCCGCCCGAGGTCATCAACAGAAAGGGACAGGCGAAGCCGTCCTCGCGCAGGCGCTGCTCCAAGCGGGTCAGGTAGCGCGCCATCAACGGCTGGACGTAGGCGTTGGCGCAGGTCGTCGAGAGCCGTTCGTACTCGCGGATCTCCGGGCAGACCTCGGACGACAGGCTGATCCACAGGTCGGGCAATGCGGCGCGCAGGATCTCGGCGACGCGCTCTTCGTGTGCCGTGTTGGTGTAGGCGTGCATCAGCCCGACGGCGAGGCTCTCGATGCCCTCGGCCTCCAGCCGTGGAACCAGGGCCGCCACCGCCGCCTCGTCCAACGGGCGCAGGACCCGGCCCCGCGCGTCCACGCGCTCGGGTACCGGCCAGCGCCGATAGCGCGGCACCAGCGGATCCGGACGGTCGATGTTGATGTCGTACTGCTCGAAGCGGTTCTCGTAGGCCATCTCCAGGGAATCACGGTGGCCTTCGGTGGTGACCAGCGCGGTCCTGGCGCCCTTGCGCTCGATCAGCGCGTTGGTTGCCAGGGTCGTGCCGTGGATGATCAGGCCGACCGCGCCCGGCCGG
Organism: uncultured Kiloniellales bacterium; assembly: GCA_947258885.1. Classification (GTDB taxonomy): domain Bacteria; phylum Pseudomonadota; class Alphaproteobacteria; order Kiloniellales; family JAKSDN01; genus CAMYKD01. The sequence continues at coordinate 16,949 of CAMYKD010000107.1, read as the reverse complement.
ACCCCGGCCTCGGCCATGACCTTGGCGATGCCCTCGAGCACGGCATCGTCGGGCCGCGCCGGAGTGGTCAGCACCTGACTCATTTCATGGGAGCGGATCGGGTCGCCCGGGTAGGCGCGGTGCGCAGCGCGATGCGCGCATCGGGCAAGCGCCGCAACGCCCCCGGCGCCCCGATGCGCCCCACCCGCAAGGGCCGGGCGCTTTTGGCCGCCAGCCGCGTTGCGCGCCGCTTGTTGTACCAGCACAACGGCGCAACGCGCGCCTTGCTGGCGGCCAAAATCGCCTCGGTGAAATGCGTCATTATCTATGACCCCTGGTATGAGTCCCCTGTCCCTCGTCCGGGACACAGTAGATAATCCCGGGTGGCGCCCGCAAGCGCGCCGCGCCTGTGGCCAGGCGGTGGCCGAGGGGCTAAAAGAAAACATCGGGTGTTCATGGGGGACCGGGGATGACCGCCGCCTCGAGGAGCTGGCCTGAGGAGATCTTCGCGGCGCTTGCCGCCCAGGACGTACGCCAGGTGGCCTACGTGCCCGACGCCGGGCACAAGGAGCTGATCGAACGCTGCGCGGCCGAGCACACCATCACGACGGTGCCGCTTACTACCGAGGAGGAAGGCGTCGCGCTCTTGGCCGGGGCCTGGCTGGGCGGCCAATGCGGCGCACTGCTGATGCAGTCGAGCGGGGTCGGCAACTGCATCAACATGCTCTCGCTCGCCCGCACCTGCCGCTTTCCGCTCTTGATGCTAGTGACCATGCGAGGCCAGCCCGGCGAGTTCAATCCCTGGCAGCTGCCGATGGGCGAGACCGCCGCGCCGGTCCTCGAGCTGGCCGGCTGCCGCGTTTTCGACCTGGACGACGCGGCCGAGGCCGGCGCCACCGTGGCGGCGGCCGGACGCGCGGCCTTCGAGGGGCCGGCGGCGGCGGCGGTGCTGATCGCCCAGCGTGTAGTCGGCATGAAGACATTCGGGGGGCCGGGCGATGACTGATCCGGGACGAAGCGAGCGCTATCCCCTCAGGCGCCGCGCGGTGGCCGGGGCCCTGCTGGAGGCGCGCGGCGACCTGCTGGTCGTGAGCGGCCTGGGAGCGCCCACCTGGGACGTGGCGGCGGCCGGCGACCACCCGCTGACCTTCCCGCTCTGGGGCGCCATGGGCGGGGCCGCCATGATGGGCCTCGGCCTGGCGCTGGCCCGGCCGGAGCGCCGCGTCCTGGTGGTGACCGGCGATGGTGAGATGCTGATGGGCCTGGGTTCGCTCGCGACGATCGGGGTCAAGCGGCCGGCAAACCTGGCGATCGCCGTGCTGGACAACGAGCGCTACGGCGAGACCGGCATGCAGGCGACTCACACGGCCGGCCCCGCGGACCTGGCGGCGGCAGCGGCCGCGCTCGGCTTTCCGGTGACCGGCACAGCCCGCGACCAAGCGGAGCTCGAAGCGGCCGTTCCCGCGATCCGGGGCGCAACGGGGCCGGTGTTCTACGACATCAAGGTGCGCGCCGAAGACCTGCCGCTGGTTATGCCGCCCAAGGACGGGGTCCTGCTCAAGGACCGCTTCCGCGCCGCCCTTCTGGGCAAGGGGGCCGGGATATGACCGAGCGCGCCGACGTGGTGATCGCGGGCGGCGGCGTAATGGGCTGCGCCGTTGCTTATTTCCTGGCCGCCGACCCGGACTTCGACGGCACGGTCCTGGTCGTCGAGCGCGACTGGTCCTATGCCGCCGCCACTACGCCGCGCTCTTGGGGCGGCATCCGCCAGCAGTTCTCGACGCCCGAGAACGTGCGCATGGGACTCTTCGGCATCGAGTTCGTGCGCCAAGCGGCGGAGATCCTGGCGGTCGGCGACGAGAAGCCGGATCTGGCGCTGCGCGAACAGGGCTACCTCTTTCTGGCCAGCGCGGCGGGCCTGCCGGTGCTCGAGGCCAACGTCCGCCTTCAGCAGGACCTGGGCGCGGAGGTGACCCTGCTCTCCCCGGCGGAGATCGCCGAGCACTGCCCCTGGCTCAACATCGAGGGCCTGGCGGGCGCCGGCTACGGCCCGCGCAACGAGGGCTGGCTCGACCCGGCCAGCCTGATGCAGGCCTTCCGGCGCAAGGCCCGGGACCTGGGCGCCGAGATCATCGAGGACGAGGTGGTCGGCGTGACCGTGGGCCGCGGCCGTGTGGCCGGCGTCGCCCTGAAGAGACGCGGGGCGGTCGCCTGCGCGACCGTGGTGAACGCCGCCGGACCGCAGGCCGGGGCGCTGGCGCGCCTGGCCGGCGTGGCGCTACCCGTGGTGCCGCGCAAACGCATGACCTACGTCTTCGACTGCCGCGCGGACCTCGGGGAAGCCCCGCTCACCATCGACGTGACCGGCGTCGCCTTTCGGCCCGAGGGGCGGCAGTACCTGGCCATCGTCTCTCCGCCCGCCGAGCGGGATCCCGACACCGAGGACCTGGAGCCCGAGTACGAGCTTTTCGAGGAGACGATCTGGCCGGCGCTCGCCGCCCGCGTGCCGGCCTTCGAGGCGATCAAGCTGACCAACGCCTGGGCCGGGCTCTACGACTACAACAGCTTCGACCAGAACGCGATCATCGGGCCGCACCCGGAGCTGCGCGGCCTGCTGTTCTGCAACGGCTTCAGCGGCCACGGCCTGCAGCAGGCCCCGGCCGCTGGCCGCGCCGTCGCCGAGCTGGTCGTTCATGGTATGTACCGCAGCCTCGACCTGACCGCCCTGGGCATTCATCGGATCTTTGCGGACCAACCGTTGAGGGAGGCAAATGTCGTCTAAACCCGCGGTGGGCGCGACAAGAACATCAGGCGAACCTGTCCGTGGCGTTGTAGGCGTACATACAATGTTGTTACGCGAGGTCAAATTGGGGGGCGAGTCAAACCGTGGAGTCGAAACACCATGACCAAGACGATCGACTACTACCTTTCGCTGATATCGCCCTGGACCTACCTGGGTAGCGCGCGGCTGGAAGAGATCGCGCAGGCCCGCGGCGCCGAGGTGCGGGTCAAGCCGGTCGATTACGGCACGATCTTCCCCAAGACCGGCGGCCTGCCGCTGGCCAAGCGTGCGCCCGCGCGCCAGGCCTACCGCCTGGTCGAACTCCAGCGTTGGAGCAAGGCGCTCGGCCTGCCGTTGACCCTGCATCCCAAGTTCTTCCCGGCGGTCGAGCAGCTGGCCGCCTGCACGGTGCTGGCGGCGGCCGAGACCGACGGCGCGCCGCTGAAGCTGGCGCACGCGATCCTGCGCGCCGTCTGGGTCGAGGAGCGCAACATCGCCGACGCCGCGACGCTCGAGGCGATCGCCGACGCGACCGGCCATTCGGGCATCAACCTGATGGCCCGGGCCTGCGAGCCGGAAACGCTCGAAAGCTACAAGGCGCTCACCGAGGAGGCGCTGGAGCGCGGCGTCTTCGGCGCCCCGACCTACGTCTACGAGGGCGAACTGTTCTGGGGCCAGGACCGTCTGGAGCTCTTGGAGAAGGCGCTGGCGGGGTCCTGAACGCCAGACCGCCCCCTCCTCACTTCAGGAACTTCACCCGGAATTCCTCGTCGTAGTATTTTTCGCCGATCTTGAGCGCGTGGCGCTCGAGGCCGTAGGCCTCGAAGCCCATCTTCTCGTAGAAGCGCCTGGCCCGCTCGTTGTCCGTGATGATCGAAAGCAAGAGCTGCTCGACCCGGCCGCGGGCATGCTCCACCACGCTCTCGACGATCGCCTCGGCCAGACCGGTGCCGCGCGCGGCCGGCTTCACGTACATGCCCCAAAGGATCCCCTTGTGCCTGATCTTCGGGTTCTTCAAGGGGTGGAAGCCGACGAAGCCGCACAGCTCGCCGTCCCCGAAACCGCCGAACACCGCGTATTGGCGCAGGCGCTGCGCATAGGCGTCGAGCGGCAGGTCGGCCGCGCTCTCGTAGGTCGACTGGAAGGCCTCCGGGAAGTGCTCGAGCGCCTCCAGCCGCAGCGCGCGGAACGCTTGCGCGTCGTCCGCCGTGAGCCGCCTCACCGTGATCTCCATGCCTCCCTCCCCTGCGAGAAACCGGCGGACGATCATATCGCGTGAATGGCCCGTCTGTCGCGGTCGAATCTCGGACAGCCCTAGTCCCCGGCCAACTCGGCGACGGCACCCTCGGGAAGCGCCCGCGACTTCGGGCGCTCGGCGCCGAAGCGTTCGACCTCGCGCGCCATCAGCGCCGCGATGGCGGCCCGGTCCGGCCGTCGTTCCAGATCACGACCGAATCCCTCAGGATCGCCCGGCGGACGGCCCCGTTGAATCGGATGAGCTTTGTCAATGCGCCGGCGACGCAGTTCGTCTAGGCTAAAGTGTTTTGCGGCGGGGCACCGGATGGAGGTCCTGCGATGAGCGATACCCGAAACGAGGCATAGCGCCAAACCCATCCGGCGCCCAAATACGGGTGCGACCGTTCGCTGGACCTCCGGCCCGAGGCGACGGACGAAAATGGCCTACCGACCGTCCGCAGTCCGTCGTGTCCCGACGCAAGACTCACGACGAAATTCCCGTCGCATCGCCATAGAGCTGCGCGGTGGGCAAGCAAGAGGAGTCCGACAATGGGCCAACAACAGTTTCCCTGCCACATACGCTGTCTCGAGGGCGCGGACGTCAGCGGCGCCTGGGACGGCCTCGCAGCCGCCGCGCAGGTCAGCGTCCCCTACACCTGCAAGCTGTCGGGCAAGCGCGAGGCGCTGCTGCTGCTCAGCGACGACTCTGCCAATAGGCTGGCCGACCGCTTCCGGCCCCTGGGCAAGCCGGAATGCCTGAAGATGCTCGCGGCCCTCGCCTCGGCGGAGCTTTGCGAGTGCGACGTGGCCACCCTCTTGCAGAAGGAAGACGGAGCGACCAGGCGCGAGCTTCAGCAGCTGCATCGTCTCGGGCTTCTGAAGCACCGTCAACTCGAGGGAATGAACTATTACACCCTGGCGAACGAAGCGCTGAGCGACCTACTGAAGCAGGGGCCGACATCGGTCGTCTCTGGCTGAGGCCGGTGCGCTCCAAAGGCTTGGGCTCGCTTGCCTCCGGAGGCCGAGTTCGTTACCTGCGGGTACGATGCTATCCCGGCCGAACGCCGCCTCGTAGCATGCGTTCGGCCGGTATCGCGTTTAGGATTCGGACAGTTAGCCGCAGGTATAAAGGCCGCCCGCTTTCTGCCGGACCGCGTCGTAGTCCTTGAAGATCTGTACCACCTTCGCGGCGGTTTCACCGGTCTCGGCGATCTCGTCCCAGAACTTGCTGGCCGCCACTTCCACCTCTTTCCACTCGCTGGCGGGGATCGTCTCGACCTTCAGCTTTTTCCCCTTGGCGCGAAGCTTGGCCTCACCGCCAAAGTACCACTGGTTGCGATAGAAGTGGCCGCTCTCGATGCCGGACAGGACAATCTGTTTGAGGTGAGAGGGCAGATCGGCCCAACGTTTCTCGTTGACGAACCACGATCCGATCCACGCACCCGAGATATTGTTGGTCAGGAAATAGTCGGTCACGTCGGCCCAGCCAACTTCGTAATCCTCGGTGATGCCGGACCAAGCCATGCCGTCGAGCTCGCCCGTCTGAACGGCCACCTCCGCATCCTCGTACGGGATCTGGACCGGCACGACGCCGAACTGCGACAGGAACCGGCCGGCCGTCGGGAACGTGTAGAGCCGAAGTCCCTTCAGGTCGTCCAGTTTGGTGATCCGCTTCTTGGTGTTGAAGTTGCACGGATCCTGACCCGCCGCCGACAGCCATACGACGCCGCCGGCCTTCTTGTAGGCCTCCGACCAGATCTCCGCGAAGCCATACTGGCGGAACAGGACCGGCACGTCGAGCGCGTGCCGCGTCGCCATCGGGAAGTAGCCGCCGAAGACCGAGATATCCACAGGCGCCGCCATCGAGTCGTCGTCTGAATGGACAGCGTCGATGGTCCCCTTCTGCATGGACCGGAACAGCTCGCCCGTCGGGACCAGCTGGTCGGCATAGAAGAGCTCGATCTGCAACTCGCCCTTCGCGGCCGCGTTTATGGCATCGATGGCCGGCTTGGTGACGTGCTGCCCGAGTGCCGACCCGGCATAGGTCTGAAAACGCCACTTGATAGGCGCCTGGGCGTGGACGGCGGGCGCAGCAAGCGTCGTCGCGCCCGCAGCGGCAGCCGCAACACCGGCCTTTGTCAAGAATTCTCGTCTGTTGCTCTTGGTCATCTCTCTCTCCCTTCTGCTGTCGTGAACAAAACCGACCCGATTGGTTACTGTCGGCCCCCGTGGAACGGGAGCATTGTTCGTCATTGGTTTCCAGCAAACCTCCTGTGTTCGTTCATCGAAACTATTTTCCGTAGTGCCAGTTAGGCAGCCACAACGCCAGATCGGGGAAGGCCATCGTGATACCCAGCCCCATGCACATCACCAGCACGAATGGGATGATCGATCTATAGATGTCACCCAGTGAAATCTCCGGCGGCGCCATAGCGCGCATCAAGAACAGGTTGTATCCGAACGGTGGCGTCATGTAGGCGATCTGGCAGGTGATCGTATAAAGAACGCCGTACCAGATCAGGTCGAACCCGAGAGCTCCGACCAGCGGCACATAGAGGGGCGCGACGATGACCAGCATGGCCGTGTCATCCAGAAACATGCCCATCACGATGTAGGATATCTGCATCATGATCAGAATTTCCCACGGGCTCAGTCCCAGCCGGCCGACGAACAAACTCTCGATCGACTTTACCGCCCCGAGCCCGTCGAACACCGCCCCGAAACACAGTGCTGCCAGAATGATCCACATGAACATGCAGGTGACCGACAGCGTCTTGCGAAGCGTTTCCTCCATGACCTGCTTGGTCAGACGGCCTTTCACCAGAGCGGCCAGCGTGGCGGTGGCGGCCCCTACGGCGGAACTCTCGACCAGGCTCGTGATTCCCATGAGGAACAGGCCCGTCATCGAAAAGAAGATCAGAAGCGGTAGGATGCCTGCCCGCAGCAGGGCGAACTTTCGGCTCCAGGGAATATTGCGCTCCGCTTCGGAGAGCGGCGGACCGAGTTTCGGTTGAAGACGGCAGCGGACAGCGATGTAGAGAACAAACAGTCCGGCCATCATGAGCCCCGGAAACACGCCGGCCAACCACAACTGGCCGACCGGCTGGCGGGCGATCATGCCGTAGAGCACGAGAACGACACTGGGCGGAACAAGGATGCCGAGTGAACTGCCGGCCTGGATGACGCCCGTCACCATCACCTTGTCGTAGTTCCGCCGGAGCAGTTCCGGCAGCGCGATGGTAGCGCCGATGGCCATGCCGGCAACCGATAGGCCGTTCATCGCCGAGATGATCACCATCAGGCCGATGGTTCCGATCGCCAGACCGCCGTGGACAGGTCCCATCCAGACATGGAACATCTCATAGAGATCGTCCGCGATGCGGGACTCCGACATGATGTAGCCCATGTAGATGAACATCGGCAGAGTCATCAGCGGATACCATTTCATCAACTTCATGGCGGCACTGAACGCCAGTTCCGAGCCGCCGTCGCCCCATAGCAGGAGCGCTGCCATTGCCGCGACGAAGCCAATTGCGCCGAAGACGCGCTGCCCGGTCAGGAGCATGCCCATCATGCCGACGAACATGACGAGCGCGATCATGTCGTAACTCATGACAGCGGCTCTCCCTTGGCCGCGGCCAGGTCCTTGAAGAACTGTGAGATCGCCTGCAGCAGCATCATGACGATGCCGAAGGTCATGGTGACTTTGACGGGCCACATGTAGGGCCGCCATGACGAGTAACTGCGCTCGCCGTATTCGAGTGCGTAGTAGGTGCTGGAGAGGCTGCCGTACAGCAGCAGGATCAAGTATCCGACCAGGAACAGCGACGTGAAAGCGTCCCACTTGCTCTTGTTGCGGTCCGACCAACGGCCGTACAGCAAATCCATGCGTACATGGCCACGAAGTTGAATCGAGTAGGCGCCGCCCAGCAGGAAATAGGCGGCCATCAAGAACTGAGCGAACTCCAAAGTCCATAGGGCGGGCACGAAGAAAGTCTTCGCAACCGAAGAGTAGAACAGCACGCCCATCATGGCGAAGATCATGAACATCGTCGCCCGGCCGATGAGCCAGTTCATCCTGTCGACGGTTCGAACGTAGCTCTTTATCAACTTCGGCATTGGCTCCCTCTCACATCACAGAGGTTCGGCGCGGTAAGGGCTGGCGGCCCTAGCCGGCACCAAAAGATCGGTTCCCCTGCTTCTCTCCCCATTCGTTGTTCAGTGAAGCACAGAATGAGAGGTTGTAATACCGGTCATTGGTTGTTCTCAGGTTCCGACAAGCATCCCATTGTCAACGAACAGGGTTTCGCCATTGACGAAGCTCGCATCGCTGCTCGCCAGAAACAACGCCACGTTGGCTACTTCTTCGGGCTCGCAAATTCGTCCCTGAAGACGGCAGAGATCCTCTTCCGACACATCCACGCCATAGCCGCGCAACTCGTTCAGTTCGCGAATACCGTGGTCGGTTCTGATAAACCCGGGACACACCGCGTTGCAACGAATGCCGCGGTCGCGGTATTCCGTTGCGATCGCGCGCGTAAACATGTGACAGGCGCCCTTGCTCGTACAGTAGAGCACCTCCATGGGCGTCCCTGCGACAGCCGAAATCGACGAGGTGTTCACGATCGAACCACCATCGTTGCTCAACATGGAGGGGAGAACCGCACGCGTCATGAGGTACATGGATTTGACGTTGACGTTCATCATCCAGTCCCACTCGAGCTCGGTGGTCTCCAGGAAGGGCTTGATGATGACCGTGCCCGCGTGATTGAAGAGAACGTCGATGCGGTTTTCGAATCGCTTGTTCACCTCGGCGATTGCCGCCTGCACGTCATCGGCCGACGAGACATCCGCTCTGACAAAGAACGCGTTTCCGCTGTTATGGCGTATTGCATCGGCTTTTGCCGCGCCGGCTTCTTCCTGCACATCGATGATCGCGACGTTCGCTCCTTCGCGGGCGAAGATCTCCGACGCTGCACCGCCCACGCCGGCCGCACCACCGGAGATCACAGCGTTCTTGCCCTCAAGCCGTCCGTTCGACATGGAATTTCTCCTGTTGGACAATCGATCACGTTTTTAGCTTCGCTTGCTTTCCTCGACACCCGGACTTCATGGCTCCCTTTCGCATCAGCACGGAGAGGATGACGAACACGACGAGGCCCAATCCGCCGGCGAGGGGCGCGGGACCGGACAGTTCGAGGCGTAGGGGCCGGGAAGACCACCAGAATCACCGTCCGGGGGTTCGTCTGTTCTTACCGCGCCACGGCGATTCGTCCGTTTATGGATCGACCCCGACCGTTTCGTAAGGTTCTTTCTCTTCGGCATCGTGGATAATGTTTCCACAACATCAGGACAGGAGACAATTCCCCGATATGGCAAGCGCCAATACTCTCATTGGCGTATGGCAAATACCCCTGAGGGAGTAGAGGCTCATCTATTGCTCCGACTTTAGCGGGCAGCCCCGCGAATGCTTTTGGTGGCAGCCAAGTTGCCGAGACCTTGATCCTCCTTTCCATCGCTCGACCGCTTTCCTGTATTGAGCCGAAGAGCATGTCTGGTAATGTTGTTGCATGAAGCAGAGAATGCTGGCCAAGGATAGACTTAGCGCCAAGAACTTGGTCCAAGGTGCGAGGTCCGGGTTTGATTGGTATCACCAGATCGGAGACATAATAGCGAATAGCGACCTTCCAACTCTACCTGAGATTTTGGTGACTTCGATCAAGAACGTCATTGAATTCGAGCACGCGGTTATTTTCGGCTATCCGGTGGGCAGTAGACCGGTATTCCTCTATGACGGTTTCAGCAGCGCGCACAAGAAGTCCTCGGTGGCGCCCTATCTGAATGGCAGCTATCTGGTCGATCCGTTCTTCGATGCCTGCGTGAAGCAGATCGAGCCTGCGCTCTATCGGATGCGGGATCTTGCGCCGGACGACTTCTACGCAAATGTCGGTGCTCATCCGGGCTATGTCTCTCCCTGCATCTCGCACGAGCCTGGGTATCTATCCGAAGAAATAGGTTTCTTCGCACGCAACGAATACGGCACCTACATTGTCCTCTCATTGATGCGGCCGCACGATGCGCCGCCATTCAGTTCCGCGGAGTTTGCGTGGCTGGTACGTATCGAGCCGGTCGTCCATTCGACCCTGGCCCATCATTGGCGCGAACTTGGCTCGAAAGAGGTCTCCGAACCGAGCAGCGCTTGTCTGAGCAGTTTCGTGGAAGGCACATTCAGAACTTTCGGAAACCCGATCCTGACCTCTCGCGAACAGGATGTTGTGCGTCTAATCCTTCGAGGTCACTCGTCAGGATCCATCGCTCGGCACCTCGGAATCACGACGGCGACAGTCAAGATACACAGGCGCAATCTTTACGCGAAACTGAATATATCGTCGCTATCGGAGCTCTTCGCACTTTTTATCGACGTCCTATCGTCCGCGTCACCGGCCGAGAATGGCGCCGAGCGATAAAACAAGATAGCAAAGACGGTTCCCGATGTCGGTGACGAATTGACAGAGAGAGGACCGCTCCGATCGACGGTCGAGGAGAACTCGTTCGTCCGATTATCTGTAGTGCAAGCCGGCAGAGGGGGATACCGTTCCTGGAATTGGCGGGCCCGGCAGAGCCAGTGCGGGGGTTGATCTTTTTCCGGCCATTTTCCAGGCTGGAAACCGAACGCGATGCGCTTCGCGGCACCGCGGATGCGCACGAAAGAGGAGGCACAATGAACGGCAAGCTTGATCTGGAGACCCTGAAGCGCCTGGTCGAGGCCGGCGAGATCGACACCGTGGTGGTGGCCATGACCGACATGCAGGGCCGCCTCTTGGGCAAGCGAGTCGCCGCCCGTTTCTTCCTCGACAGCGTCGTCGAGGAGACCCAAGGCTGCGACTACCTGCTGACCGTCGACATGGAGATGGAGCCGGTGCCCGGCTACGAGGCGGCCTCCTGGGCGCTCGGCTACGGCGACTTCGTGTTCAAGCCGGACATGAACACGCTGCGTCCGGTACCCTGGCTCGAGGGCACGGCCCTGGTGCTCTGCGACCTGCTCGACCACCACAGTCACGAGGACATTCCGCATTCGCCGCGTGCGATCCTCAGGAAACAGCTGAAGCGCCTGGCCGACAAGGGCTGGAAGGCCTACATGGCCTCGGAGCTCGAGTTCTACGTGATCGACGAGCCCTACGACGTGGCGCGCGAGAAGGACTACAAGGGCCTCAAGCACGCCGGCTGGTACATCGAGGACTACCACATCTTCCAGACCACCAAGGAAGAGCCGCTGATCCGCGCCATCCGCAACGGCATGGAGAACTGCGGCATCCCGGTCGAGGTGTCGAAGGGCGAATGGGGCCCCGGCCAGGAGGAGATCAACCTGCGCTATGCAGAGGCCCTCGAGATGGCCGACCGTCACGTGATCTATAAGAACGGCGCCAAGGAGATCGCGCATCTGCAGGGCAAGGCCATCACCTTCATGGCCAAGCTGGCCTACGACCTGGCCGGCAGCTCCTGCCACATCCATTCCTCGCTGTGGAACGCCAAGAGCGAAACGCCCCTCTTCGCCGACGAGGCCGACGGACACGGCATGTCCCAGCTGTTCAAGCACTACGTCGCCGGACTGGTGGCCTGCGGGCCGGCCGTAACCTATTTCCTGGCGCCCACCATCAACTCCTACAAGCGCTTCCAGGCGGGCTCCTTCGCGCCGACCAAGCTGGGCTGGAGCGTCGACAACCGGACCGCCGGCTTCCGACTGCTCGGGCCGGGCGCTGGCACGCGCATCGAATGCCGCATCCCCGGCGCCGACTGCAATCCCTACCTCGCCTACGCGGCCTTGCTCGCCGCCGGCCTGCACGGCATCGAGAACGAGCTGGAGTTGGCCCCGCCCTACAGCGGCAACGTTTACGAGGCCGCCGAGGTGCCCGACGTGCCCAAGACCCTGCGCGACGCCATGACGGCGCTGGACGAGTCCGAGGTCATGCGCGAGGCGCTGGGCGACAAGGTGGTCGAGCACTACCTGCACGCCGGCCGGTGGGAGCAGCAGGAGTACGACCGCCGGGTCACCGACTGGGAAGTGATCCGCAACTTCGAGCGGGCGTGAGGCGGCTTTCCCTGCCCGCGCCCGATGATCGCGGAGGGAAGAGCGAATGCCCCAGAAGGACAAGCAGACCATCGGCGGCGTCCAATATGGCAAGCCCCGCAAGACGTACCTCGCGAAGCGCGGGCTCCGACGCCATGCCGGCGTCTGGTCGCTCTGGGCGCTGGGGGTCGGGGCGGCCGTCTCCGGCGATTTCTTCGGCTGGCATTTCGGCCTCGAGGTCGGCGGGTTCGGCGGCCTGCTTATCGCCGGCGTCATCGTCGCCATCATGTACCTCGGCCTGTGCTGCTCGATCGCCGAGATGTCGGCCGCCTTGCCCTACGCCGGCGGCGCCTACGCCTTCGCCCGCGCGGCCATGGGGCCCTGGGGCGGCTTCCTGGCCGGCATCAGCCAGACCGTCGCGTACGTGCTGCTCCCGGCGGCAATCGTGGTCGGGATCGGCGGCTATCTGGGGAAGATCTTCGATACGCCCGGCTCTTTCGCGCCGATCTGGTGGCTGGCCACCTATGGGATCTTCGTCGGCCTCAACATCTGGGGCATAGAGACAGCCTTCAGGACCGCGATGGTCCTCACCCTCGCCGCTCTCGCGATCCTGGCAATCTTCGCTGTCGGCGCCGTTCCGCACTTCTCTTGGGACATGGCGCTAGACATTGCGCCCAGCACCGAGGGCGGCAGCCCCTTTCTGCCGAGGGGCGTCTGGGGCATCGCCGCCGCCCTGCCGTTCGCGATCTGGTTCTACCTGGCCATCGACCAGGTGCCGCTGGCGGCCGAGGACTCGCAAGACCCTCGAAAGGACGTGCCGAGGGGCATCTTGTTGGGCCTCTCGACCCTGACCGTCACGGGCATGCTGGTTCTCTTCCTGGTCGCCGGCATGGCGCCGGGCGCGGCAGGGCTGGCGGAGTCCCAGGAACCCCTGTTCCTCAGCTTCCAGACGATTTTCGGCGCGGGCCTCGGCGTCGAGGTCCTGGCGCTGATCCTCCTGGCCGCTCCTGTCGCCAGCTTCCACGCGATCGTCTTCGCCTATGGCCGGAACATCTATGCGCTCTCGCGGGCGGGCTACTTCCCGCGCTGGCTATCGATCACCCACGACAAGCACAAGACCCCGTATTTCGCGCTGATCGCGGGCGCGACGATCGGCTACGTCGCGGCCGCCTTGATCTACTTCTCGGAGGCGATTTTCGGAACTCCGCTCGTGGGGGCGGTGCTGCTCAACATGGCGGTCTTCGGCGCCGTGATCTCCTATGCCATGCAGGCGATTTCCTTCGTCATGCTGCGCCAGCAGCTGCCCGATCTGGCGCGGCCCTTCCGCAGCCCGCTCGGCGAGCCCGGCGCCTGGATCGCCCTGATCATCGCCCTTGTCACCTTCGTCTTCCTGTTCGCCGAGCCGGCTTACAGGCCGGGGGCGGTCGGCTGTGCGATCTGGTACGCGCTGGCGCTGATCTACTTCGCGGTCCATGGCCGCAAGACCCTGGTGCTCGCGCCGGAGGAAGCGGCTGCGGTCGGGGCGTACGAAAGAGCGCCCGGCGATTCCGCAGACGCAGCGCGCTGATGCCAAAGGACAACGATATCTGACCCTTGGTATGAACGCGAGAAACCGGGAGGAACAGGACCATGAGCTTCGAGGGCAAGACGGCTGTCGTGACCGGGGCGGGCGGCGGCATGGGCCTCAACGCGGCGCACGACCTGCTGACCGCGGGGGCCAACGTCACGCTGATCGACCTGAAGGACCGGCCGGAGGGCCTGGAGGGCGGGCCCGGACGCCCGCTCTACCTGCAGGGCGACGTTGGCGACGACGGTTTCGTCAAGGACGCGGTCCAGCGCACTTTTGCCGAGACCGGGCGGCTCGACTACCTGGTCAACGCCGCCGGCGTGCTCTGGTTTGGGCGCGACAAGTCGATGGTCGAGACCGCGCTCGAGGTCTGGGACGAGGTGCTGCGCATCAACCTCCGGTCCATGGTGCACACCGCGCGCCACGCGGTGCCGCTGATGAAACGGGGCGGCGGCGGCGCCATGGTCCACGTCGCCTCGATCCAGGCGTTGCGGGGCGACGACAGGCCGCAGGACGCCTATCAGGCCTCCAAGGCGGCGATCGTCTCGCTCTCCAAGTCGCTGGCCGTGCAGTTCGCCGCCGACGGCATCCGCTCCAACGCGCTGCTGCCCGGCGGCACCACTTCGCCCATGCAGGAGCGCTGGGACCGCGACCCGGCCATGAAGCAGGCCGCGGCCGGCGCCGTGCCGCTGGGGCGCGTCGGAACCACCCAGGACATGGCCGACGCTATCCTCTTCCTGCTCTCGGACAAGGCCTCGTTCATTACCGGCACGGAACTGATCGTCGATGGCGGGCGCACCGCGCTGCCGTAGAGGCGAGTCAACGGCCCAGTTCCGCAAGCTCGGCGGCCAGCCGGCGCGCCACCTCGCGCCAGTCGTGGCGCACCTCTACGGCGTCCCTCAGGGCCTGCTTGTGCCGGCCGCCCAGGTCGAACGCGCCCACCGTCTTTTCCGCGATCTCGGCCACCTTGCCGACCGGATCGACAGTGAGCTTCATCAACGCGGCGTGCTCCGGCGGCAGGACATCGGCCACCTCGTCGATGCTGGCCGCCATGCCCGCGAAGTAGGTGCCATGCGGGAAGCAGCCGGAGGCGAGGGCCTCGAGAAAGACCAGGGGTCCGGCTTCGGCCACCACCGAGGGAAAGACCGCCGCGTCGCAGCACGGGAAGAGGTGCTTGAGCTCGCCGTGGGTCAGGTAGCCAGTGAAGATCACGCGCTCGGAGCGGACGACCCGCCGGGCGGTCTCGAAATAGCTGTCCAGCTCGCCGCGTTCCTCCAGTCCCGCGAAGAAGAGACGAAGGTGCTCGAAGGGCGCGGGCCGGCCTTCCAGCACGCTGCCCCAGTCCGCGATGGCACGGGCGAGCCCGGCCGCGCCCCGTCCGAGCGCCCAGAGCAGGGCCTCGAGGACCTCGCGCAACGGGCCGTGCCCGACCACCACCAAGCGCGCGCGCGGATGCTTGCTGAGGATCAAGGGCAGCGCCGCGACGATGCTCTGCGGGCCCTTGGCGGCGATCAGACGGCCGACATAGAGCAGCAGCTCGTCGCGCCGCCAATCGATCCGCGCCAAGCTCTGCTCGAGGCCGGCGTCAGGGCGCTTCCATTCATAGTCCCGTATGGCCTGCAGGGCGGCCACGAAGTCCTCGCGCCTCATGTCCGGGCGGAGGCTGGCGCGCAGCCGCTCCGCCCCATCGGGCCGCTTTCCCCGTTCCAGGCCCGCCAGGGCCATTTCCAGGGCCCGGATTCGGGCGCCGCGATCCTCCCTGTCGACCGGCGCGAAGGCCGCGGTGTCGACCCCGAGAGGAAGGTCTCGGAGCTTCTCCTCGAGGCCCGGCAGCGCCGAGAAGGTCTCGCGCATCCGCCGGCGCATCTCCTCGCCGATGACGATCACCCGGTCCGCCGCCGCCAGGGCGCTCTGGGCCAGGGCCTGGAAGCGCGGGTCCTTCTTGACCGCGTACTCGATCGCGCTGCCGTGCGGCATGACGACATAGGGCACGCCGGTGGCCGCGTGCACCCGCTCGGCCACGACCGACATGAGCACCGCGTGGTTGGCGTGAATGACGGAGATTCCGGCCTCGCGCACGACCCGCTCGACCACCGCCACGTTGCGCGCCAGATAGTCTTCGATCACCGCGTCCGGCAGGTCGATCATGGGTAGCGCCTGCGCGAACTCCTCGTACTTGTCGCCGACGTAGACCGGCAGGGTATCGCCCAGGCGCGGCTTGTGCAGGACGCAGCCGCCTTCGTAGGGCGTGTTGCGCTCGACCAGCGTGGTCACCCCGCCGTCCGGCTCGTAGGCGTAGGCCGCGGCGATGAAGTCGTAGTGCTCGGGATGCGGCTCCTGGCAGATCAGGTGTACGGCCTCCCCCTCGCGGCAGAGCGCCCGCACCATCTCGCGGGTCCAGAGGTTGCTGCCGGAGCCTTCGAGCAGATAGCCGTGCAGGATGCAGATCACGGGGGCTCTTGCCTCGTCCGTCATGGCGACGATGTCCGACCTTAGCGACTCGGGGCGCCGAGGCAATGCCGCCGCCGTGTTCGGCGGTGCACCGTCCCAGGTCTCGGTCCCGACCGGTCCCATGCAGCTCGTTGTCGCCGCTATCTCGGGCGCAATATTTCCAGTTAACTGATCCGGATAGATAAATAGTTGAATAAGTCTAGCTATAATAGCGCTTACAGTTAAGTTCTTCGAAAGACCTTAAGAATTATAAGGCCAAATCCCACACGCGGTCATGGTCAGACCAAGGAACCACCATCATGAGCAAAAAGACAGCAACAACCGCAGTAAGCCGCCGAAAATTCATCGCGGCGGCGGGCGGTACGGCGGCGCTCGGTGCGAGCGCGGCCGCCGCGCCAAGGACAGCTCGCGCCGCCGGAAAGGCACACAAACCTCATTATGGAATGCTGATCGACCTGCGGCGGTGCATCGGCTGCCATGCCTGCAGCGTGTCCTGCAAGGCGGAGTTCGATGTGCCCTTGGGCGCGACGCGCTCCTGGGTGGAGTACATCGAAAAGGGTGACTACCCGGACGTCAGCCGGCACTTCCTGCCGCGGCTGTGCAACCAATGCTCCAAGCCGCAATGCGTCGACGTCTGTCCCACTGGGGCGACCTGGAAGCGCGAGGAGGACGGCATCGTCGTGGTCGACGCGGATATCTGCATCGGCTGCAAGTACTGCATCCTGGCCTGTCCCTACGACGCCCGGTTCACCAATCCGATAACCGGCGCCGCGGACAAGTGCGATTTCTGTCAGCACCGCGTGTCGCAGGGGCTGGTGCCGTCCTGCGTCAACGCCTGTATCGGCGAGGCGCGGATCTTCGGCGAC
>CAMYKD010000106.1:6424-18645 GCA_947258885.1 uncultured Kiloniellales bacterium | reverse complement strand
GCGGGCGTGGGGCGGCAGGTCGCGGCGGTTGGCCTCGGCCTGCCAGTCCATGGCGGCGGCGTGGGCCGAGACGAACTGGGCGGCCTGGATGCGCTCGGCGATCCCCGTGCCCCCGGCGTCCCACACTTCGCCGGCGAGGCCCGCCGCCGCCGCCCGCGCGCCCTCGCGCTCCCGGGCGGCCCGATCCACGGTCAGGCCCTCGGGCAGGCAGAGCCCGCGGAACTGCAGCCCGTCCAGCCAGTTCGCGACCCGCGCGCCCTCCTCGGCCGGAAACGCGTCGGATTCCATGGGCTTTCTCCCGCTCCGATTCCGATGATAGGATATATACCCTATTACAACGCCATTGTCAAGAACAAACCGGAACCGCGTCGATTCTTCCCTCGCCCATCGGGAGAGGGAGGGGCCCGCGCAGCGGGAAGGTGAGGGCCAGTTGGTTTCTGGTAAGCTGTTTCCATGCCAGCGGCCACACATGCGAGAGCCTTGCGCAAACAAGCGACCGAGGCAGAACGGCTGCTGTGGCGGCACTTGCGAAGCCGACAGCTGGATGGCCACAAGTTCCGGCGCCAAACGCCGGTCGGGCCCTATGTGGTCGACTTTCTATGCCTGGAAGAGCGCCTCGTGGTCGAGCTGGACGGCGGCCAGCACGCAGACCAGCAAGAGAGGGACCAAGAGCGCAGTGCGCAGCTCGCCGGCTGGGGATTCCGGGTTCTGCGCTTCTGGAACAACGAGGTCCTGGGAAACACCGAGGGTGTGCTCGAGGTCATTCGCGATGCCCTGTCCTCGGCCGACACATCTCCCGATACTTGAACCAACCGGCCCTCACCCTCCCACGCGGCAAAAGCCGCGTGGGCCGCGCGAAGCGCCGCGCTACGCGCCCCTCTCCCGATGGGCGAGGGGTTTTCACGCGCCTTCCGGCCCGAGCCTCTCTGGTAGAACTCCTTTGTTTTCAAATACTTACGCGACGCCCCCTGCCCGGCCGCACCCCCACAACCCATTGAAATACAACAACTTTTTACCGTGCACGGGCTCGTTTGCTCACAGGTCCGGCGACGAGGGCGGGTTTCCCGGCCCTGCCCTTGGCCAGGGGCCGCCGAGCGGCGCGCGGTGCCGCCGGTTTCGCCCCGCCCTGCCGCCCGCCCGCGCGCATTAGGGGCTGGCATTCCCCGCCGGGGGCCGTATATTCGATGGCAATAGGGTCCATACCAGAGGAGAACCAAGGGCATGAAGACATCCGGTATCGCTTCGCTGCTGATCGCGGGCGCGCTCGCGCTGGCCGGCCAGAGCGCTTTGGCCCAGGACGCCGCCAAGGGCGAGAAGGTCTACAAGAAGTGCAAGGCCTGCCACGCGCTCGAGGCGGGCAAGAAGAAGGTCGGCCCGTCCCTGGCCGGGATCTTCGGCCGCACGGCGGGCACCGCCGAGGGCTTCAAGTTTTCCAAGGCGATGAAGGAGTCCGGGATCGTCTGGGACGACAAGACCATGGACGAGTTCCTGGCCAAGCCGAAGAAAGTCATTCCCAAGACCCGGATGGCCTTCCCCGGCCTGAAGAAGGAAGCCGACCGGGCCAATCTGATCGCCTACCTGAAGGCGAACACCCAATAGCGGTCCCGACCGCGGCGCGGCGCCCTGTCGGGATCAGGGCGCGCGCCGGAAGATCATGTCCCCGGGATTGAAGCGGTAGGTCGGGCCGTCGGCGATCGGCGTCGCCAGGCGGTCGACCTCGCCGCGGCCGTTGGCGAGAAAGGTCACCTTCAGGCCCTCGCGCAGCGGCCAGACGGTCTCCGGCACCTGCCAGGTGTCGCCGTCCCAGGGCACCAGCGCAAAGCCGATATCGTTGAACCGGCCCGCCAGGGCGCCGTCGCGCGCCTCGATCCGCAGGTCTCCGTAGGCCGGGTGCTCGTAGCGGCCGCCATAGGCGGCGAGCGAGCGGGGCGGCGGCAAGGCGCCGAGCGGCGGCGGGTCCGGCTCGGCCGCGTCCCCGGCCGCGTCCTTGGCCGCGGCCCGGCGCCGGTCGGCCGCGCGCCGGCGCTCGGCCCAGGGCAGCGGATCGAGGCCCAGCAGCCTGTCGTAGAGGTTGTAGGCGACCAGGCGCGGCACCGGGTTGCCGCCCGAGAGGTTGCTGAGCACGACCAGCCCCAGGCCGTCCTCCGGCATGAACGAGAGCCGCGCCAAGTAGCCGTCGATCGCGCCGCCGTGGCGGACCACCCGGTGGCCGCGGTAGCGCGCGACGTAGAACCCGAGACCGTAGCCCTCGGTGCCGGTCTTCCTGGGCGCCGACCTCGCCAGGCGGACCCGCACGCGCCTCAGCTCCGCCGCACCGGCCGGGCTCAGGAGCCGCCGGCCGTCGAGGCGGCCCCCGTCCAGATGGAAGCGCAGATAGCGGACCATGTCCTCGATGTTGGAGTAGACGGCGCCGGCCGGCGCGATCTCGTCGGTGTCGCGGAAGGCGATGGCCTCGCGCCCGTCTTCGCCCGGAAAATACGGCAGCGCGATCTCGGGCGCCGCCAGGAAGGCGCCCAGCGACAGGCGCGTGCTCGTCATGCCGAGCGGCGCGAGGAGTCGGTGCCGGGTGAAGTCCTCCCAGGTGGTCCCGGCCAGGCGGCCGGCCAGGACCCCCGCCACCATGAACATCAGGTTCTGGTACTGGAAGGTCTCGCCGAGCGCCTTGGTCGGCCTGAGATAGCGAATGCGGCGCAGCAGTTCGGCCCGGTCGAAGGCCTCGGCGTACCACAGCACGTCGTGGCGCGGCAGGCCCGAGCGGTGGGTCACCAGATCGAGCGGCGTGATTCGCCGGTTCGCCTCCGGGTCCATCAGCGCGAAATCCGGCAGGTAGTCGCGCAGCGGCCGGTCCCAGTCGAGCCGGCCCTCGTCGGCCAGGATCGCCAGGCCCGTCGCGGTGAAGGTCTTGGTGACCGAGCCGATGGCGAAGAGGGTGCGCGGCGTGACCGGCAGGCCGCGCTCCGGGTCGCGCAAGCCGTAGGCCCGGCACAGCACGATCTCGCCGTCCTTGATTGCGGCCACCGCCAGGCCCGGCACCTGCCATTCGGCCATGACCTGCTCGACGAAGCGGTCGAAACCGTCGAGCCCGGCGGGCGCCTGCGCGCCGGCCGCGCCCGGCGCGGGCCACAGCAGGGCGAGACAGAGCCAAAGGGTCGCAGCGCTCCTCACGGCAACATCACCTCTCGGGCAACCATGGGCCCGATCTTTATACCGAAAGTCGTTAAGAATGACCTGTGACATAACCCTGGCGCGCGCCGGCAAGAAGCCCCCGCGGAAAACCGCGGGGGCCTGCAGTCCTGTCCCGGACGCTTCGAGGGCTCAGCTCTGATCGAGCGCGAGCTGTTCGGCGAAGATGTAGTTGGTCGGGTGGGCGCCGGCGCCCAGCACCTTCTTGTCGTAGAAGGTGACCACCGACTTCCAGAACGGCTGGGTGATCGGGCCGTCCTCGTACATGATCCTTTCGAGCTTGCCCATGATCTCGCGGCGCGCCTCGATGTCGAGGGTGCCTTCCGCCTGGGCCAGAAGCTCGTCGAACTCCTTGTTGGCGAACTCGGACTCGTTCCACGGCACGCCCGAGCGATAGCCCAGGCCCAACACCATGACCCCCAGGGGGCGGTGGTACCAAATCGTGAAGCCGAAGGGCACCTTGTCCCAGATGTCCCAGAACTGCGAGCCCGGCATCTTGTTGATCTTGACCCTGATGCCCGCTTCCTTCCACTGCTCGACCATGGCCTGCATGGCGTTGGGCATCCAGTCCGGATCGTTGGAGATGTTGACCTCGAGGTCCAGGCCGTCCGGGTAGCCGGCCTCCGCCAGCAGCGTCCTGGCCGCGGCCACGTCGCGCTTGACGCCCGGCACGCCGTGGTGTTCCGGGTGGATCGGCGAGACGTGGGTATGCTCGGCCGATGCGCCCAGACCGCCTAGGGTCAGGCTCATGATCTTCGGGGAGTCGATCGCCAGCTTGAGCGCCTTGCGCACCTTGACGTTGTCGAAGGGCTTGACCGAGTACTTGCCGCGCACCACGCCGGTCTCGGCGGTCGCCACCTGGTAGAGCTTCAGGTGCGACAGGGTCTTCAAGACCGGAATCTGGGTGCTGCCGGCGAAGTCGATGCCGTGGATCTGCTTGGACGCCAGGGCCGCGATTCTGGCCGAGGGGTCGTCGCCCAGGTCGATGTACTCGAGCTTGTCCACATAGGGGCCTTCGCCCCAGTAGTCGCCGCGCGCCTTGAACGCGGCCCGGGAGCCGACCACCTGCTCGACGAAGTCGAAGGGCCCCGTGCCGTTGGAGCCGACGCCGAAGTTTCCGCCCTCCTCCGGGTCGAGAATCTGCAGCGGATAGTGGAACAGGTGCTCCGGCACGGCCAGCTGTGCGGCCTTGGCATTGAGCCGCACCGTGTGGTCGTCGACCTTCTCGATCGCGCTGGAATCCCACAGCCGCGACGATATGACCGCCTTGCCGTCCTCGTCCCTCTTGCCGGTGTCGTAGTCCTCGAGCAGATAGCCCTTCATGAGACCCAGCACCGAGGAGCCGGTCGCCGGGTCGAGCACGTGCTTCAGGTTCCAGATCACGTCCTCGGCCGTGAAGGCGCGGCCGTTGCGCCACTTGACGCCCTTGCGCAGGTTCAGCGTCCAGGTCTTGAGGTCGTCGCTGGCCTCCCAGCTCTCCAGCAGGTAGGGCCGCGTGACGTTGTCGTGGCCGGTGCGCGTCAGGTACTCGCAGACCGCCCGGATCTGGTTGCTCTTGTGCGCCCAGGAGATGTTGTGGGGTGTCTTGACCTCGCCCACCGGCATGCCGATCCGGAGCGTGCCGCCCTTGGGCAGCGCCGCGCGGGCCGGGGGCACGAAGCTCTCGCCGGTCACCTTGCCGACGAAGCCGTAGGCCGCCGCGGCCGAAAGACCCAGCAGGGTCGAGGTGCGCAGAAACTCGCGCCGATCGATCCTGCCCTCGGCGAAGTTCTCCTTGAGTTTCGGCAGGTAGGGGTGGCCGCGTCTGTCCGTCATGTCTCGTCTCCCTTGCGTGTGACCGTTCTCGGACCCTGCCGTTGGGGCGGAAGATCCGGTGGTCGTTGACCGTCGCCTTTCGGGCACACCTCCGGCGCCCGGTGCGGCAACACCGGCAGACGGCCATTAGACGGTGCCGGCGATCATTTGACAAATTTAAAGGTCTAATCGTTAGATTAGGAAATCACATTAATGGAACTTCAGGGTACGCGCCTCCCTGCCGTCCCTGGCGAGACAGCCGTTCAAGCCGTCCGCACCTCTGCTATCGGTCCTCCCGTACGCTTTCCAGAACCAGCTCGCGCATGCCTTCCGCCGCTGGCGACAGCGAGCGGCCGCGGCGCGTGATCAGGCAGATCTCCCGTTCCACCACCGGATCGAACAGCGGCCGGGACACGAGCGCCACGGCCCCCGACCGGGGCACCGCCAGGCGCGGCAGGGCGGTGATCCCCAGACCGGCCTGGAGCATGCCTTCGAGCGTGGCGATATTCGAGACCTCGTACTGCGGCGTGCGGATCGCCTCGGGCAGGCCCTTGATCGACTGGAGCAGCGGCCGGATGCCGGTATCGCGCGCCAGGCCCAAAAAAGGGTGGTCGCTCAGCCGCCGCCAGGGAAGCCGGCCTTTCGCTCGGCCCAACCCATGGTCGGCGCGGCAGACCATGACGAATCGGTCGCGCAGCAAGGGCGTGAACGCCAGCTCCGGGTCGGGCTCCCAGGGGCTGCCGATGCCGAAGTCCACCTCGTTGCGCCGCACCCGGCGCTGTACGCCGCTGGCGTTGGAATCACGCATATGAACCCGGATCTCCGGATAGGCCTTGGTGAAACGGGAGACGATGCCGGGCAGCAGGCGGATTGCCACCGAGGGCAGGGCCGCGATGCCGACCCGGCCGCTCCGGCGCTCGGCCACCGCGCGGATGTCGGCGATGGCCGTGTCCAAATCCTCGACCAGACGCTCGGCGGTAGGCAGGAAGGCCTCGCCCTCGGCGGTCAGGAGGACGCGCCGGGTGGTCCGGTCGAAAAGCCGGATGCCGAGCATCTGCTCGAACTGGCCGACCGCGATGGTCAGCGCGGGCTGGGACAGCGAAAGCCGTTCCGCGGCCTGGGTGAAGCTGCCCTGCCGGGCGACCTCGATGAAGATGCGCAGGTGCTTGACCGTGACATTCATATGAAAAGCATATCAATAGATTGTGCTTTTTAATTTGAAAAATGAGTCGCCCGTTTCTTCAATAGGCTACACTCGCGTCGATCCCGGCGCTGCCGGCCGGGGCGGAAAGTACGGCGACTCCCGCCCCATCGGGGAGGCGAGCGACAGGGAGGCACCATGGGCGAACCGGGATTCGGGAACCGCGTCGCGGGGTCGGACAGGTCTTCCGCGGCCGCGCACCTCTGCGCCCACGCCATCGTCAAGACCGCCCATACGAGGCCGTGACGCCGTGACCGCCGCCAGCCGGAGCGACGACCGGGATCCGACCCTGGCCCTGCGTCCGCCGGGGGAGATCATGACGCCCGAGGGCCTGAGCGCCTTCAAGGCCTCGCGCCTGTCGTTCCTGCGCTGCATGATCCGCCGCATGGTGGCAGAGCGCTGGGCCGTCGAGCCCGTCCGCTTCGAGCTGGACGCCGAGGGCCGCGGCACGGTCGTCTACCGCCTCGACAACCCGGGGCGCGAGCTGCACTTCGTGGTCCTGTCCGACAACCTGCCGGAGGAGCGGCGCACCGACCGGATCATCGAGAATCACTACGACGGCGAGGGTTTCCTCTGCCTCGGCGACCCGACCGAAGCGCGCATCGACTTCCAGCGCGGGCAGTTCCGCGACTTCCTGCTCGGCCGCGCCGACATCCAGACCCTCGGCTGGACCCGGGTCAACCGCAGCGGCCGGGTCTTCGAAGCCATGGTCGACGCGCTCGCCGCCGGCCGGCAGCCCGATATCGAGCTGGTCGCCTCGGCGGGCTATCTCGTGCGCAACAACGGCTTCTGGGGCAACGGCCGGCACGGCACCGCGATCTTCCCGGCCTTCGGCGAGGACGAGTTCCTCGGCCAGCCCTATCACACCGACCTGCTGACCCTGTTCATGTGGCGCCACTTCAGCGTCGATCTGGCCGAGCACATCGCCCGCTGCCGCAACCCCGGGGCCGCGCGCTTCAGCCCGGACATCCGGCGCTTCATCGGCGCCGGCAACGCCTCGGGCCTCGGTCTCGTGCCCTTCGCGATCCGCCATCCGCTGCGGGTCAACACCTGGATCGAGGTGCGCGAGACCGCGATCGCCCGCGCCAAGGCGCGCGCCGCGGCGCCGGACGGTCCCGAGGCCGCCGGGCTGCTCGCGCTGGTGGACCGGGCCATCGCCCACTACGGCGAAGGCATCCAGGTGCGCCCGGGCATTTTCCAGGGCAGCGAGGGGCAGGTCGCGGACCTAAAGCGCCTGCGCGATCGGGTGGCCGAGTTCGTCGCGCACGGTACCGTCGCGGGCGAGCGCCCGGACCTGCCCTGGGCCGCTCTGGCGGACTGGGCAGCGGCCAACCTGCACCGCGAGGGCCTGGAGTTGCTGCATTCGCTGCTGATCGAGATTCATCCCGATATCGCGGAAGCACTCGAGGGCCGGATGCTGGCCAGGGTCGACGACGCAACCGACGTGCGCCCCGAACAGCGGGTCGAAGACCTCATGACGTCGCTGGCCCGTGACTACCGCTGGGCGCTCGACATCGATCTCTCGGGCGAAGGCGCGCGCAAGCACTTCTGGTACATTTCCCACGACAACCTGGAGCCGCGCCACGGCCTGCGCGGCGTCGACCCGGGCGAGGAGCACGAGACCTTCGTCGACCTGGTCGGCGAGCTGCAGACGCTGCACCGGGACCTGCGGGCGGCCGATCCGGAGCAATCGCTGGGCGCCTTCCTTTTCGCCCACCCGGGGCGCCGCGCCATCGTGGAGCGGGTCCAGTCGGTCGCCGGCCTGCCCTACGGCGAGATCCGCACGAACGTCCTCGGCGAGGACTTCGAGCCGTGCCACCTGATCCGCTTCCTGCTGACGCAGTACGGGATGGAGAAGCTCGACCCGCAGTCGCGGCTCTGGGTGCGCGGCACCTTCCTGCAGGGCGCGCCGACCGCCGCGGACATCGCGAAAGGCGTCGAGGGCGACTGGGCCTTTCCCCTGGCGCCTCGAGTTTCCTGAGCGGAGCGGCATCGGACAATGGATCCCGTGGACACGGACAATCTGGTGATCGTCGACGCGCTGCAGTTCTCCAACTGGGACCGTGAGCTGTTCGAGGAGTTGCGGGCCGGCGACCTCGCCGCGGTCCATGTCACGATCTCCTACTGGGAGGACGCGCGCGCCACGCTGAGCCACATCGGCCGCTGGAACCGGCTGTTCCGCGAGCACGGCGACCTGATCGTGCCCTGCCGCCGCGGCGCCGACATCCTCGAGGCCAAGCGCCAGGGCAAGACCGCGATCATCCTGGGGGCCCAGAACTGCTCGCCGATCGACGACGAGCTGGCCCTGGTCGAGGTCATGAACGACCTGGGCCTGAAGATCATGCAACTCACCTACAACAACCAGAGCTTGATCGGCGCCGGCTGCTACGAGGCGGAGGACGCCGGGATCTCCCGTTTCGGCCGCGAGGCGATCCGCGAGATGAACCGGGTCGGCATGATCGTCGACCTGTCGCACAGCGCCGAGCGCACGAGCCTGGAGGCGATCGAGCTCTCCGAGCGGCCCGTGGCGATCACCCACGCCAATCCGGCTTCCTTCCATCCGGCGCTCAGGAACAAGTCCGACCGGCTGCTGGAGGCGCTGGCCGAGAGCGGCGGCATGCTGGGCTTCAGCATCTATCCGCACCACCTAAAAGGCGGTTCGGACTGTACGCTCGGCGACTTCACCGCCATGGTCGCGCGCACGGTCGATCTCATGGGCATCGATCGCGTCGGCCTCGGCACGGACCTCTGCCGCAAGTGGGGTCCCGGGACCCTGACCTGGATGCGCAGCGGGCGCTGGACCTTCGAGCCGGACTACGGCGAGGGCTCGGCCGAACGCCCGTCTTGGCCCCCGCAGCCGTCGTGGTTCCACACCGCCGCCTCTATGCCCAATATCGTGACGGGCCTGCACGCAGAGGGCTTTTCCGGTGAGGACCTCGCCAAGATCATGGGCGGCAACTGGCTCGCCTTCTTCACCGACGGCTTCGAAGCGAAGGGGTAGGAGCCGCCATGCGCCTGTCCCTGCTCGAAACGTCCTTCTGGTACGGCAACGCCCTGCGGGCCGCCGGCCTGCCCACGGGCGCGGTGGGCGCCGCGGTCAAGATGGTCCAGTGGGCCGAGGCCTATCACGGCATGGGGACCGCCTACCTGGAGCGCCGGCGCCGCGCGCCCATGTCCTTCGAACCGACCATGCTGCGCCTGACCGACGAGGGCGCGACCGCGTTCTCGGTGGACGCCGGCGGCCAGAGCGCGCTCCTGGCCGGGCCCGGCATCCTCGACCTAGCGACCGCCAAGGCGCGCGACGCCGGCCGGGCGACGGCGCGGGTCACGGGACTCCGCGACCTCGGCTTCCTCGGCCAGCTGGCCGAGCGGGCGGTCGAGCGCGGTCTCGCCGTCTTCGTCACCTTCCAGGCGGCGCCCGGCAGCGGCGACGCCGAGGCCCTCGCCGGGCTCTACAGCCAGGGCCGCGGCATCGCCGCTCTGCCCCTGGAGGGCGAAGACGGCCCGCTTTGGGTCGAGCTGCCCGCCGCGCCGGCCGCCCATTCGCGGCTCATGGCCGGCGAGGCGGCCCTGGCGGCCGAGGACCTCGCCACGCTGGCCCTGGCGGCGGCGGAGACTCCGGCGCCCGGCGCCACGCTCGCCTGCTTCGCGCTGCCGCCGGACGACTGCGTCGAGCTCGCCGTGGTGCTGCAGACCGCGGCCGAAGCGGCCGGAGCTTTCATGATACGGTCCTGCGAGACCGCGTCGCTCTGGCGTACGGTCACGGTCCGCGGCCTGGTGGTGGCGGACGAGACCTGGGACTCCCTGGCACGCTACGCGCTTACCGCCGTGGTGCCGTCCTCGCAAGGCTCGCGCGCCCAGGCCGGCGCCGACCGCTGAAAAAGGAAACGCCGCCCCATGACCGTCACGCTCACACTCGCCGAGGTCGAGGACCTGACATTCAAGGCGCTCACCGCCTGCGGCACGAGCGAGGCCAACGCCCGCTCGGTCACCGCCTCGGTCGTCGCCTCCGAGGCCGAGGGCATCCACAGCCACGGCCTGGCGCGCCTGCCGACCTATTGCGAGCACGCGCGCTGCGGCAAGATCGACGGCAAGGCCGAGCCCGCGCTGGAGCAGGTCGCGCCGGCCGCGCTCCGGGCCGATGCCCGGGACGGCTTCGCCCACCCGGCGATCGACCTGGGCCTCGAACGCCTGCTGCCGCTGGCCAAGGAGACCGGCATCGCCGCCCTGGCGGTGACCAACTCCTACAACTGCGGGGTCTGCGGCTACCACGTCGAGCGCATCGCCGCCGCCGGCCTGGTCGCCCTCGGCTTCGTCAACGCGCCGGCCTCGATCGCGCCCTGGGGCGGCCGTAAGGCGGTGTTCGGCACCAACCCGATCTCCTGCGCCGTGCCGCGCGAAGGCGCCCCGCCGCTGGTCATCGACCAGTCCTCCAGCGTGGTCGCGAAAAGCGAGGTCCTGGTCCACGCCCAGACCGGCGAGGCGATCCCGGAAGGCTGGGCGCTGGACGCCGAGGGCAGGCCGACGACCGACCCCAAGGCGGCGCTGGCCGGCGGCACCATGGTGCCCTCGGGCGCCTACAAGGGCGCCGGCATCGCGCTGATCGTCGAGGTGCTGGCCGCGGCGGTCGCCGGCGCGACCCTGTCGACCGAGGCCTCGTCCTTCGCCGACAACGAGGGCGGCTCGCCCCGCACCGGCCAGTTCTTCGTCGCGATCGATCCGGGGGCCTTCGCCGGCCCCGGCTTCGCCGCGCAGATCGAGACCCTCCTCGGCGCGATCGAGGGCCAGGCGGGCGCCCGCCTGCCCGGCGAGCGGCGCCATGCGGCCCGCGCGCGCACCGCGATCGAGGGCGTCACGATCCGCAAGACGCTCCACGACAAACTGCTCGGCTACCGCGGCTGAGCGGGGCGGAAAGACACTCGGAACGAGCCCATGCGCAGGGGTTTTGCGTCCCCTGCGGCCCCTGCTCGGCGGATCGGGACTGCCGAGCGAAAGGCTTGACGCGGCTCCGTCGCGAGAACCCATACAACATTTCAGGTCTTCTTCAGCCCGAATGTGGGAAAACTCACGGTATGCGCCCGCCGGCCCGTGCCACCGTACAGCTCATCAGGGCATTTCTGCCGTAATCGACTACGTGGAGGATACCGTCATGGTCGCGGAAGTGAAATCATACCATGTCCTTTTCTACGGGAGCCCGGCCGGCTATCAAACGAATCGCGCGCAAATCCAGCTCAGCGACGGTAACCGCAAGACGCTCGCCTGGATCAGGTTCAACGATCCTGGAATGTTTTACGAGAACGACTACGAAAGCGGCGGCATCATAAGAATGCACCTGCCGTCCGCCATGTTCCAAAACGTCCTCGACGTCCTTCGGAACGAGAAGCCGGTCTACATCTACTTCGCGCAAAATCGCGGGTTCCTGTCGACATCCATGGAACCCATCGGCGAAGCGGAGTGACCAAGCGCCGCCGAGACCTCGGCTAGCCACGAGACCCACCGCCAGAGCCGGCGTGGAGGCGCGTATCGAACAGAGCCAAGGCGATTTGCCGGGGTCCGTGCCGACACCAATGCCGGAGGACCCCGGCGCCGGAGCGAAACGGCAGGAGACAGGAAATGGCCACCGTTAGAAAGGATTTCGACGCCTACAAGATCTGGTACTACAGCGGACACCCTTACGAGGCGCTAGTCTATTGCTATCAGGGCAATACCTATGTCGGCAGGATCGTGTTCTTCCGCGACGACGCCGCCATTCCGCCCAACCAGAACTACACCAGCGGGCCGTCGATCCACTATCCGCTCGGCAGGTTCGACGACATCGCGGGAATCCTCAGGCACGAGAGCCCGCTCTACCTGTTCCTCAACCTGAACAACCAGATCGGCACCTTGGCGACCGACGAGCTGGAGCCGACCGGCGAAGAGGAACCCTGGACCGGCGGCGCCCGGCAGTAAGGCCGGAGCTTGTCGTTCCGGGCCCGGTGACGCGGCCGCTTTGCGGCCTGGTCGCGCTAAAGTGATCGCTGCGCCCCGGCCGCCCGGGCGATTC
>CAMYKD010000106.1:0-6414 GCA_947258885.1 uncultured Kiloniellales bacterium | reverse complement strand
TTTTTTGGGGAGATCCGTCATGAAACCGCTCAGCGCCGCTGCAACCTGTCTGCTCGCCCTCGCCACGCTCTCCGGCTGCGCGTCGAGCGACCTCGGGGCGCGCCGGTCCTATGTGTCCGAAGACGAGGTGATCCAACGGCCCGGCCGCATCATCGTCCACAACATCGCCGCGACCCCGGGCGACATCGCCGGCGACTCGGCCACGGCCGGCCGCTACGAGAAGCGCGAGGCGCCCCAGACCGCCGAGGAGATCGCGCTCGGCCGCGAGCTGGGCGAGCGGGTGGCGGCAAAGCTGGTCGAGGAGATCCTGGCCATGAAGATGCCGGCCGAGCGGGCCGGCAGCGGGCCGCCGCCGAAGGTGGGCGACCTCGTCATCAAGGGCGAGTTCGTATCGATCGACGAGGGCAGCCGCGTCAAGCGCATGCTGATCGGCTTCGGCGCCGGCGCGGCCGAGCTGAAGACCTTCGTCGAGGGCTATCAGGTGACGGCCGCCGGCCTGCGCCCGCTCGGCTCGGCCGAGGTCGAGGCGGGCGGTGGTTATATGCCGGGCATGCTGGTGCCGGTCGGCGTCGGCGCGGCGGCCGGCCGGGCCGGAACCAGCGCGGCGATCAGCGGCGGCATGAACGTTGCGAAGGAGCTCGGCCCCGAGAGCCTGGACGGCGCCGCCAAGCGAACCGCCGAGGAGATCGCCGAGGTGCTCAAGAAAGGGTTCAAGAAGCGCGGCTGGATCAAGGACTAGAGCCTATCCAGCCCTGGCGGAACCAGCCGTCACCCCGGCTTCCGTTCGCGGGGATGGCGCGGCAGGCGTTCGTCGCCCGGCGCCCAGGCGCGTCGGCTGGCGGTCCAGAGCTCGTCTTCCGGCGGCAGGGCGTCCGGGTCGTCCAGGGTGACCGCGGCGATGTCCAGCGCGTCCCCCTCCAGATAGCGAAACGTCAGAGTCGTGCCGCAGGCCGGGCAGAAGCCGCGCTCGGCCCGGGCGCTCGAGCGGTACCAGAGGGGCGTTTCGGCCGGCCAGGCGACTGCGCCCGCCGGGAACTCGGCCCAGGTCACGAAGGCGGCGCCCGCCGCCATCTGGCACTGGCGGCAATGGCAATTCGTGACGTTGTTGGGCGGTCCCAGGGCGCGGTAGCGGACCTTGCCGCAGAGACAACCGCCCTCGCGCGCCTTGGCCACTTCGCGCCCCTCCCCTTCAATAGGCGACCTCGCTTCCGTCGGCGAAGACGACCCGTTTGATGCTCACCTCGGCGCGCGCGCCGCCGCTTTGAAAGGCGGCGGCCATCTTGTCGTAGGCGTCCTGCGCGAGGGCCTTGTCTTCCCAATAGTAGTAGTGGGACTTCGCGGTGACGGCCTTGGGCGCGATCTCGATCTGCAGCCTGTCGCTGTCGCGGTAGAGCGTATCGCCGAAGGGATCCTTGAAGGCATAGGCGAACTCGATGCCCGTCACCGGAACGTCGCTGTTGTTCTTGAAGCGGAAATAGGCCCGGGTGTGGGGCCCGATCGGCTTGTTCAAGCGGCTGTAGGGATAATGCTCCAGGTACGCCCTGTAGAAGACCACGGGGCGCGTTGGAACGGCCTCGACCCTGCGGTCGGCGATCTCCGCCACGAGAGTGTCCAGAAGGTCCCGGTCGATCGTCCCG
Source organism: uncultured Kiloniellales bacterium (assembly GCA_947258885.1). Taxonomy (GTDB): domain Bacteria; phylum Pseudomonadota; class Alphaproteobacteria; order Kiloniellales; family JAKSDN01; genus CAMYKD01. The sequence continues at coordinate 4,777 of CAMYKD010000106.1, read as the reverse complement.
GTCCGGGCCTCCACCCGGTCGCTCTGGAAGGCCAGGACCGCGCTGCGGGTGCGCGATCCAAGCAGGCCGTCGACCGGCCCCGCATCGTAGCCGAGCAGGTTGAGCAGGCCCTGGGCCGCCCGCGTCATCAGCATGGTGGGCGCGACCTCGGCGACGGCGGGGGCCATTTCCTCGGCCAGCGCCTGATTTGTGCCCGGCCCGCTCAGCGCGACCGCCAGCAGCAGCGCCGGTATCAGTGCGCGACGTTTCATGATCCCGACCCGTTTATCCGTGGACTTCGAGCCATCGGACCTTGAGCATGAGCCAGCCGGATTTCCATTGCAACCCGCGAGAGGGAGAGGTGGCGAAGCCCGGTCCTTGGATGGTGTTACGAAGTGACGCGGTCCGCTCGAAGCGGCGGCGGCAGCCGCGATTTCGGCACCCGCGCAAAGGGCAGCGCGGCGAGGTCCGCGGTCGCGGGGCCGGGCGTATCGACGTCGACGATCGCCTGGAAGGTCCCGTCGAAGGCGGCGCGGAAATGGTTCTTCGCCTTGGCGCAGACGAGGCACGTCTTGCCCGGGTCGATGCCGTGCAGCCTGAAGTACGCCGGGTCGTTGGGCGAGACCGGCGCAGACGTCACGATCACCCGCAAGTCCGCCGGGCCTTGCACCCGAAGCACCGCGGTCCCGCCCAGATCGACCGACTGGCCGGCCCACATCGGACCCTCGTTGACGAAGCGGCCCTCGGTCAGCCGCTCGACCCTGGCCTCGACCGCGACCGGCGGCCCGAAGGCGTCGGTCAGGCGCCCGCCGAGGCCGGCGTCCAACACCGCCCCCTGCCCCGCCGCGCGGGCCCGTTCGGCCAGGCCGGGATCGGCGAAGAACGCAAAGACGCTGGGTACGTCCGGCCTCGCCTCCACAAGCGCGCGGAACAGGCCGGGCGTGTCTCCGGTACCCCCGGACATGGGATTGTCCGCGGGTTCGACCACGGCGACGGGGCCGCGCGCGGTCTCCGCCAGCGCCCGGCGCAGGCCCGCCGACGCATCGGGCAGGTCGGGACGAAAGGCGGCGCGCCGCTCGCCCATCGCCGCCGCCACGGCCCGCGCCGCCGCGCTCGCTCCGTCTTCGCCGCCGCGCCTCGCGTCGTAGCAGGCGCTGACGCTCGCCCCGGCCTGGGGCACGTCGGCGTAGGCGAAGCCGCCGAAGGGCGTCACGTCGAGCAGCCCGTGACGTTCCGCAAGCTCCACGGCCAGCGCCTCGATCTCGGCCATGGGGCCGGCAGCCGTCCGCATGTTGTGGCTCGCCAGCAGCGCGTCGGCGGGCAGGACCACGGACCGGGGCGCGATCTCGCCGCTGGCGGCGCGCTCCAGCAGGCCCAGCGCCTTGGCCGCCGTCTCGAACATGTCCATATGCGGATAGGTCTTGTAGCCGACGACGATGTCGGCGGCCTCGGCGATCACCGGCGACATGTTGGCGTGGAGATCGAAGGTCGCCGCGATCGGACAGCCGGGACCGGCCGCCGCACGGACCGCGCGCAGTAGGTCGAGGTCGGGGGTCAGACGCGTTTCGCCGATCATCGCGCCGTGCAGCGAGACGAAAACGCCGTCCCAGGGTCCCCCGGACGCGAGCCCGTCCGAAACTTCCGCGATCACGGTCTCGATCAGGTCGTCGGCCACGGGCCCACCGGGCGGCGCCGAGGCGCAGCGCAGGAAGACGCCCCGCCAGTCCGGTCGGGCCTCCAGGAACTCGACCGCCGCGCCCAACTCCGACCGCGTGCCCCGATGGGCCGCAACCGCCGCCTCGCCCGCGCACCAGGCCTCGCGCGCGAAGGCCGCCCGGCCGGTGACCACCGGATTGAACGAGTTCCCCTCGTGCGAAAAGCGAAGGACGGCGAGGCGCGGCATGAACCGATGATGCCAAAAAACGCGCCGTCGCTCACCTTTCCCGCGAGCGGCGGGCGCGTGGACCGTCTAACCGTCGGCCAGGCCGAAGGGCGGCGGATATCTGACGCGTCCCGATACGCCGTCGAGCACCCCGGGCGTCAGCTCGAGCGCCATGAACGCCGGGCCGGAGAAGGGCGCCTCGAGGTGCCGCGCCGTTTCGGCGGAGAACCCGAAGCGCGGATAGTAGGCCGGGTGCCCCAGCACGACCACTGCCTCCACGCCGAGCGCGCGGCAGGCCTCCAGCCCCCGGCGCACCAGCGCGGATCCCAGTCCCTGCCGCTGCCGGTCGGGCCGGACCGCCATGGGCGCGAGCGCGGCGCCGCGGATCCTGCGCCCGGCGGTTTCGATCGGAAGCTCGCTGAACAGGATGTGTCCGACGACCTCGCCGCCGTCGCAGGCGACCAGCGAGGCAAGGACGAGACCGTCCGATCGCAGCCGGTCCACGAGCTCCACTTCCTCGGGCGTGCCGAACGCCAGTTCGTTGATCTCCCGGATGGCCGGGCGGTCCTCCTGGGCCTCCTCCCGAATCGTGATCATGCCGCCCCCCGGCGAACCCGAGCCCCCGGCGCCGAATCGTCGTGTTCCTGAACCATGGCGCCGTCGGGCGAATGTCGGCTATCATGGAGCGAACAAGAGCAATCGGAAACCCGAGTCTGAAGATGCCGCCGAGCGCGGCGCCAATGAAGGGAGCGCAGGAGAATGGGCGAGAGCGTTTACAAGGTCATCGAGCTGGTCGGGACGAGCAGCGAGTCCTGGGAGAAGGCGGCGGCCGCCGCCATCGAGCGGGCGGGGCAATCCCTGAGGGACCTGAGGATCGCCGAGGTCTCGGACCTCGACGTCCAGATCAGCGACGGAAAGATCGAGTGCTACCGCGCGAAGATCAAGGTCTCGTTCAAGTACGGCGGGGGCAGCTGACCGGACTTGCGTGCGCGGCGGCAAGCCCTATCGGGCCGCGCCGCCGGCCGCTGAGCGCAGCGCGTCGAAGCAGCCGGGCGTGAGCGCTGGCCAGGCCATTCTGCGGCGCAGCTTCTCGAGTTGGGCGCGGAAGCGGTCGTGCTGGACATAGGCGGCATGGCGCGGCGACTTCACGTAGCGGAGGCCGCCCGAGAGATCGGGCTGGCCGGCCTTTGTCAACTCTCTGAATTCACGGGCTTTTTCCAGGTAGTGATCCTGGTCGGCGAGGTGGTTCGCGATGAGGTGCGCCAAGCGGTCGAAGTCCTCGAAGACGCCGGCGGCGGTGTTGACGAAGCCCAGCGTGAAGAGCGTGTCGTGGCGGGCGTTGAAGGCGGTCATGTAGGCCTCGAGGTGGTTTCCGGCCCACTCGAAGTGCTCGCGCGCCATGTAAGGGATCGTCGTGTCGTAGCCGGTCGCCAGAAGGACCAGGTCGACGGCCTCCTCGCTGCCGTCCGCGAACACGGCCTTGTTGCCGGCGAATTCCTTCACGTCGGGCCTCACCTTCAAATCGCCGTGGCTCAGGTGGTGCAGGACCAGCGAATTCACGATCGGATGGCTCTCGAAGATCCGATGGTCCGGTTTCGGCAGGCCATAACGCGCCGGATCGCCGTTGAGCAGCCGCAGCAGGGCCTGGAAGGCCCACCGGCGGAGCGGCAGGGGCAGGACCCCGGCCCGCGCCCCGAAGACGTCGGCCGGCAGGCCGAAGACGTGCTTGGGAATGAAGGTGTAGCCCCGGCGCAGGCTGAGGAATGCGGCCCGGGCGCTCTGCGCCGCATCGCAAGCGATGTCGCAGCCCGAGTTTCCGCCGCCGACGACGAGCACGCGCCGGCCCTCGAGCTCCGCCCCGCTCCGGTAGGTCACCGCGTGGCGTAGCTCGCCCTCGAAATGCCCCGGGATGTCCGGCATTGCCGGATCCCAGTTCATGCCGTTGGCGCAGACGAGGCCGCGGTAGCGCCGCACCTCGCCGTTGCCGAGCGTGACCCGCCATGCCGGCCCATCGGGCTCCGCCCGGGTGACCGCGGTGTCGAAGGCGACGTCGTCATAAAGGCCATAGGCCCGGGCGAAGGCGCGCAAATATTCGAGAATTTGGGCGTGGCCGGGATAGTCCGGATAGTCCCTGGGCATGGGGAAGTCGAAAAAGGCCGAGAGGCCCTTGGACGAGATGAAATGGGCCGATTCGTACATCGGCGTGCCGGGGTTCTCGAGATCCCAGAGGCCGCCCAGGTCGCGGTGCCGCTCGATCACGTCGAAGGGCACGCCGGCCCGCTTGAAGGCCCGGGCCTGGGCGAGGCCCGCGGGACCGGCTCCGACGATGCAGATACGCTCAGAGCGATCGATCGAGGCGGGCGAAGGGGCAGCGGGCACGGGCGGGCTTTCGAAGACAAGGGGGACTGCGCGCCATGGTGGCCGCGGCGGCCCGCCATTTCAATGGCCCCAGCGGGCGCGCGGTCGCCTGCCTCCGAGAGGCGACGGTTCTAGACGGTCTCCGGCAAGCGTTAAGTCCGTTTTAAGCCCGCGAGGCGAAAATCCATGGACCGGGCACGCGTCCCCCGTGGGGCCAGTCACGACATGCGAGGTCTTATGCCAAGAGCCTTGATCGCAGCGGTCATCGCCGCGCTCGTGACTTTGGGGCCGGCCGGGCTTTCCGCGAAGCCGGCCTCGCGCGCCGTCGACGCGCCCGGGACCACGCTGGACGTGCTCACCTTCAACGCCTACCTGCGCCCCGTCCTGCCCGAAAACCAGGACAAGCGCATGCCGCTCATGGCGGGCGAGCTCGGGGGCTACGACGTACTGCTGCTGCAGGAGCTCTTCAGCGACTGGCACCGCGGGAAGCTGCTGAAGGCGCTCGAGGACGACTACCCCCATCAGTCGCGCGTGCTGGGGCACGACCGCGGTCTCGGC
>CAMYKD010000105.1 GCA_947258885.1 uncultured Kiloniellales bacterium | reverse complement strand
CTGCCGCATGATCCAGTCCGAAATCGAAAAGGCAGACATCGAATTGAAGGTCGAGGTCGATCCCGACCTGCCCCGGATCAAGGCGGATTCCGCGAAGCTGAAGCAGATCGTCTTGAATCTGCTGGCCAACGCGGTGAAGTTCACGCCGTCGGGCGGGCGCATCCGGGTAGCCGCAGGCCTCGGTGCGGCGGGGCATCTGGACATCGAGGTTCGCGATACCGGCGTCGGCATCAAATCGGGCGATATCCCGAAGGTTCTCACCCGCTTCGGCCAAACCGGGGACCCCAAGCAGAAGAATGGGCGAGGCGCCGGTCTGGGCCTGTCGATCACCAAGTCCCTGGTCGAGCTGCACGGCGGGACGCTCAAGATCGTCAGCCGTAAGGGCAGGGGCACCCGGGCCATCGTCCAATTGCCCAAGGAACGCGTGTTGAATGGGGACGACGGCTCCGAGCCCTGGAAGATCATGTTCTAGAAAAGGCCGTATTTCCGATGGCTGCGGTAGCCGGCCCGGGACTTGCCGCGTCTCGGCGTCAACTCCTATTTTCCTGAAGCCCAAGCGGCGGTACACTGGCCCCGCGACTCGTGCCGAAGCGAGGGCCGATTGCGGGGGCACGGGGCAACTTGGCCGCGCTTCCGCCAGGCAGGGGTGGATCGAGACATGGACGGATACCCGCAGTCCGGTACGGCTGCAGATACCCAGCCCTACGTGATCATCCTGGGCAACGAGAAGGGCGGTACCGGCAAATCGACCACGGCCGTGCACCTGATCGTGGCCTTGCTCTGGCTCGATTTTTCCGTCGGTGGCATCGATCTCGACGGGCGGCAGGGTACGTTATCCCGCTACATCGACAAGCGCCGCGCCTATGCGGAGCGAAGCGGCCGGTCCCTGCCGATGCCGCTGCACCGGCGCGTCGAGCGGTCCAAGGCACCGATCCAGGCTGCCTCGGAGGCCGAGGAGCAGAACCGCTTCACGGAAGCGCTCGATGCCATGCGGGCGTGCCAGTTCGTCGTGATCGACACCCCGGGCAGCGACTCGTTCCTGTCACGGCTGGGTCACGCCTACGCGGATACCCTGGTCACGCCGCTCAACGACAGCTTTCTCGATATCGACGTTCTGGCCGAGGTCGACGTCGAGCGGCGCGAGGTCCGGAATCCAAGCACCTACACGAAGATGGTCTGGGAACAGAACAACCGCCGAGTCATTACCGGCCGGGAGCCGATCGACTGGCTGGTCCTGCGCAACCGCTTGAGCCACGTGGAGGCCCGCAACAAACGCGACATCGCCGGCCTCATGGACCAACTCGCCAAGCGAATCGGCTTTCGCCTGAGCTCCGGATTCGGCGAGCGCGTCGTCTTCCGCGAGCTGTTCCACAAGGGCCTGACCGTGCTGGACCTGGCCCATGAGCCGGAGACGGCGGCCCCGACCTCCAGCCATCTCGCGGCCCGCGCCGAAATCAACGGCCTGCTGGAGGCGATCGGCGTGTTCGAGCGGGAGGCCGGCGCCCGGGAACCCATCCCCGAGCCCGTCCTGGAACCCGCCGGCGTGACAGTGGGGGCCTAGCACCCGACTCCGGTCAGCGTTCGATCACCAGGCAGTCCTGCCGCCTGGCACGGAACTCCGAACAGAGAGCGCGGGCAGAGGCCTTTTCGGCGAAACCGCCGGTGCGCACCCGGTAGCGGGTGCCGCCCCGCTCGAGCACCGCCTGGTGCACGTTCAGCTCCTTGTCCCCGAGCAGTCCGGGAAATGTCCGTTTTAGCTTGAGCCATTCCTGCTCGGCACCGTGACGGCTGGTGGTGGAGGACAGCTGGATCACGTAGGACCGGTCCCCGCCGGGCGCGCCCTTGAGCGCGGCGAGCGCCACGGACAGCGGTTGATCGGCCAAGGCGGCGGTCTCGGCCGTCGGCTCCGCCTCGAGCCCTTCTCTCACTGCGGGCGTTGCAGACGGGACCAGCGAGGCGCCCTTGTCCGGCCGGCCGAGGGCGGGAACCGCGACCGTGCCGTGCGGCGTGACGATGACCAGGCCGAATTCATGATCGCCCGGGCCCAGCGGCGCATCGGGTATGAACGCCCACTCGCCGGCCCAATTGGCCGTCACCTTGCCTATCGGCTGGCCGTTGTCGAGCAGGATCAGCTCGGTGTCGGGTGCCGCGCGGCCCGCGATTACCGCCTCGCCGTTGGGTTCGATGCGGATGAGGTCGAAGCTGGGCTGCGGGATCCTCCCTTCCGTCGATTCGGCTATCCCCGCGTCGCCGCTTTTCGCCGATGGCGGGGCCGGCTTGGCCGTAGCGTCGCTCTGCTCTGCAGACAAGCGGTCCGAACCGTCGTTCGGACCGGCTTGCTTCGAGACGGCCGCAGGGCTCTCGATTTGCATGGCCAGGGTTGCCTGACGGTCGCCGGTCTTCTCGTAAGACAGAGCGTACCAGAGGCCGGCGCCGAAGCAGACGACGGCGAGCAAGGCCAGCAACGCGCCGTGAGAAAAAACTGGGCCGCGCGGCCGCGCCGCGATGACGGTGAGCGCTTTGCTCTGCGGCTCTTCGAGCGCCGGGGTCTCGGCGCCGTTCCGGAGCCCGACCGTTTCGTCGGGCCGCTCGGACGACTCGATGACGGCGCGGGGACGCCTGAAATCGATCGTGTGCAGGCTGCCCGGCGCGGCCTCCGTCGCGCTGCGGGTCCTGCGGTCGGACGTGCTATCGAGATCCCGATTCTCCGCTTGACCTTCGCGGCCCGTCTTGGGAAGGCCCGGTGCACCCCCGGTCTCTTCGGGACGGGACCTGCCGTCGGGGCTTGCGGTTCCCTTGCGGGCGAACAGGCCGGTCGAGGCGGCCGCTGCCGATCGTTGGCTCATGGGATGGTGGCCTCTTAGGATCGCGGGATCGTGTCGGATCAGGTCGCGGCGAGAGCTTCGCGGGGAGCGCTGACGGAGGGCATCTTGCGCGGGGCCGGGCGGGCCTCGGGGCCGTTCAGGCGCCGACGCAGATAGTCCCACAGCTTGGCGATCTCGTCGGAAGCACGGGCCGCGCCCGGCAGTTCCATCACGCTGCGGCCGTCGATCATGCTCGATGCGAAATCGACCCGGTGATGGACGATGGCCGGCGCCAGGGGGCCGTGCTGGGACAGCAGGCTGACCGTCTCGACGGTGATGCGCGCCTTCTGCGTCGCGCTGTTGATCACGAAGATCAGCGGTTTGCCGAGATGCTCGACCAGTTCGACCGTCGCGCCGACCGACCTCAGGTCGTGCGGACTGGGCCGCGCGGGGATGACCACGAGATCGGACAACCCTACCACCTCGCGAATCGAGTCGTTGAGCGCCGGCGGCGTGTCGATCACCAGAAGCTTGATGCCGGATTCGCGCAGCTGCCGCAGGTCCTGGGCCAGCCGAATCACCGAGGTCTGCGCGAAGACCGGCGTTTCCGCCGTCCGCGCGTTCCACCAGTCCGCCAAGCTGCCCTGGGGATCCAAATCGACCAGGGCGACAGGTCCGTCGCCACGGCGTTCCGCCTCCACCGCCAAGTGTCCGGCCAGGGTCGTCTTGCCCGAGCCGCCCTTGCGCGAGGCGAGTGTAACCACCTGCATTGTCTATCTCTCCCTAACCCCCATCCAATCGACCGCACAACCCCGTAGCACACAACAATTCGCACGCCGCGAAGGTCGGGAGTCGACAAGATATGTCCCTCTAATCGCCTAACTCTACTATATATGGTGCGATTGTGAAAGCCCCATGTGAGTGTGTATCGATCGATTCCGCAACTCGCTTATGGCGGGCGGCCCGTTCGCCTAAACGAGGCGGACCGAGAGTCGCGTCGCGGCCTTTTCCAGGATGGTGCGGGCGGCTTCGCGCCGCTCGGCGTCGAAGCGCGTCGTGAGCCCCGAGACCGCGAGGGCACCGCGCAGCTCCTTCGAAGGGCCGAGGATGGGGGCCGCCACGGCGGAGACATCGGGGTTGCGCTCGCCCACCGAGACGTAGAAACCGGCGCGGCGGGTCTCGCGGCACGGTTCGTCGTCACCGCCGCTGAAGGCCCTCAGGACATGGCCGGCGGCGCCGCGGTCCAGTGGCAGACGCGAGCCCTCGTCCAGATGGTGACGGATCGCGTGCGGCGAGTTCTCGCGGTAGAGGCAGACGCGCTCGTCGCCCTCGCGGACATAGAAGGACGCGGTCTCGCTGGTCTGCTCCACGAGGCGACGGAGCTCCGGCCGGATCTGTTCGCCCGGATCGAAGCTGCGCCGATAGATCGACCCGAGCCGCCAAAGGCTGGGTCCCAGGCGATAGAGACCGTCTTCGGAGCGGTTCAGATATCCGTAGCGCTCGAGCGAGGCCGCGAGCCGCAGGATCGTGCTCTTGTAGAGTCCCGTCTCCTCCGCGAGCTGCGCGAGCGTGAGGCGGTCGGCGCGCTCGCCGAAGGCCTCGAGGATCGACAGGGCGCGTTCGACCGCCTCCACGCGCTGCTCGGACATCGCCGTTCTCCCTGGCAGAATAACAGAACGTCGTTCTTTGCAACAGAACGCTCGTTGTCTAGCATGTTCCGGTTTGCAGCGCATCGACGATGTGGAGCGAAAATGCCTCCTCTTTCGGGTGTTCGGGTTCTCGACCTCACCAATGTCCTGGCGGGGCCCTTCTGCTGTCATCAGCTGGCCCATCTGGGCGCCGACGTGATCAAGGTCGAGCTGCCGGGCCGCGGCGACCTGGCCCGGCAGCTGGGCGCCGACCAAAAGCTGAACGAGAAGCTCATGGGCGTCTCCTTCCTGGCTCAGAACGCGGGCAAGCGCTCGATCACGGTCAATCTCAAGCACGCGAAGGGCCGAGACCTGCTGAAGCGCCTCGCGGCGGGGGCGGACGTCCTGGTCGAGAATTTCCGGCCCGGCGTGATGGATCGCCGCGGCGTCGGCTGGGCGACGCTGAAGGAGGTCAATCCCCGCTTGGTCTACTGCGCGATCTCCGGCTTCGGGCAGGACGGGCCCTGGCGCGGCCTTCCGGCCTACGACCAGATCATCCAGGGGGCCTCGGGCGTCATGTCGATCACCGGCGCGCCCGAGACCGCGCCCTACCGGGTCGGCTATCCGATCTGCGACACCATCGGCGGGCTCACCGCGGCCTTCGCGATCTCCGCCGCGTTGCAGGGCCGGGAGAAGACCGGCGGGGCCTTCATCGACGTCTCGATGCTGGAGGCGACCCTGGCGACCATGGGCTGGGCCGTCTCGAACTGGCTGATCGCCGGCGTCAGGCCGGCGCCCAACGGCAACGAGAACGTCACCTCCGCGCCCTCCGGCGCGTTTCGGGCCGAGGACGGCCTCCTCAACATCGCGGCCAACAAGCAGGAGCAGTGGGAGGTACTGTGCCGCCACATCGGGCGGGAGGATCTCCTGGCCAATCCGGACTACGCGACCCGCGAGGACCGCAAGGCGAACCGCCTTGCCCTGAAGGCGGAGCTCGAAAAGACGCTGGCGGCACGGCCGGCGCGGGACTGGGCGAGGGAGTTGAACGGTCTCGGCGTGCCGTCGGGCGCGGTCTTCGAGGTTCCGGACATCCTCGACCATCCCCAGATCGCCGATCGCGGCCTGATCGCCGAATTCGACCACGTACCGGGTGCCGGGCGCGGGATCCGGGTCCTGCGCACAGGGGTCAAGATCGGTGGCATGCCGCCCGGTGTCGGGTCTCCGCCGCCGCGTCTGGGCGAGCACAACACGGAGGTCTACGGCGAAATCGGCGTGACGCCCGCGGAGCTCGCCCGCCTGGAAGAGGAGGGCGCGATATGAGCGACGGAACGGACGTCGCGGACTGGTGGCGCACCGCGATCATCGACATGGCGCCCGGTCAAGTCCGGCTCCGCGGTCATCCGATCGAGGAGCTGATCGGGACCGTCTCCTTTCCGCGGATGATTTGGTTGATGACCCGGGGCGACCTGCCGAGCGACGACCAGGCGCGGCTCTTGGAGTGCGCGCTGGTGGCAGCCGTCGATCACGGGCCGCAGGCGCCCTCCATCGCGGCGGCGCGGATGGCGGTGACCTGCGGGCTCGGGCTCAACGGCGCCATGGCTTCGGCCGTCAACATGCTCGACGACGTGCATGGCGGCGCGGGCGAGCAGGCGGTCGAGCTCTATGGCTGGATCGACAAGGCCGTGCGGGACGGCGCCACGCTCGAAGAGGCGTCCCCCCGGATGATCGACCGCTGGCAAGCGGAGCGGACGACGTTCGTCCCGGGTTTCGGCCATCGCTTCCATAAGCCGGTCGACCCTCGCGCCCCGCGCCTTCTCGGCCTCGTGGACGAGGCGGCGGTCGAGGGAACCGTCTCGGGCCGCTTCGCGGCGATCGGCCGCGCCGTCCAGCGGACGCTGAACGCCCGCAAGAAAAAGCCCGTGCCGATGAATATAGATGGTGCGACCGCAGTCGTTTATGCTGAACTCGGTTTCCCGCCGCCGTTGGCGCGCGGGTTGTTCTGTCTCTCGCGGTCGGTGGGTGTCCTCGCCCATGCCTGGGAGCAGATGCAGCAGGGCGGACGGAACAAGGGCCCGACCCCGCCTCGATACCGGTGGACTTACGAGGGTCCGAATCCGATCACGTGAAGGTGGTCCGAACAAGGGAGGCGTAAAATGAATTCTTCCGACAAGACGAGGAGACGCATACTGGCCGCCGGTCTTGCGCTCGGCTTGCTCGCCGCACCGGCAAGCGCGGCCGACATCGAGTCCGTTCACTTTCTCATTCCCGGCGGCGCCGGCGGCGGCTGGGACGGCACCGCGCGCGGCACCGGCGAGGCGCTCACCAAGGCGGGTATCGTCGGGACCGCCTCCTACGAGAACATGTCCGGCGGCGGCGGCGGCAAGGCAATCGCCCACCTGATCGAGACGGCCAAGAAGCAGCAGGGCACGCTGATGGTCAACTCGACGCCGATCGTGATCCGCTCGCTGCAGAAGGTCTTCCCGCAGTCGTTCCGCGACCTGACGCCCGTCGCCGGGGTCATCGGCGACTATGCGGCGCTGGTGGTCAACACGGACTCGCCACTCCAAAGCTTCGGCGAGCTGGTCACGGCCTACAAGGCCGACCCGAGGAACGTGTCGATCGGCGGCGGCTCGGTGGCCGGCGGCATGGACCACATCGTGGCGGCCCTGATCATGAAGGGCGCCGGGGCCAAGCCGACCGCGGTCAAGTACGTTCCCTACGACGCCGGCGGCAAGGCCATGGCGGGCCTTCTGTCCGGCGAGATCAAGGCGCTCTCGACCGGCTTCGGCGAGGCCATCGACATGGCCAAGCAGGATCAAGTGCGGATCCTCTGCGTCACCTCGAAGGAACGGCTCGACGCCGCGCCGGACGTGGCGACCTGCGCCGAGGCGGGGGCCAAGGGCGTCGAGTTCGTCAACTGGCGCGGCTTCTTCGGCCCACCGGGCCTGCCCGAGGCCAAGAAGGCTGCCTATGTCGCCGCGCTCGAGAGGATGTACAAGACGCCGGAATGGGAGACGGTCCGGGCCCGCAACGGCTGGGTCGACATCTTCAATCCCGGCGACAAGTTCGTGTCCTTCCTCGAGGGGCAGGAGAAGGAGATCGGCGATCTGATGCGGGAACTCGGCTTCCTCTGATCGCGCCGTTTCCGTGACGGAGCGGCGCCGGATCGGCGCCGCTCCGGCAAGCCGTCCGGAGTAGCCCTCCCGTGTTGACCCGCGACCGCATCGGCGCGCTCCTGCTGCTCGCCTTCTCGATCTTCTACGGCGTTCGGACGCTCTACATCCCGCTGCTGCCGTTTCAGGCCGAGGCGGCCTTCACGGCGCGCTCGATGCCCTGGGCGCTGAGCGTACTGGGCGTCGTGCTGTCGCTGGCGCTGCTGGTGCGGCGCGGCACGGGCGCACGGGTCGAGACGTCCGGCTTCCAGTGGCGCCGGGCGGCGCTGCTCTGCGCCTTGATGGTCGCCTATGGGCTGACGGTGCGGCCGGCGGGCTTCCTGATCTCCACCAGTCTGTTCCTGATCGGCGGCTTCGTCATCTTGGGCGAACGGCGAATCTGGCTGATCCTCGCGGCCTCGATCCCCATCGTCGTCTTCTTCTGGGTCCTGATGACCCAGTTCCTGGGCGTGTTCATCGAGCCCTGGCCCGAGTTCCTGAAAGGCTGAACCGATGCTCGAGGGCATCCTGACCGGACTTTCGACCGCCGCCTCGCCGATCAACCTCCTGATGGTCGCGGTCGGTTGCTTCGTGGGCACCTTCATCGGCATGCTGCCGGGGCTGGGGCCGATCTCGGCGATCGCGCTGATGATCCCGATCACCTACGGCTTCGACCCGGCGACCGGGCTGATCCTCATGGCCGGCGTCTACTACGGGGCGATCTTCGGCGGCTCGACCTCCTCGATCCTGATCAACGCGCCGGGCGTGGCGGGGACCGTCGCAACCGCCTTCGACGGCTATCCCCTGGCGCGCAAGGGCATGGCCGGCAAGGCGCTGGCGATCGCCGCCTACTCGTCCTTCTCCGGCGGCACCATCGCCGCCGTCTTCCTGCTGATCGCCGCACCGTCGCTCGCGGTCGTCTCGCTCGCCTTCCAGTCGACGGACTACTTCGCGCTGATGGTCCTGGGATTGACCGCGGTCGCCGCCTTCGCCGGCCGGGGCAACGTGGTCAAGGCGCTCCTGATGACCGTGCTGGGGCTGATGCTGTCGACCGTCGGCACCGACCAGACCCAGGGCGTTCAGCGCTTCACCCTCGGCATGATCGACCTGATCGACGGCGTCTCCTTCCTGCTGCTCGCGATGGCGACCTTCGCGCTCTCGGAAGCCCTGATGTCGGTGCTGCGGCCGAAGTCCGACGCAGACCGCGCGCGCGAGCTGGAGGCGCAGAAGAACCTCGGCTCCATGAAGGTCGACAAAGAGGAAATCAAGGAGATGGTGCCGGTGATCGGCCGCTCCTCGGTGCTCGGCTTCTTCATCGGCGTGCTGCCGGGCGCCGGCGCGACGATCGCAAGCTTCCTCGCCTACGGCATGGAGCAGCGCCTGGCGGGGCCCAAGAAGGGCGCCCTCTTCGGCCAGGGCTCGGTGCGCGGGCTGGCTGCGCCGGAGACGGCCAACAACGCCGCCTGCTCGGGCTCCTTCGTGCCGCTTCTGACCCTCGGCATTCCGGGCTCGGGCACGACGGCGATCATGCTGGGCGCGCTGATCTCCTACGGCATCCAGCCGGGGCCGCGGCTCTTCGTCGACAACCCGTCGGTGTTCTGGGCGGTCATCATCTCGATGTACCTCGGCAACGTGATCCTGCTGATCCTCAACCTGCCGCTCATCCCCTATATCGCGCGGATCCTGGCGATCCCCTCGCCGATGCTGCTCGGCTTCATCCTCGGCGGCATGATGGAGGAGAACCTGCGCCGCGCCCTCATCATCAACGACGACTCCTGGTCCTTCCTGTGGGAGCGCCCGCTGACCTTCTCGATCCTGCTGATCGCGGCGCTCACGCTCATCGTGCCGATAATCGCGCCGGTCGTCGGCCGCGCCCTTGCCAAGCGGCGCGAGGCGGCCGGCGAGGGCGGCTGAGGATCGGCGCGAGACGGGGGCGATCCGACATGACCAGGGCGCTGGCGCCTATAGCCGCGTTGTTGCTGAGCGTCGCGCTTCTGCTTATGGGCAATGGCCTGCAGGGCACGTTGCTGCCCGTCCGCGCGCAGCTGGAGCTCTTCTCGACGCTCGATATCGGCGTCCTCGGGTCGTCCTACTTTCTCGGTTTTGCCGCCGGGTGCTACCTGGGGCCCTATGTCGTGCGGCGGGCCGGGCACATCCGCACCTTCACGGCCATGGTCTCGCTCGCCTCGGCCGTCGCGCTCGCGCACGCGCTGCTGCTCTATCCGCTCCTGTGGTGGCTGTTCAGGTCGTTGACCGGGTTCTGCTTCGCCGTCCTTTACATGGTGATCGAAAGCTGGCTCAACGAGAAATCGACCAACGAAAACCGCGGTCTCGTCTTCTCCATTTACACGATCATCAACCTGACCGTCGTGACGATCGGGCAGATGATGCTGACCTTGGGGAGTCCGACGGCCTTTCCGTTGTTTGCCGTAGCCTCGATCCTCGTCTCCCTCGCCGCCTTGCCCGTGGCGCTGACCAAGGCGCCGGCCCCGGCACCTATAGCCACGGTACACATTCGGGTGCGTCATCTCTACAAGCTGTCTCCCGTCGGCTTTGTCGGCGCGCTCGCCGTGGGCCTGGCCAACGGCTCGTTCTGGTCGCTTGCCCCGGTCTTCGCCCAAAGCAAGCTCCTTGCCGTGGGAACGACGGGCATCGCCCTGTTCATGAGCCTCGCCGTCATTGCCGGGGCCGCCGGTCAGTGGCCGCTCGGTCGTATCTCGGACAGGACGGACCGTCGCAAGGTCATAGTGATCGTCTGTGTCGGCGCGGCCTTGGCCGGAATTTCAATGGGCGCATTCGGGGCGAAGTGGGATGTCGCGATCTTCGGCTTCTCGTTTCTCTTTGGGCTCTTTGCGTTTCCGCTCTACTCCTTGAGCGCGGCGCACATGAACGATTCGGTGCAAACCGGCGGTTTCGTCGAGGCCTCGAGCGGCCTGCTGCTGCTCTACGCAGCCGGCGCCATTGTTGGCCCCATGTTTGCCTCCGCGGCGATGCGACTCACCGGACCCGAAGGACTGTTCTTCTATACCTCGGCGGTGCATGTCCTTATGGCCATGTTTGCCGTATACCGAATGCGTCAGCGCGCGCGGCCCAGCGAGGAAGAGCGCGAACCCTTCGTGGATTCGATCCGGGTTGCCCAAACTGTCGCTACGATCGACCCCCTCGCCAAACCCGGGGACGACGGAATCTCCGATCAGAGGTCTTCGTCTCCGGCTTCGTAGTGCCGTGGCGGCCTATGTTTGGGATCGCAGCGGGAAGCCGGAACTTGGAAGGCGAGAAACCTAAGGCCGGCCGTGCCGGCGCCAACCCGCCAGCCGTGCCTCGTCGTCACTACAAAACATCCGTTCGCCTCTCGACACATCGACCTGAGCCGAATCGTATCGCTTGTCCACGGGGGTGTAGAAGATCCGCTGGCCCTTGTCGTCGATAATCCCCTTGATGTCGCAGACCTGTGCCGCCTCACCCGGCTCGGTGGGCAGCCGCTTGCCCTCCTTCCACTCCCCGGGAAGCACGAAACTGCCCCGCCATATGCCGAGAACTGCCCTGCGGGCCGCGGCCTCGGCGGCAATGTAGCGAGGTTCGACCCCGCGCCGGGCGACCGCATAGCCTTTCTGCAGTTGAATCGCGGATAGATCGTTGCCGCGTACCATACAAATTGCCAGCTCGGGTGCCACCTCCGTCGACACGCTTTGGCATCGCACGGGATCCGCGGCAACGAACTTTTTCAATGCCACGGCGGCGTCGAAGCCGCAGCGCCATCGTCGGTTCTTGTTGAGGCAGGTCTGACCGAGCTCCGGGGCGTCGATCCCATTCAACTGGATCAGTCGGCCGTCGACTTCGATGGTGTCGCCGTCCACCACTTGCGCGACCCCGCCGAATTCGGTGCTTGGTTCCGTGCTGCGCGCCGTTATCGCGGTGCCTGCGGCCAGGATCGCGGCGATCATCAAACGGCCAAGTGGCGCCATGGCTGGTCCCTGTTCCGAGGGCAGTGGCCGGGTCGGCGGAAATCGTCTCAAAGCCTGTGTCCGTGTCGAGCTTTCGGCGATTGAAACCGAGCGATTAAACCGCATATGCGGCCGGGACGAGGATACGATAGCTTGGGCAGGGCTGATTTCCGAGCGAATCCGCAACGGCGGCATATGCGTGAGCCGCGACAGCCGCTGCGCCGAGTTTGGTCTCGGCTATGAGGAATCAGATTGGAACGAGCGGAGGTAGGATGCGTCATGACGGCTAATCAACGCAGCCCCGCGCCGGAAAAGAGACGGACCGTGCAACGAAAGCGGCGGACGCCGCCCGGGGCGTCACCGGGCACCCTCATCGCAGATCCCGCGGCGGTCCAGCCGGTGGTCCGCCTCATTGGCTATGGCCCCGACGACCTCGAGGAGCGCCGGGTGGCGGTGGGCGAAGACCTGAGAGCGCTGATCGGCAGGTGGCCGGTCACATGGATCAATGTCGACGGCTTGGCCGATGTGGAGCTGATCCAAGGGCTTGGGGAGATGTTCGGGCTGCACAGGCTCGCCCTAGAGGACGTCGTCAATGTCCATCAGCGGCCCAAGGTCGAGGACTACGAGGATCACGCCTTTATCGTCACGCGCATGATCCACGGCGAGCTTCCGCCCGCCACCGAGCAAGTCTCCCTGTTTCTTGGCGAGAATTTCCTACTGACGTTTCAGGAGCGGCCGGGCGATTGCTTCGATCTCGTGCGTGACCGCATCCGACGCCGTCGTGGACATATCCGAGAGCGGGGGGCGGACTACCTCGCCTATGCCCTGCTCGATGCGGTGATCGACAGCTACTTCCCGGTGCTCGAGGCCTGCGGCGAGCGTCTGGAAGGCCTCGAGGACATGGTACTGGATCAGCCGTCCGGCGAGCATAGCGCCCAGATCCATGACATGAAGCGCAATCTCCTGACGCTCCGGCGTGCGATCTGGCCGCAAAGGGAGATGATCAACGCCTTGACGCGCGATACCCTGGCCCAGGTGTCCGACCAGACGCGCGTCTACCTGCGCGACTGCTACGACCATACGGTCCAGCTCATGGATATCGTCGAGACCTACCGCGAGATCGCCTCGGGTCTCGTGGACGTTTACCTCTCGAGCGTCAGCGCCCGGATGAACGAGATCATGAAGCTGCTGACCATCATCGCCACGATCTTCATACCGCTCGGCTTTATCGCGGGCCTCTACGGCATGAATTTCGATACCAGGGCATCGCCCTGGAACATGCCCGAACTGTCATGGCGGTGGGGGTATCCCTTTGCCCTTGGGCTGATGGCGGCGGTGGCGATCGGTTTATTGATGTTCTTCCGAAATAAGGGTTGGATCGGCGGCAAGACCCGCGGCAGACGGAGCCGGCCGCCCACACAGCGAACTGGCCGGGCCGTCACGGCGCGGCCAATACCGCCGGAGCGCTCTTGACGTCGAGCTACCTCGGAGCCCTGCAGGACGATCGCCATGAACATTAAGCTCTCCCTTGCCACTCTAGCTATCGCCGTGGTGCTTCCATCAGCGACCATGGCGCAGGTGGTGACCGACGGCCAAAGCCTCAAGCAACGTTGCGCCACCGTACAATGGACCAGCCCGTCCGCCGGGCTGGTCTGCCGTGGCTATATCGGCGCCGTGGCCGACATCCTTGCCGATGGCAATAAGGTCTATGGACGGCGGGCCTGCCCGCCGTCGGGCGCAAAGCGCGAGGCCTTGATCAAAGGGGTAAGGGACTGGCTCGGGCGGCACCCCGATCTCCTGCAACAAAGGGCGTCTGCCGTCACCGCGCAGGCCCTTGCCGAAGCCTATCCTTGCGCGAACTAGCAGGTCTCTGGGCTTGGGCCGGGCCTCGTTGACCCTTGCATGGCCTCGTGCCGCCGGCCGTTCAAGAGAACAGCACGCGGCGCAGCTGGCGGCCGAGATTGCCGCGGTGAAATGGCGACTATCAATGACCTTTGATGTCAGACGTCTTCCTTGGCCTGCCTGGCGTGGTCGCTGTCCGAACGCCCTCGCCTCGGCCACCCGTGCAGAATCCAGCCGATTCCAATTCCTACGGCGAGAACGATGAACAGTAGAAGCGCCCGCCGCGTTTGAAACGACCAGAATAGGGACTCGACGTCCACCGCCTCGGTATTCTGTATGACGAAGATCAAGAACATGGCGAGCCCCGCGAGGCTAAGCACCATCTTGACGTTTCTCATGGGCCACTCACTCCTTCCAGGAGTGATGTTGGGGTGATCTTGTTGAGCGCGTGGCGGGCAACTCGGTCGGCAATGGTCTCCTTGCTACCCTTGCTAGTAATCCCACTTGAACTTTATGCCGACGTTGCTCTCGCCGGTTTGGCCGACCTCGGTGTCGATGAAGATGTGGGGCGAGACCTCGACCTCGACCTCCACGGTTCCGGAATCCGCCGCCGTGCCCTGGGTTGCCCCGACGTAGATCTCCTCGGTTACGTAGGTGCCGGCGGTGATTCCCGTTGATGCGGCGTCCCCATCGCCCGCGGTCTCGATGCGCAGGACGTCGACGCCCAGCAGCTTGCGCAGGCCCTCCAACATGCCGCCGCTGACACCGCCGCCCGACAGCTCCGCCGCGGTCGAGGCCAATTGCGCGGCCTCGAAGGCGCTCAACTGGGTCGTGGTCTTGCCGAACAGCAGACGCGAAACGATCTCGTCCTCGGGCAGGTCGGGGCTCGAGCCGAAGGAGATGCTCGGATCGCTCGCTCGGCCGCTGACCTGGACGGTGACCGACAGATCCTTGCCGGCATGCTCCGCCTTCATGTCCAGCACCGGATCGATGGTGTCGCCGCCCACGAAGTCGACGCTGCCGCGCTCGAACTTGAAGGTCTTGCCGAGCGCGGCGATCTGGCCGCGGACCATCTCCAGCTTGCCCGTGACTTCGGGCCGCTCGGCCGTTCCCGCGACCGCCAGCTTGCCGGCCCACTCCGAATCCAGCCCGCGCCCGCGCAGGAAGACGCGGCGGGGCATCTCGACCCTCAGGTCCAGCGGCAACTGGAAGCGGCGATCCTCGGCGACACCCGGCGGCAACGCGGCAGCGGCGGGCAGGCCTGCGCCCTCTTCGACCGCTTCGAGATCGACGATCTCGGCCGGTAAGCGGTCCGGAATGCGCACTTCGACCACGTCGGTCTCGAACCGCCCGGTCAGTTTGGCGCTCCGAGCTGTACCTTGGAGCTGGAGGCGGCCACTTGACGAGGCGGTGACATCGTCTCGGCGCAGAAGATGGAACGTCTTGAACTCGGCCGTCAGCTCCGTGGGAAAGCCTTGCTCCGGCAGCAGATCGATCGCACCGCTCGCCGAGAGCGAGCCCGATCCGCCGTCGCGCGCCGTCAACTTGGTCAGCATCGCCCGCTGACCTTCCAGGTCGATCAGCAGCTCGAGATCGCGCAGCAGCGTGCCCATCTCGAAGTTCTCGTATTCGCCCTCTTGAATCGCCAGCCGTCCGGTCACCTCGGGCCGCTCGAGCGTGCCGGATAGCTCGACTTGGAGCTTGGCCGCGCCGGCGAGCGTCTGCCCCGTGATCGGCACCAAGGCCCAGATCGGCTCTAACGGACCCTGCCACGTCAGCCGGCCCGAGAGCGCCTCCCTCAGCGGCACGGAGGGTGTCAAGGTGGCGGCGTCGAGCCTCAGAGGAAGGGCCGCCGACAGCACAGCGTCCTCCTCGGCCAGGCCGCTCAGCCGGCCGGCAACGGCCAGCCGGCCTGTCCGCCAGTCGCCCTTAAGCGTCAGTCCAAGAACCGGGCCATCCTCCAGCGCCGCGAGTCTGAGCTCGGCGGCGTTGAGCGTCATGCGCCCGGTGAGCGCTGCTGGCGGGCCGTCGATCTGGATGCTCGCGTCCGCCAGGCCCGTAGCGGACTGCACGCCCAGGAACGGCTCGAGCGCCTCGATAGGAAAATGCGCGGCCGAGAGGTCGGCCCAGACGCGCTCGGCCCCGAGCCGCGCCGCGCCGCTCAGCCGGGCCGCGCCGTAGGCCAAATCGAGGTCCGCGACCTCCCACGCCTTTGCGCTGCGGGTAATATGCAGCGGCCGCTGGAGCCTCGTTGTTTCGCCGAGCGCCCTGCCGTCGAGCCGTGAAACCTGGAGCGACAACGTATCCTCCGAGACCGACACTTGGCCCTCGGTCTGCAGCTGCAGCTCGCCGTACCATTTGCCCGCGGCGGAAAGGCTCACCGTACCGCCCGCGGGCCCGCCTGCCGCTTCGGCCTTGATCGTCCGCAGGGCAAGCTCGTCGCTTAGGTCGAGATCCCACGCGGTAAGCGCGGCGGTGGCTCGGCGCGCGCCCAGCAGATCCTCGCTTTTCAGTTCCGCTTCGAGCCTGGAAATACGCAAAGTCGCGCCGTCTTCCAACCGTATCGCCAAGTCGTCGAACGCGCCCTCCAGCGCTGCGGCTTGCCGCGACCCGTCGGCCGTCAACGTCACCTGCGCCTGGCCCCGGCCCGCGGCCGCCACGCCCGCCAGCGCCAGCCACGGCTCCAGCGTTTCCGCCTGGGCGGAGATCTCGGCCACGACGGGACCGCCGGCGACCGGAATTCGCGCGTGGCCCCGCACCTGTGTCCGGTTGCCCTCGAGCGACAACTCGCTCAGGTCGAGAGCGGCTCCGTCGTAGAGGAAGCGCGTCTTCGCGCTGAACTCGCCCAAGGGGCCGCTGAGCATCGCGTCGAGGCGGCCGGCCGGTTGCCGCGGCAGGTTCCGGGCCTGATAGTCGAGGTGCAGCTCGCCCAGGCGCCGCCCGTCGAGCGCGGCCTGCGCGACCGTCAGCCTGCCCGACAGGCCGAGGCTGTCGAGCGCGCCCTCGACGCGCCCCTCGAGCTTGGCGGACCCGCCAAGCGCTTGACCAAGTGCCGTGCCCGGACCGTTGAGGTCTTCCACCTCGGCCCAATAGCTGGCCTCGAGCTGTCCAAAATCCGGACCGAGCAGCGCGTTGCCCGTGACCGTCGCCGCGCCGGTCTCCACCGCCAACTTGCGCAGGCGGAGTCCTTCGGCCGGCGCGAGGGACAGCTCCGCATCGAAGCGGGCTCGGCCGGCGAACAGGGCCTGGGCCACGGGTTCCCCAAGCACCAGGTCCTGAAGTTCGCCCGACAGTTCCGCGCTCAGGGTTTCGCCGAAGCCGCCGACGGTCACCGATGCCGCCAGCCGCGCGTGGCCCGCCACCTCGGTCTCGAGCAGCGCAGCGAGTGTTCCCAGGTCGGGATAGGCGGCTTCGAGCTCGGCCCGGGCCGAACCCGGCTCCAGGTCGTAGCGCCCGGAGCCGGTCACCTGCAGGGTCTCCGTTGCGATCGACAGCTGATCGGCCGTGATCTCGGCGGCGCCCAGATCGACCCGGCCGTCGAGCCGCCAGGCGAGCCGTTGTCCCAGTGCCGGCTGCCAATCCGCCGCCACCTCGAGTCGGACCGGCTCGGCCGTGCCGGAAGCGGCGATGCGGCCCGAAAGCGGCGCCCGGTCCAGCGGCGCCTCGGGAGCGAATTCGACCTCGGCGGTGACCCGCTCGGCGGACGCGCCTGCCGTCACGAGCCGCGCGATCTCGACGGCCAGCTGCAGGTTCGGCTGGCGCAGCGGGCCGCTCGTCTCCGCCGTCAGAGAAAGCTCGCCGGCTTCAGTCCCGGGCAACTGCAATCCTGCCGCCTTGGCGCGCAATCGGAGCGTCGGCGCAGCAATCGATCCCTTCGCCGCAGCCGTGACACTCAAGTCATGCAGCTCCGCCCCAGCCACCAGCGAGGCGAGAACCGTATGGTCCTTGACCTGCGCGCGCGCCTCGGCCTCCAGGTCGAAGGACCCGGTGTCCAAGCGGCCGGCAAGGCTGAGATCGACGGCCGCGCTTTCGAGCCGGGCCTGGTCGATCACGAGGGTGGAGGTCTGGCTCCAGCGGCCGTCGATGCCGAAGGTCGTGCCGCCCGAGACAAGCAGCCACGGCAGCTCCTCGAAGGGCCGCTCGCTGTCCGCCCGGCCCGTGATCCGAAACGCGGCATCAGTGCCGAGGACCAGCTTCGCGTCGGCCTCGAGCCGCGCCAGGCCGGCCAGGGCGACCGTCAGCCGGCCGTCCCAGGCGTCCAGCGGCCCGTCGCCCGTCAGATGAACATCGACCGCGGGAACTCCCGCGATGTCGAGTGCCCGGGCGATCAGCCCGCCGGCCGGCTCGCTCACATCAAGATTGAGCGCCAAACGGCGCTCGGACAGGCTATAGCGGGCGTCGGCTTCGATCCGGCCGGGCACGCCGTCGCTGCGCGTGACCAGGAGCCCGGCGCTCAGGTCCTCGCTATCCTCGGTCGCCGCCACGCCCTCGATCCGGAAGGCCGCGGGCGTGCCGAGCACGGCTTCGCCCAGCGCGACCTCGGCCACGGTCAGGCGTTCGACCCTCAGCTCGACGGGCAGCGCGGGCAGGCTGACCGCCCCGGACTCGTCCTCCGTCCCAGGGGGGCTTTCAGGCGGCCGCTCGATTCCGAGACGTTGGATCTCGAGGCGGCTCACGTGCAGCGTTCCCGTGAAAAGGGCCAGAGGATGCCAGTCCAGCTGGAAGTTGCGGGCGATCAGCCAGGTGCCGTGCGGGTCGCGGACGCGCAGCTCGGCAATGCGCGGCGCCTGCGGCAACCGGCCGGTCAGTCCCTCTATGGCGACCTCGATCCTGCCCGGCTCGGACAGCAGCTGCGCGAGGCGCTCTGCGATCCAGGCCCGCCCCCCCGCGCTCTGGCCGTAGGCGTAAGCCAGGCCGAGCGCCAGGGCCGTGACCGCTATCAGTCCCGCAAGGCCGAAACCGACCCACTTGGCTATGCGCTTTGCCCGCGCCATGTCAGAACGCCTGTCCGAAGCTAATGTAGAACTGGAATGCGTCGTCTACGTCGCGGCCGTTGAGCGGAAAGGCGAAGTCGACCCGCACAGGACCGACGCCGGTAAAGTACCGCAGTCCGATGCCCGCCGCCCAGCGCAGGGTCTCGTCGAAGTCCGGGTAGGCCGAGTCGAAGACGGTGCCGCCGTCGATGAAGGGCACGAGGCCGATCTCGTCGGTGATCCTGGTACGCACTTCGGCGCTCAGCTCCACGAGGGAACGGCCGCCGAGCGGATCGTCGCTGGAGTCCAGCGGGCCCACGGTCTGAAACTCGTAGCCGCGGATCGAGCCGCCGCCGCCGGCATAGAAGCGCTTGTTGGCGGGCAGGTCCCCGGTCGACTCGCCGACCAGTGCGCCAACCCGGGCGCGCCCGGCGAGGACGAAGCGGCTATCGGCATCGAGCGCGTAGTAGGCCGATCCGCCGGCCAGGCCGGACAGGAATAGAACCGTGCTGTCACCGGTCCCGTAGTAGGGCGTCATGGTAAAGTTCAAACGCGCACCGCGCGTCGGGTTCAGGCGATCGTCGGTGGCGTCGCGCGATGCGTTCAGCGGCACACCGACCAGGGTGAACTGCTCCTTGCCGTCGTCGTCATCGAGATCGCTGTATTCCGGGGCCACCCCGGCCGACGCGCGCCAGTGCTCGGAGAGCACGAACTCCATCCCGGCGAAGGCGCTGAGGCTGTTCTCGTCGAAGGCCTCGGTACGGGCCCGCTTCAAGGTCAGGTTGCCCAGCAGGGCCTGGTCTCGGGCCAGGAAATCGGGCTTGCGGAATCTCGCCGCCGCGCTCTGCTCGATTTCGGCCGCGGCGAGGTCGAGGCGCAGCTGTTCGCCGCGTCGGAACAGGTTGCGATGGGCCCAGAACACCTCGCCGCCGATTCCGAGATCCGTGGACCAGTTGGCGCCGAAGCCGATCGTGTGATGGGCCCTCTCCATGAGCTGCAGCGTGAGCGGCAGGCTGCCGTCAGGGCTTGCGGTCTCGGCCGGAGCGATCGTGACGGAGGCGAACAAATTGCTGGCCGAAAGCCGTCGCCGTGCCTCTTCGACCTTACGGCTGTCGTAAGTCTCGCCCTCTTGCCAGGGCAGCATGCCTCGGACGTGATCTTCTCTGACGCGCTCCAGTCCAGCGACCGAGACCGGCCCGAAGCGCGCCTCGGGGCCCGACTCGACCATCAGCACGATCTTGAGCGCCTTCTCCTCCCGATTTGTCACAGCTTTGCGTTCGATCACTTTGGCCAGCGGATAGCCGCGTTGCGTCATGATCGTGATCCACTGGCGCTGGGCGGCGACGATCGCGGGGGCTTTCGCCGGCTGCCCCAGCTCGATGCCCAGGTCTTCCAGGCTTGGGCGCAGGTCCTCCGGCGGCGGGCTCGCGACGCGGTAGTCGACCTCGAAGGCGGCAACGCGATAGCGCGGTCCCGTCTCGATCTCGATTGTGACCTCGACAGGGCGTTTCTCCTCTTCGATCTGCGTGCGCAGCTCCGCTTCATAGTAGCCCTCGGACCGCAGGGCCGTATCCAGCCGGGCCAAGTCCTCCTTGGCGCGTTGGTGCAGGCGCGCGAGAGTTGCCGGCGGACGATCCTGGAGCGCCTTCAATTGGGACGCGGCGCGCAGCAGGTCAAGGAGCGCGCCGTCCTCGACGCCGCTGATGGTGGCCACATAGGGAACCTCGGCGGGCGCGCCTTCGCCCGGCGCCGATGGGGCGGCCGGGACCTCGTCCTCATACGGTTCGCGAACGTCCCCGGCGACCGCCGGTGCCGCCGCCATGAGCAGGGCGCAGAGCAGCGCCGGCGCGAGCATGGCGAATACCCGGCGTGGCCCATCCTCGAGGCCCGCTCGGTCCGGTTCGTCGCCCGACCGTGTGGCGGTCTGTGCCGGCGCTGTCATGTCTCCTCGCTGCAATCATATACGCGCGCGCCTGCCTTCTTCTCCCCCGGACCGGCTGGCGTGTTCGGTTCGGCATCTTGGCGCGCGCGGCTACCCGGCGGCCCCCGTGACGACCGGCACCGGCTCGGCCGAGCGGATATGCAGGTCCCGCTGCGGGAAGGGGATCTCGATGCCGTGGGCGTGGAACTTGTCCCAGACCAGCAGCAGGACCAGGCTCTTGACGTTCGAGACGCCGTTTTGCGGGTCTTCGATCCAGATCCGCAGCTCCAGGTCCACGGAACTGTCGCCGAAGCCCTTGAGCAGGCAAACGCTCTTGGGCTCCCGGATGACCCGCTCCACTTCCGCCGCCGCCTCGAGACAGAGCTCGATCGCCTTGCGGACGTCGGACTTGTAGGAGATCCCGATCGGGATCTTCAGGCGCACCGCGTTGTTGCTGTAGGACCAGTTCACTACTTGCCGGGTGATGATGTCCTCGTTCGGGATCAGATACTCGGTGCCGTCCCGTGTCACGACCGAGGCGTAGCGCGCGCCCAGGGTATTGACCCAGCCGTAGGTTTCGCCCACGGAGATCACGTCGCCGGGCTTCACCGACTTGTCCATGAGCAGGATGACGCCGCTGATCAGGTTGGAGACGACCTTCTGCAAGCCGAAGCCGATGCCCACGCCGACCGCTCCGCTGAACACCGCGAAGGCGGTCAGGTCGATCCCCACGGTGCTGACCGCCGCGACGATGGCCACCGTGATGAGCACGATCTTGAGCAGCTTGGCGAACAGAACCTGGACCGACGGCGTCAGGTTGGGAAGCGCGTTGATGCGCCGCTCCATGATGGTGGAGAGACCGGTCGCGAGCCACAGCAGGACGGCCAGGGCCAGCACGCCCTTGATGACGGTCAGGGCCGAGATGCGCAGCTCGCCGAGCTGCAGGGCCAAACCGTCCAGCAAGACGACGGTGTCGTCCAACAGGTCGACGATGTTCAGGGCGGCGACCGTCCAGGCGGTGATCGCGATCAGCTTCGACAAAGTCGGATCGCGCACCAGCTGCGAGGCGAAGTGGATCACGACCCAGGCGGTCAGCAGGCTTACGGTGATTTGGATCAGTTGATGCGGCCAGCCGGCCTGGCTCGCCACGAGCACCGAAATCCACTGCAGGGTCAACCAGGCAATCGGCAGCGCCAGGGGCACGAGCACCCTTGCGGCATGCTTGCCGCCCCTTTCCAACCACTTCGTGCTGGCCAGGCGTTTGGCCCAGGACCGCAGCGCGGGTGCGATGAATAGCGCCACCAGGAAGGCGACCGCGACGACGACCGCCTGGCCCAGGGTGCCAAGGACCAGCACGTCGTCGACGAACCACTGGGCAACGCTCCGGTAGTGGGCTTCCAGTGCTTGGAGATCGAACACCTTTTCCATGCGATGCTCCTTCGGGTCGGATCGGATGGCGACCCGCTCAGATCCACTTAAGACGGCGCAGCAGAATCACCTCCACCACCCCGAGAACGACGAGCGCCGCAACGACGAGCGCGAAGGCCCAGGCGCTCTCGACTCCGGGCATGCCCCCCACGTTGATGCCGAAGAGCCCGGTGACGAGGCTGGGCGGCAGCAGGACCGCGGCCACGATCGTCAGGAGGTACATCGTCTTGTTCATCTGGTCGGCCAGCCGGTTGTTCAGCTCGTCCTGGGTGACGGCCGCCCGCTCGCGCGCCGCGTCGAGGTCTTCGACATAGCGCAGCGTCCGATCGGCGATCTCGCGCAGATGCGCCTTGTGCAGCGATTCCAGCCAGCTGATCTGCTCCGTCGGCAGCCGCGACATGACTTCGCGCTGCGGTGCCAGGTAGCGGCGCAAAGCGATCGCCTCGCGGCGAACCCCGCCGAGCCTGGTGCGGAGCTCGGCGCTCTGGGCCGTCAGCACCTCGTCCTCGAGCTGGTCGACCCGGTCGTCGAGCTCGCCGACGACGGGTCCCATGCGCTCGATCAGGCCTTCGGCCAGCCGGTAGAGGAATTCGCCCGGCCCCTTCGGCCCGACCTTGGCGGCCAGCGCCTCGCGCAGGTCGTTCACGACCATGAGGCGCCGATAGCGGAGTCCCGCTCCAGCCAGACGCGCACGCCCACCATGTCTTCCGGATCGGCGCCCGGGTTGAGGTTGACCCCGCGCAGGATGACCAGCAGGGCCTCTCCGACCGTCAGGGTGCGCGGCCGCACCTCTTCCTGCAGCAGGGTTTGACAAATCACCGGGTCGATGCCGCTGCGCTGCGCCAGCCAGTTCTGCGCCGCGGCCCCGGTCCGGTCGAGGTGCACCCAGAGGACGCCCTGGTCGGCGCTCCAGCTATCGATCTCCGGCCAGCCGATCTCGCGGCCGCCGCCCTTGCCGTCCAGGATAACGGCGCAGATCAAACCGTCCTGTTCGCTCATGACGTTACTCCCCGGTTTCGCCGTCCTTCGTTTGGGGCGGTTCGGCCCCTTGGGCCGCTGCCGCGTTGCGCAGGTGCGCGCGCCAGCTCTGGGCCTCGATGAACACGCGGGTCACTTCCGAATAGGTGTCCTTGATCTCGGCCTCCATTTCGCTGATGGCGCGTTCCACCTGGCCGGCCGACAGGCGGTCGTCGAAGTCCAGGCTCAGGGTCAGCAGGACGTCCCGCGGCCCCAGATGCATGGTCAGCAGCTCGTTGACCCCGTCGATGCCCGTCTTGCCCGTGGCGATGCGCCGGATGCCGGCGATCACCGCCGGCCGCGCGCCCTCGCCGATCAACAGGCCCTTGCTTTCGTAGGCCAGCAGCACGGCCGTGCCGCCGAGGATCAGGCCGATCACGATCGACGCAACGCCGTCCAGCGCCGGCATGCCCAGCTGATCGCTGAGCAGGATTCCGACGAAGGCCGCGATCAGCCCAAGCATGGCGGCGCTGTCC
>CAMYKD010000104.1 GCA_947258885.1 uncultured Kiloniellales bacterium | reverse complement strand
CCCTGGCAGTACTTCTTGACGTTTTCCTTGGAGACGCCCGCGCGGCGCGCGAGCTCCGCCTGGGACCAGCCACGCAGGACAAGCAAGTCGTTCAAGCGTCTCGCCCAGGAGTACATGGCGGCCGCCTCGCCGGTGAACAGTCCTCTACGGTACGGGAAATAATAGAGTTGAAATAGGGAAAAAAATTCCCTATATTCCGATTTGGGACCGGACGGCGCCGTGAGGCGCCGCCGGCGGGAGACGGCAAGGCGGGAGAAGGCCCGGATGAACGGCAATCCGACGCGCGAAGCGCTGGCCGATGC
Source organism: uncultured Kiloniellales bacterium (assembly GCA_947258885.1). Lineage (GTDB taxonomy): Bacteria > Pseudomonadota > Alphaproteobacteria > Kiloniellales > JAKSDN01 > CAMYKD01. The sequence continues at coordinate 12,962 of CAMYKD010000104.1, read as the reverse complement.
GTTCGCTCGGGGGGCCTCCGATGCGGAGGCCGGCCGGCGCTTCGGCCTGAGCCGGTCCGCGGTCCGGCGCCTGCGGCGGCGCTGGGGCATCGCCACGTGCCGCGGTTCAGGCCGGCGGCCCGACCCGCCGCGCTCCGAGCGCGCGTTCCGCTGGGGACGGGGGAACCTGGGCGAGCGGGAGATCGCGAGGCTCTACGGCGGCCGGCGCTACGACGAGACAGCGGGCGGGAGGTAGCAGGATGGCACGGCGGCCGGGACGGACCAGCAGGCGGCGACAGCAGGAGGCGGCATCGGCGAAGGGCGCGCCGAAGCCGACGTTCCCCGGCGACCTCGGGGCTGCCGGAGCCGCGCGCGCCGCGGGATCCGGCTCGGTCGGCCGCGCGGCGGCCCTGCTCGAGCGGCACAACCGGGCGCGCCTCGCCGCCGCGGCGGTCCGCGAACCGCTCGACTACCGCGAGGGCCACCGGGCGCTGGGCGATGACCGCGGCGGCGCCGTGGAGCGTTTCGGCCCGTCGCTGCCCGACGTCAAGGGCAACATCGGCACGCCGCACCGCGCCTACGACACCCTGGCGACATTGCGGCGCAACCATTCGATCGGCGCCGCGGAGTACGACGCCGGCCGCGAGTTCGAGGAGGACTTCGTCCGGGCGCGGCTCGATCCGCTGCACGCCGCCGATCCGGGGCGGCTGCCCGGCGGCGGCGCGGCGGAATTGTCCGACGCGATGGTCGCCGGACGGCGGCGCATCGCCCGCGCCATGGCGGCGCTGGGCGGGACGGCCATGCCGGCCGGCTCGGCGGTCTGGGGCGTCCTGGGCGCCGGGCTGACGGTGAAGGAGTGGGCGGCGAAGTGCCAGTTCGGCCAGGGCGGCCGCTCCTTGGACGAAAAGGTCGCCAAGGGCATCCTGGTCTGCGCGCTGGGCGTGCTGGCCGCGCACTACGGCAAGGCGCGGCGATAATCGGTCCCGGTCGGAATTTCCCTAGGCGGCGGGCTCCGGCGGTAGCGGGTCGACCCGGGCCCCGGCGCTCTCGAGGACGCACTCCAGCAGCGCGGCGTTGCGCACCGAGATCCGGCCCCGGTAATAGTCGTCGGTCAGCCGGCGGCCCATGGTGCTGAACAGACGGTCCTCGCCGCCGAGCCGCGCGATGCCGGCCAGAAAGGCGTGGGTCAGCGCCTTGCGCGGCGAAACCAGCCCCATGCGGTCGCCCGATATCCGCCGCAGGTGATCGGCGGTCATGCGGTCGTAGAGATCGAGGCGTCCCGGCACCGCGAACCAGCGGTCGAAGGCCGCCCGGGTGGCGATCAGCTCGCCGAGCGGTGTGGGGAGGGTGTCGCGCGCGGCCGCGAAGGCCCGGGCGATGTCCCCATAGAACCGGTCGGCCGCCTTTTCGTTCCAGGCCTCGGGGCGGCCGGCCGCGCGCAGCTGCCAGGCGATCCGGGTCGCCAGGGCCTCGGCGGCGGCCTCGCGCACGCGGCGCAGCAGGATCAGGTCGCCGGGCGGAAAGTAGCGGTTGTCCGAGTAGGTGTCGTGCTGCGGCACGTGCGACAGCTCGTGGGCCAGGAAGGCGATCTTCTGACCCTCGCTCAGGTGCGGGTTCAGGCCGATCAGGCGCAGTCCGGCCAGATAGTACCCGAGCAGATGGGTCGCCGGATCGGCGCAGACGTAGACCTCGCTCCACCCGGCCCGCCGCATGAGGAGCCGTGCCAGAGGGCTCTTGGAGAGAGTCTGGAACAGCCGGCTGAGTTCGGCCTTTTGTGCGCTGCGCCGATCGATGGAGCCGGCCTTCAGGCAGGTGTCGGGGGCGTTCGCGACCTGGCGCAGAATGCGCTCCAGGCGGCCCGGCCCGAGGCGGCCGACGCCGGACAGCGACAGCGGGTCGACGGCTGCCAGGACGCCGTCCCGGGCTGCCGGGGCGCGGCCACCGGCCGTTTCCGGCGCCCCATGGGACCCGGGCGGGAGCCAAAGTCCGAGGGTCAGAAGGGCTGCCGCGAGCGCCGCCGGCCGAAGGCCGCCGGCCTTTCGCTGCCGCGGGACACCGCCAGATCTTCTTGTTTCAACCCGCTGCATCGCCGAATCCCGATCCCCAGCCCGGACCAGCCCGACTGGTCCGGCCAGCGTAGCGGGGAAGGGTTAAGCTTTGCCTGCCCGGCCCCGGCGCGCGGCGAGAAGGGGGGAGGGGAGCGGGGAGGGGAGCGGGGAGGGGAGCGCGGCCCGCGTCGGCGGCTCGACCGTCCCGCGCGGAACGAAGTCAAGGTTCGTTAATGGTATTCCGGTAGTTTCGTGCCTGACGTGATACTCGCCGGAGGCTCGTAGCGGACATGTTTCAGAGTAAGGCGGCTGCCGAACCGGCGCCGGATATCGACGCCGGAAACCGCAACGGATACAGGAAGCCGATCCAGCATTCGGTCATCGGCGCGGACCTGACGATCACCGGCGACCTCGTGAGCTCGGGCGACATCAAGGTCGACGGCCGGATCGACGGCAACATCACCTGCCGCACGCTGACGCTGGGCGACGAGCCCCTGCTCAACAGCGAGATCGCGGCCGAGACGGTGCGCATCTGCGGCACCTTCAACGGGCAGGTCAGGGCCAACAAGGTGGTGCTGACCAGGAACGCCAAGGTAAGCGCGGATATCGCCCAGGAGATCCTGGAGATCGAACCCGGGGCGGTCCTCGAAGGCAGCGTCAGGCGTCTGGTGCCGAGCAAGGCGAACGGCGCCGCCTGATACCAAAGGCATGATTGACCCCTGATCCGCCCCCGGGCCGAAATGCGGCCGTGCAGGCGCGCTCGACGCGAGCGCGGACGGACCTGTCGGCTCCCGCGTGGGTGCCAACACGCTGATTTCCTTACGATCCTAACCGAACAATCCGATCACGGCCCTGCGGCAGCCGGGACCGGAAAAATCCCGGCTTGTTAAGAACTTGTTAGATGTCTGCGGATAAGATTAGTCCATATGCAATATACGTTCCCTGCTGTGATGTTGCATGTGCCTCCCTTTCAAACTGCCCCGCCTCCCCGGCGGGGCATTTTTTTCGCGCGCGTCTTCTCCGAGGCGACGGTCCGGCGGGCGTGGGGCAGTGTCTCGGATTGAAATCCCGCCGGAACAATGCCCGGAACGTCCGCTTTCTCGGCGGACCCCGGCGCAGGGGCCATCGTCACAGCGGCGCGCGACCCTGAGCCGTCGTAAGCTGGACCTCACGCCAAGGCGGCGGTCACGACGATCTCGACAAGATCGTCGCCCGCCAAATCCGCACCGACGCAGGCCCGTTGGGGCCAGTTCTCTTCGCCGCCGACCCACGCGCACCAGACCGCATCCATATCCGCCTTCATCGACATGTCCCTCAGATAGACGGTCGCTTGAAGCAATCTGCCTTTGTCGCTGCCCGCTTCCAGGAGGGTCTTTTCAAGCGTTTCCAGCGTCAGCCGGGTTTGCTCCGATATGCTCTTCGCCGAGGTCGTATCGGTCGCAACCGCATACACGAGGCCGCCGTTCACCACCGCGCGGCATCGTCCCACATGTTTTCCAGGAAATCGCTCGATCGCCATGAGTCTTCCTTCTCGGAGTGCGGACCGCGCCCGCACACTGTCGCCTCTTGTGAAGGGGTGTCGGATTGATCCTAGGCGGGCATGCTGCCTTGGTTCGAAGTTGGCCTGTCGAGGCGCCCATCCGATGCGCAGGCGCGCCGCAGCGCCGCTCGCGCGAGCAGACGCGTCGAATCGAGCGTCGGAAGCGGAGAGTTCGTATCGTCGATGATCAGGGGGATCTCGGTACAGCCGAGGATCGCGGCATCGCAGCCGGCCTGCTTCAGGCGCTCGATGGTCTGCTGGAGGTAGGCGATCGAGTCCGGTTTGAAAATGCCGGTGACCAGCTCGTCCATGATGATGCGATTGATTTCCTTGCGTTCGACCGGGTCGGGACGCTCGTACGCCAAGCCATGGGCCGCCAGCTTTTCGGGGTAGACGTCGCTCTCTACGAGCCATTTCGTTCCGGTGAGAGCAAGGCGCCGAAATCCGCGATCGACCGCCTCTTTTGCGACGACCTCCGCGATTTGCAGCCAGGGGAGCGGCGAGCGCGGCGCGACGGTGGCAAAGGCCTGATGGATCGTGTTGTCGGGGCATATCAGGAAATCCGCCCCGAGTTTCGCGAGCTTGTTTGCCGAGGCGAGCATCAACGTGCCGACCCCCGCCAGGTCGCCGCGCTCGAGGCACGCGACGTAATCGGCCAGGGACGGCGTATGCATCGAAACCTCGGGATGGGCGTGCGGGCCGAGCAGCTCCGCGCCTTCCACGCAAATGGTGCGATAGCAAAGCGACGCCCCCTCGGCCGAGCAGCACACGATGCCGATGTGTTGCGTCATGATCGCAGGTTTCCCGGACTCGAGGCGTCCCACAATACCGCGGTTTCCGAACGGCTCAAGACGACTGGTTCCGGCACGTCTCGGATCCGATCACCGCACCGGAACGATGACCGTTTTCGAAAACCAAGTCGACACGAGAGTCCGCCGCGCGCTTTCGGTTCTACGGGACCCGGGCAGGGCGTTTCGATCGCCGCGCCGAGGTGCTAGGCTCTAGGAGAGGCCGGTTCAGCGATTGGAGGATGGCATGGCGAATTTCGACGGCGAGGCCTTCGTCAAGCAGTTCAATGCCGTGTGGGACGCCCACGATGTCGACGGCATCGCCGAGATGTTCACGGAAGATGTCGTGTTCGAGGCGTCCTTCGGCACCCAGCCCTACGGCGAGCGCGCCGTCGGCCGGGAGGCGGCGCGCAAGCTGGCCGCGGCGGTCTTCGAGACGATCCCCGACCTGCATTTCGAGGAGATCCGGCACTTCGTCACGCCCGAGTTCGCGGTCGTGGAGGCGGTGACGACCGGGACTCCGGTAGGCGGCGCGCCCTACGAGATCCACCTGGTCGACCTGCTGACGATCCGCGACGGCAAGATCGCGGCCAAGCGCTCCTACCGGAAAGCGCGGCTCTAGCCTCCCCCCGCGCCTGCAGTCCCGTGGACGATATCGAATCCGACTCCTGGACGCTCCACCGGTCGCGGGCGCGCGCGCCCTGCGCGGAGTACGCGCTGGTGCTCCGCTCCGTGGGCATCGGCTGCGAGGTGCACCCCTTGGAAAGCGGCTTCGAGCTGGTCGTCGCGCCGCGGGACGCCGAGCGGGCCCGCGAGCAGCTCGCGCTCTACCGGCAGGAGAACCCGGCGCGGCCGACCCGCTTCGAGCCGCGCCGCAAGGTCGCCGACGGCCTGATCTGCGCGGCCCTCTACGGCACGGCGATCCTGGTCGTGGACGTGCTGCAGGACCATCAGGCCTTCGCCTTCGACTGGTTGCAGGAGGGCAGGGCTCAGGCGCGTCTGATCGGCCAGGGCGAGTGGTGGCGGACCGTCACTGCGCTCAGCCTGCATGCCGATTCCGTGCACCTGGCCGGCAATCTGGTTTTCGGCCTCGTCTTCGGCTTCCTCGCGGGCCAGCTGCTCGGCTGGGGGCTCGCCTGGAGCGCCATGCTGCTCGGCGGGACCCTTGGGAATGCCATCAACGCGCTCGTCCAGGCCCCGACCCACACCTCGGTCGGCGCCTCCACCGCGGTCTTCGCGGCGGTCGGGATCCTCGCATTCTACGCCTGGAGGCGGCGCGAGAGCCCGGTCAACCGCTGGGTGCCGCTGGGCGGCGGGATCGCCCTGCTCGCGTTTCTCGGCATGGGCGGCGAGCGCACCGACATCGCCGCCCACCTCACCGGCTTCGCCTCGGGCGGCCTGCTCGGGTTCCTCTTCGCCTCCCTGAACCACCGCCTGGCGGTCCTGGTGCGCCACCAGACCGCCCTCGGCCTAGCCGCCCTGGCGCTCTTCGCCGCGGCCTGGTCGGCGGCGCTTCTGGCCCAGGGGTGAGCACGGCGGTCCCGTCCCGTCCGGGAGGACCGCGATGCCGTTCGCGGTCGGATCCGTCCCTCTGCGGCGGCTAGGGGCGGCGCCGGGCGGCGAGCAGGGTCGGCGCCCAGGCCCCGGCGACCAGCGCGAAGCCGGCCAGCTCGATCCACGGCAGCAGCGGGAACAGCAGGCAGAGGGCGGCGGCCAGGAAGGCCGCGCGGCGCCACTGGGAGATGGCGCCGCGGAAGAACTCGGTCTTCTGGATGCCCATGGCCAAGGCCCCATAGCCGACCAGGTAGCGCGCCGCGGCATAGGCGATCTCGGGGCCGGTGCCCTGGAGCAGCAGCTCGGGCACGTAGACGAAGCTGAAGGGCACGAGCACCAGGGTCGCGCCGAACTTGAGCGCGGCGAAACCGGTCTGCATCGGATCGGCGCGGGCGATGGCCGCGCCCGCGAAGGCCGAGACGCAGACCGGCGGCGTAATGTTGGAGAGGCAGGCCGCGTAGAAGACCACCAGGTGGGCCGGCACCTCGGCGACCCCGAGGTGGACCAGGGCCGGCGCGGCGACCACCGAGAGGATGATGTAGGAGCCGGTCGTGCTGCTGCCCATGCCGATGACGATCGAGATGATGGTCACCAGGACCACGGTGAAGAACAGCTGTCCGCCGGCGAACTCGACCAGGACCGCCGAGAACTTCAAGCCCAGGCCGGACAGGACGATGCCGCCGATGATCACGCCGAGGCTGCCGATCGCGGCCCCCGCCGAGGTGTTGTTGTGGGCCCCGGCGACCACGGCGCGGAAGACCTCGCGCGGCCCCATGCGCGTGTCCCGGCGCAGCCACGAGAGCGCGAAGGTCGAGACCGTACCCCAGAACGCGCCCAGGTCGGGCGAGTAGCCCATGAACAGCAGGCCGAGCACCACGGCGAGCGGGATGAAGAAATGCCAGCCCCGGCGCAGCACGGCGGCGACCCGGGGGATCTCCTCGCGCGGCAGCCCTGTGAGCCCGGTGCGCATGGCCTCCAGGTCGACCATCAGCAGGATGAAGGTGAAGAACAGAAACGCCGGAATGACGTTCATCAGCGCGATGCTGAGATAGTCGCGCTGGGTCAGGGTCGCCAGGATGAAGACCCCGGCGCCCATGATCGGCGGCATGATCTGGCCGCCAGTGGACGCAATCGCCTCGATGGCCCCGGCGTGGTGCGGCTTGAAGCCGATGCGCTTCATCATGGGAATCGTGAAGGCGCCCGAGGCCACCACGTTGGCCACCGAGGAGCCGGAGATCGACCCGAAGAGGGCCGAGCTCACGGTGGCGATCTTGGCCGGGCCGCCCCGCCATTGCCCGGTCAGCGCGGTGGCCAGCTCCATGAAGAAGCTGCCCGCGCCGCTGCGCTCGAGGAAGGCGCCGAAGATCATGAAGGGGAAGACGAAGGTGGCAAAGGTCGCGGTCACCACGCCGAACATCGCCTCCTGGGTCGAGAAGGTGAATTCGATGATCCGCTCGACCGTCATGCCCGGGTGGCTCAGCTTCCCGGGCAGATAGGGCCCGTAGTAGAGCTGGGCCAGGAACAGGATGGCGAGGATCGGGATCGCCGGGCCCAGGGCGCGCCGGCTGGTCTCCAGGACGACGACGATGGCGATGGCCCCCATGGTCAGGTCCCAGGCATTGGGGTCGCTGACCCGGAAGATGGCGTAGTCGACGTACTGGTCCATCCAGTAGCCGATCGAGGCGACGGCCAGGCCGATGAACAGAAAGTCGAGGAGGCTGGGGCGGTGCGCGGGCGCCCCGCGCCGGGCGGGAAAGCCGAGGAACACAAGGACCGCGGTGAACAGCAGATAGAAGCCGCGGTTGGTCTCGGTGGAGACCAGGCCGAAGCCCGAGGTGTAGAGGTACCAGAGGGAAAATGCGGCGCCGGTGAGCGCGTAGAGGATCGCGAAGGGGCCGGTCAGGGTGCGCTTCTTGCCCTCCACCGGCGCAAACCAGCGCGTCTCGTCCATGACGCGTTATACCAAAGGTCCTTGATAATGACGCATTTCACCGAGGCGATATTGGCCGCCAGCAAGGCGCGCGCTGCGCCGTTGTGCGCGTACAACAAGCGGCGCGCAACGCGGCTGGCGGCCAAAAGCGCCCGGCCGTCCGGTGGGGCGCATCGGGGCGCCGGGGGCGTTGCGGCGCTTGCCCGATGCGCGCATCGCGCTGCGCGCCGCGCCTACCCGGGCGACCCGATCCGCTCCCATGAAATGAGTCATTATCAAGGACCTTTGGTATTTACCCCCCGGAAGAAAACGGGCCGCCGGGTTCGGCGGCCCGTGCGACGGCCTGCGACTAGTCCTGCCAGAGGCCCTTGGCCTTGTAGTACGTCTCGGCTCCCGGATGCATGGGAACGCCGAGCGAGAGGAAGTTCTTGGTGTCGGGCTCCATCTGGGCCCAGGCCTTGTGGCCGTCGGCCAGCCGCTTCTTGACGTCGGGCTGGTAGACCAGCTCGAGGATGTCCTGCACGGCCTTGGCCGGCACCCGCTCGTGGGCGACCCAGTAGACGGTCAGGTAGGGCAGGTCGACGTCCGGCACGCCCTTGTAGGTGGTCGAGGGCATCGTGGCCTTGCTGTAGAAGGGATAGGTCGAGGTCACTTTGGTCATCTCCTGGTCCGAGTAGGCCAGCACCACGGCGCCCCGGGTCTCCGCCAGCTCCTTGACCGCGGCGGCGGGGGCCGAGGACTGGCAGAGCGCGTCGATCTGCTTGTTGCCGAGGGCGCGGCCGGCGTCGGCGAAGGTCATCATGCGGGGCGTGACCTTGTCGAGCATGCCGAGCGCCCGCAGGATGTTGGAGCAGTTGAAGACCGTGCCCGAGCCCGGCGGCCCCAGCGCCACGGTCTTGCCGTCGAGATCGGGCAGCGTGGCGATGCCGGAGCCGGGCAGGGTGACGAAGTAGGTCGGCCCCTTGTAGGCCTTGGCGACGCCGCGGAACATCGTGCCCTTGTCGCCGCTCGCGAACGGGCCCTCCGGCTTCTGGGCCATGTAGACATGGGCGCCGTAGACGATGCCCATGTCCAGCTCGCCCTTGATGATGCGCTTGGCGTTCTCGGTCGAGCCGCCGGTCGTCACCTGGGTGATGTTGTACTGGGGCAGCTTCTCGGAAATGATCGTTCCCGCGCTCCCGACCATGTAGTACATCACCCCGCCCGGGTTGGAGCCGCCCCAGGCGATTTCGGTCTTGTCCTGTGCCGCCGCCGGCGGGGCCAGTGCGAGCCCGACCGCCAGCGCGGTGGTTACGGCTAAGAGTCTCATGGTCTTCTCCTCCCTTGTTGCTTACTTGCCGGAATGGCTAGTCGACGGAATTGCCGAGCTCCCCGATCACCCTGTCGCTCCCGGTCAAACGCAGGCCGAGGCGCGTTCCCGCGTCGTCGGCGAAGCAGACCAGCTGCTTGGCGGCGACCTCCGGACCCAGAAAGAAGCAGATCGGATATTGGCCTATATCGGTCCGGAATTGAAGACCCGGAACGCGGGCCGGGACATCGGCGCGTTCGAGCGCTGGGACGGCGCGCTGCACCGGCCAGGGCCCGGGCCAGCCGTCGAGGGGACCTGAAGCGACGCGATTGCAGATTGTTCTTGACAATGGTCATTGAATAGGATATAAAACGCACACTCGAAGGTTTGGGAGAGCAGTCCGCCGGCCCGGCCGCGCGGGCTCTTTGCCGTCGCCTGTCCGTCCGGACAGATCAATCGTCGTCGAGCCGCGATAGCTGAGCCGGTTTGAGAAAGCCGGCCACTTTGCTATGCTGTCCCCGGCCTCAGGGGAAGCGGCACGGCACAACACAACCGGCCTTGCGCCGGCGAGCCAATGGAGCGAGAGGCTGTTCCGGAAGCGTCCGTCGGCGCGCGCCTAGGCTTCCCCCTTGCGGTCCGTGAAGGGGGAGAAACAATCATGCACACACATCGGACAGCTTCATCCTTGACGCTCGCCTTGCTGACGGCGACCTTCCTGACCCGGCCGGAGTCGACCCGTGCCGCGCCCGGCGACACCCTGGGCGGCGAGTTCCAGGTGGATACCTTTATTACAAGCAGTCAAAGGCTCCCGGCCGTGGCTATGGACGCCGACGAGGGGTCCGCAAGCGACGCGGTGTCGATTTTTCTTGACAATAGTCATTGAATAGGTTATAAAGCATATACTCCAAGATTTGGGAGAGCAGCCCGCCGGTCCGGCCGCGCGGGCTTTTTGCCGTCCGAGGGACGCCGTTCAGATCCGGGGAGAGGGCCATGACCCAGGCCGAGACCATCACCGAAGGGCAGCGCGAGATCTTCATCGCGACGCTCGCCGACACGCGCAACGTCACCGTGGCGGCGCAGGAGGCCGGCATCGCGCGCCGCGCCGCCTTCGCGCTGCGCACACGCGACGCGGACTTCGCCGCCGACTGGCAGGACGCCGAGGAGGCGGCCAGCGACCTGCTGGAGCACGAGGCGCGCCAGCGCGCGATCAAGGGGATCGAGGAGCCGGTCTATTACCACGGCAAGAAGGTCGGCGAGGTGCGGCGCTACTCCGAAACCCTGCTGCTCATGTTCCTGAAGGCCGAGCGCCCGGAGAAGTTCGCCGAGAAGGGCGCGGGTGCCGCTACCGCCAAGGCGACCGGCCGGGCGGCCGGCGGGGTGCTGGTTGTGCCCGGTACGGCCGACCCGAAGGACTGGACCAGAAAGGTCAGGCAGCACCAAAAGCGCCTCGCCAACGGTGGCCCAGGCTGACGGCCTGAGCTTCGTCTGGCAGCCGCAGGGTGACAGCCAGTACCTCTTCCTGGAATGTCCCCTTTTCGAATGCCTCTACCACGGCACGCGCGGGCCGGGGAAAACCGACGCGCTGCTCATGGACTTCGCCCAGCACGTGGGCCGGGGCTTCGGCGGCGCCTGGCGCGGCGTCCTGTTCCGCCAGACCTATCCGCAGCTCGAGGAGGTGCGCGCCAAGACCAAGCGCTGGTTCCCGCAGCTCTTTCCCGAGGCCCGCTGGAACGGCAGCCAGTCCAAGTGGACCTTCCCCCAGGGCGAGGAGCTCTTGCTGCGCCACATGGCCCGGCCCGAGAACTATTGGAGCTACCACGGCCACGAATACCCCTGGATCGGCTGGGAGGAGCTGACGAACTGGCCGACGCCGGAGTGCTACGAGGCCATGATAGCCTGTTGCCGCTCGCCGCATCCCGGGTTGCCGCGCAAGCTGCGGGCGACCTGCAACCCCTATGGGGCCGGCCACAACTGGGTCAAGGCGCGTTTCATAGATGCCGCGCCGCAAGGCGAGATCATCGGTGACGAGGACGGCCTGGCGCGGGTGCACCTCTTCGGAGCGATCCGCGAGAACGAGATCCTGCTGGACGCGGACCCGCACTATCTCGAGCGCCTCAAGGCCGACAGCAACGCGCACCGGCGCAAGGCCTGGCTCGAGGGCTCGTGGGACATCGTCGCCGGCGGCCTGTTCGACGACCTCTGGGACCTGCGGGTCCATGTGGTCGAAGCGTTCCCGGTGCCGGAGAGCTGGCGCGTCGACCGGTCCTTCGACTGGGGCTCGACCCAACCCTTTTCGGTCGGCTGGTGGGCGGAGAGCGACGGCACGGACGCGACCCTGGCCGACGGCACGACGCGGCCGACGGTGCGCGGCGACCTCTACCGCATCGCCGAATGGTATGGCTGCGCCGCCGACCGGCCGAACGAGGGCCTGAAGCTGACGGCGCGCAAAGTCGCGCTGGGCATCCTGGAGCAGGAGCGCGCGATGGGCTTCGATGTTCGGCCCGGCCCGGCCGACAGCCACATCTTCTCTGACGCCAAGATCGGCCGAGACATCGCGGGCGAGATGGCCAAAGCCGGCGTGCATTGGACCAGGGCGGACAAGAAATCCGGCAGCCGGCGCCTTGGCGCCGAGCGCCTGCGCGCGCTCCTGGCCGGCGCGCTGCCGCGCACCGACGGCCCGCGCGAGCAGCCGGGCCTCTTCGTCTTCGCCGATTGCCGCCATTTCATCCGCACGGTCCCGGTGCTGCCGCGCGGCGCCAAGGATCCCGACGACGTCGACACGAACGCCGAGGACCACGTCTACGACGAGACCCGCTACCGGATCATGGCGCGGCGGGGGCTTTCCGGCGAACGACGGCTCGGCGGCTTTCACTGAACCAGACGACAGACGACAGACGACAGTTGGTTTTGTCATCTGTCTTCTGGCTTCTGTCATCTGGAGCGGAGCGACACGCATGACCATCACCGACCGGCATCCGGACTACGACTCCTTCGCCCCGCTGTGGCAGCGGGTGCGCGACGCGCTGGCGGGCGGCGACGCGGTCAAGGCGCGTTCCACCGCCTATCTGCCGCGGCCCGAGGGGCAGGACGCGGCGGCCTATCAAGCCTACAAGGCGCGGGCGCGCTGGGTCGACGTGCCGGAGCGCACGCGGCGCGGCCTCTTGGGCGCGGTGTTCCGGCGCGAGCCCGAGGTGGCCGGGCCGGCGCGTTTGCTGGCCGGGCTCGACGGCCTCGCCACGAAGGGCCTGCCGTTCCGGGTCTTCGTCCAACAGGCGGCGGGCGAGGTGCTGGCGCTCGGGCGCACCGGCGTTCTCGTCGACATGCCGGGCGACCGGCCGGCCGGCGCCCTGCCGCTCTGGGCCGGCTATGCGGCGGAACGGATCGAGGACTGGGAGCGCGCGAGGATCGACGGCCGCTTCGTCACCGCGCGGGTCAAGCTGGCCGAGCCGGACACTACGGCCTCGGAGGCCGAGACGCAGTACCGCGAGCTGCTGCTGGTCGACGGGCTCTACGAAGTGCGGATCTGGCGGACCGGCGGCGCGCGCGACGGCAAATGGGGGATCGCGGAGGTGCACCGGCCGACCCGGGGCGGCAAGCGGCTCGACGTCATTCCCTTCGTATTCCTGGGGGTCGACGATTTGGACCCGGACGTCGAAAAACCGCCGCTCCTGGGCCTGGTGGACGAGACCATCGGGCACTACCAGCTCTCGGCCGACTACCGGCAGTCGCTGTTCCTGACCGCCCAGCCGACGCCCTGGCTGACCGGCTTTGCCGAGGAGGAGATGCCGAGCCGGATCGGCTCCGGCGCGCTCTGGGCCTCGGCCAACCCGGAGGC
>CAMYKD010000103.1:13443-14571 GCA_947258885.1 uncultured Kiloniellales bacterium | reverse complement strand
ACGTGCTGGCCGTCCTGTCCAACTGCCCGCAGATGCACAATCCCTGCAACGGCTACAACCCGACGCCGATCAAGGTGACGGCGCGGCGCGGGTGAGCGGCCGCCCCGGACGATCGCGCGCCGTCGAGCCCGCCCGCGCGGTCGCGGCGCCGGTCTGGCGGGTGAGGGGGTAATGCTTGCGTTATTGCATTATGGAGCAGATGGAACCGGGCTCACTCCCGCCCACGCCACCAAGCCGCTCGCTCGGCCCTCCCAGGCTTCGCCGTTCAGGCAGCTTACGTGACGGGGTCGGGCATGCGTTATTGCGTTATTGGGTAGGCGCACACCACCGCGCCTCCGGCCTGGCCGCGAGATCCAGGCGTTACAGCACCCCCTCGCCCCGCTTCTGCTGCCGACGTAGCCGCGCGAGCGCGCGGCGCCGCTGGCGGTTGAGGGGCGGCGCCGGATCGGGCGGCGGTTCCAGCACGCCGGCGCCGACGGGTTCGGGCTTCGCTTGCCTTGGCGGGGCGGCGGGCTGCGGCTCGCGGGGCGCCACACCGGGCGGCTCGCTGCCCGGCGGCGCTCCCTTCGGCCCGTCCGCCGAAGGCTTCGGGCCGCAGGCGGGCGAAACCTTCGGAGGAGCCAGGGGGGCGGTCGTCGGGAACGCGCGCTCGGCCGTCTGGTCGAGGTCGGCCATTGCGTCCAGGTCGTCGTCCCAGGGGCCGTCCGCGCCGGGGCCGGCGGCGGCCCGCGCGGCGGCCAGCGCCTCGCGGTCGGCGCGGGCCAGCTCCCGGCCGGTGCGCTCGAAGCCGGCGATCATGGCCTCGACATCCGCGGCCCCGGCCTTGAAGCGCTCGTTGGTCTCGCGCTCGGCCCGGCGCCGGGCCTGCTCGGCGGCGCGCGCGGCCTCGGCCCGCTCCTTGCGGCGCTCGGCCTTGAGGCGGCAGAGGCCGTGCAGCTGGCTCGTGGTGAGCGCCATGAGCTGGCGGGCCAGGCGCTGGCAGGTCTGGCGGGCATGGACCGGCAGGTCGCGGCGGTTGGCCTCGGCCTGCCAGTCCATCGCGGCGGCATGGGCCGAGACGAACTGGGCGGCCTGGACCCGCTCGGCGATGCCCGGGCCGGCGGGGTCCAACACCTCGCCGGCGAGGCC